>CBDURO010000007.1:0-65439 GCA_965369995.1 uncultured bacterium | reverse complement strand
TAATGCGCCCGCTAACGTTAAACTTCGTTTGAATAATGAGAGTATAATGATTGATCGAGTATTGGATTATAATTTAAAAATTGATGATAACGATAATATTATAAAACATTTATCCAAGGATGAAACTGTATATTATAATACATTAATTTATCGAATGCTTTTAGAGCGAAACCTAATTTATTAATAATAAATAATCATCAGAGGAATTATTAAATACATTTTGGTTCAGTGTCTACTTGTCATACCATAATTACATGCGTTCGTCCGAGTAAGTTGAAATTCTAAAAACCGTTGAGTTATGATTTTATTGTAAAATTGCAATTGTCTCCAAACTTTTTTAGTTTATAGTAATGACATATATTTATTAGGAGTAAGTATGGCAACTAACTTTGTGAAATTGTTGCCTATTATGGCTATCATAATAAATGCAGGATATTCACAAACAGCTTATAATCATAATCAGAATATCCAACAAGCCAAAAATAATAAAATAATAATTAATCTTCAAAATAACTTTTGATATACTATCGTTGATGTGGCTCAAGCAATGGAAATCTCGGAAATCTCTGATATTACTAATGAAGGATTAGTAGATTGGAACCAATTCAACTATAAAGGTCTAGTGCAGATATTTTTAGAGAGAGACAGAATGTCGATTGGAGGAGAAATCGGATTCAATCGGCTTTACCGATGGGAAGAACGCTATCAAACAATGGCGGGATACGATAGATGGCGGTGGGGTACAATTTGGACATGGCATATAGGTGCTTTAATACAATTAAATTTTGCCAACCAATACTATTTAACAACTGGAACGGGATTATATACATTTATGAATGGTACCGGTACGACGGTTGGATTTCCTCTAGGGATAGGTCATATAATAAAATTTAGTGATTTTATATCAATCCCAATTGAATTTAGGACAAATATCATTTTTGGCAGCGGTGCACCTATTACAATTGGTGGAGGAATAGGTCTTAAGTTTACGATCTGATACAATTTTAACACGATAGGTTCAAATACTATAAACCCCGTTGTTAAACGGGGTTAAGTTAGTACGCCAGGAGGGAATCGAACCCCCAACCAATTGATTAAGAGTCAACTGCTCTGCCAATTGAGCTACTGGCGCATGAAGGTGGCAAAATTAGTAATAATGAATGTAATAATTCGACCTAAAACTAAAAATAATTGTAAGAATTTTACTTTATTAGTTGCTCTTTAATTTTATCAACTTGTATCTTTCAGATACCCCTAGAGGTAAAATTTGATTAGATAACAAGATTTGACACTAGGAGGTCGGCAAGTGAAAATGTTGGCTCGTTGTAAAAAAACGAGCGAAAAAAAGGCTTCGGGTTGGCGTTCGGAGCCTTCTTTTATTGTGGAACTTGCAGTAAATTAAACAGTTATTTGAAAAGGGGGCGACCGGTTTCGACGGGATAAAGACGTTGATTAACGGCATGCGTTCCGCCAAGACGGAATTGAATATTCTTGGAAAAACAATAAGTGCCAATTACGGCAACGTAGCTTACGCTTAAGACGTAAGTCGTCCTGAATAGAATGCGCCTATGGTTTTATTTAAGGGCGTCATAAACATAGGCTGGTTCGGTTCGCTGTCCAAGCGGATCGAATAAGATTGATTGGACTGGTTCTTTTTAATTGGGGTCGCCGGCAGTTTAAAGAACAAGATTAATCCGGTAGACTAAGCATGTAGATGTTTTTCAAGGTGTTATTTCGGACGGGAGTTCGACTCTCCCCGCCTCCACGGTTTAGGTGATTGGTGAATTGGTAGATTGGTAAAATACTTGCTTACATTACAACAAAAGCAAAGGCGCCTAAACCTTACAACGGATTTTATGCTAGATGGGATATAATACTAACCACCAAAAGATTATTTTTTCTTTCTAAAGGAGATGGGAAATCCCTTTATGTCGATTCAGTTGTATCAAAGTCTGAAATATCACTAGAAAATATTTTATCAGCAAAATTGATAAGGGGTATTTTTACTAATAAGATAATAATTTATCCGTATAAAGATAAAATAAAGGGGATTCCAAAAGGATTTAGTAAACCCTTTTTCGATTCACTCATTTCAGCTTTGAAAAAAGAACAATAAGTAAATAATTACGATATTATGATTCCCAACTGTAATACCAGAGTAATCCGTTTGTTCACAATTAACCCTATTTTTCTAAATATTCTAACAGCTTGTATCATGAATGACCTATGTTTATTTGCAACCCGGAGATTGCCATTAAAACTTTATAAAGTCTAACTGTACATGGAATTGTCAATATTAAATAATAAATTGGCTATTAAACCAACTCTTTATCATCAATATTGTCTACATAACACCCGGAATGTAGACAATAATTATTTAAACAATTTTAACAGCTACCTTCCGGTGCTTTTTTTGTTTTTTTCACATTCGCTTAGGTGCACTAATACCGAGAATATCCAGCCCTTCTGCTAAGATATTTTTTGTAGCTGATATTAATGCTATTCGAGCTAGAGACATTTGAAGATTGTCCGTTATGACATGGCATTCCGTATAAAATTTATGGAAAGACGAAGCTAGAGTTTGAAGATAGTTTGTGATTGAGCGTGGCTCGAGAAATTCAAGAACAGTTGCCATTATTTCCGGAAATTGATTAAGCTGTTTCATTAATTCAATTTCTGCATCATGTGATAACAATGACGGGTCATAATTTTTATCAAACGTAATTCCATGTTGCTCGCCATGACGAATAATATTGCAAATCCTCGCATGTGCATATTGCAAATAAAAGACAGGATTCTTTTCTGATTGATCTTGCGCTAATTCTAAGTCAAAATTGAGATGTGTGTTCATGCCGCGCATTAAAAAGAAATAACGTACAACATCTTTGCCCACCAAATTAATTAACTCATCCAATGTAACGAATTCAGCTTTCCGTGTGGACATTTTTACTTTTTCACCACCTTTCGTCAATGTTACAAATTGATGAATTAGTACTCGTAAATTAGAGGTATTGTATCCTAGTGCGTCTAATGCCGATACGACATCAGGATAGGAATCAATATGATCGGAACCAAAAATATCAATAAGCAAATCGTAATTTCGCTCAAATTTATCGCGATGATATATAATATCCGGTAACCGATAAGCCGGCTCGCCGCTACTTTTAATTAGGACTCGGTCTTGATCTTTTCCAAGAGCTGTTGTCTTATACCAAGTAGCACCATCTGTTTCGTAGATCAATCCTTTTTGACGGAGACCTTCGATGATACTTTTAATTTTAATTGGTTGGATGAAATTTTTTTCATTAGAGAAAACATCGTGGATAATACCAATATATTCTAATGTATTACGGATATTGGAGAAAATTCTTTCTTCTGCAACCTTACGGAATATTTCATCTCCAACTTTAACTTTTTCACCGAATTCTTTTACAATATCTTTAGCGATATCTTTGATATAATCACCTTGATAATAATCATCGGACCATTCCACAGATTGACCAAGTTCTTGAAAATATCGTGCTTCAACTGATTCGCCTAATATACGCATCTGTTTTCCGCCGTCATTATAATAATATTCGCGTGTAACTTTGTAACCGTGCCATTGCAAAATATTGGCTATGGTATCACCGATAACTGCCTGACGACCATGCCCAACTGATAAAGGACCGGTTGGATTTGCGCTGACAAATTCAACATTAGCTGTTTTCCCTTTGCCTATATTTCCGGTATAGAAGTGTTTATCTTTATTAATAATTTGCTGTACAACTGATTGATAATAAATTGGACTTATTCTAAAATTTATGAATCCGGGCGGCGTTACGTTTATTTCAGATAAAATGGAATTATCAATTGGTATAGCTTGTTCGATTTTCCTTGCAATTTCCATCGGATTTCTTCCGACTTGTTTTGCAAGGATTAATGCTACATTCGTTGAAAGATCACCAAATTTTGGGTTTTTCGAACCGGATAAATCGAATGACTTAACAGTTAAGTTAAGTTTTTCTAATGCATTAATTAGATAGCGATTGACTATGTTTTTGAGGTTCATCGGTTATTTCAACCGTAGGCGCATCAGCCCAAAGTTTTTCTAATGAATAAAATTCTCTAACTTGAGTTTTGAAAATATGCAAAACAACATCTACATAATCTAACAATACCCAATTCTGATGTTCGAGTCCTTCAATGTGCCAAGGTTTAGCCGGAGTGCCTTTTCTAACGGCA
Source organism: uncultured bacterium (assembly GCA_965369995.1). Classification (GTDB taxonomy): domain Bacteria; phylum Fidelibacterota; class Marinisomatia; order Marinisomatales; family JAHJCW01; genus JAHJCW01. The sequence goes on along the minus strand of CBDURO010000007.1, from coordinate 61,215 downwards.
TTGGCAATTGCTTGAACTTGTAATCCAGTCTCTGCAGAACAAATGATAAAATAATCTGCGGAACTTGATACTTTACGCACATCAATGGATAGAACATTTTCAGCATTTTTAGTCAATGATAATTTGCCGATTATATCGGCTAATTGATTAGATTTAATTGATTTTTGCAATATTTTTGACTGGAATGTATTTGGCAATTTTATTATTGATTTGCGAGATATACTTTAATTGGTTTTACGGAGCGGTAATCCTTACCAAGAATCAGTGTAAGATCAACATCTGATGTTGAACTGGGCTGGATAATTACTCGATCTTCATTATTGATATCAAAGTACAAGGCTTTTGCCACTGTTTTAAGATTAAATAAATTATCCGAACGTTGAATTAGAATGGTATGTTCGTATTCAAAATTAGCTGCATTCTCCGAACGCACAACATCGATATGTTCTGTGCGTAAAAAATCGGAAATTTTGGCTGCAATCCCTTTCTCGCCGCAACCATTTAGAACCTCAACTTTAATGTTTAAAATGGGATTCGCTTCATATATATCAATAGCTAATTGTACTTTTAGATCAGTATTAAGTTGGGGCTTTTGAATAGTTACCCCATCAGTCCAATTTTTTTGAGCAAAGGAATAAATAAATCCAACGACGACAATTGCCAGAACAACAATTAAAATATTATAGACGAATTTTGTCTGTCTTTTAGATTTTTTCTTAGGCATTTATTAAATCTGAGAACAATTAAAAACCACGATCTAAGAGAAAGGGTGATACTTGACGTCTGCCATATATTGGATAATTTCCAAAACTTACTTGAAAATGAGTATTTTCGGTAGGATTGTAATCAAGCACCGTATTAAAATATAATTGACTATTTGAATATGGATTTTGTGTATTTGAAGAAATCATATTTGGTTGCATGAATGTCAAATAAGTTTGTACTCGTAGATTATCACGTAGCATGAAATTCATATTGTTTGTGTAACTCATCACACTAATTGATTGTTTATTCATGCTTATCATACTTGCCGAAAAACTATGATTCATGCTAAACCGGCTTGGATCAAATAATGACATAATAGAACCATCAGAACCTGACAAACCTTGAGGAATCGCATTGTTTTGCGATAGATCCGATTTGAGTTGACCCATTCCAACAGAAAGTATTGTAATTAACGTGATAATATATTTCATTTTTTTAGCCATACCATTTCTTATAAATTAAATTCAATTCCTTTAATTGTTCAACTGTATTAACGCCTGTAATTTCTATTGGTTCATCGGTAATATGCAAGGCAATGCTTTGTTGCGCATTTGCGATGAATTTTAAGGCATCAGGCAAGTAATATTCATTTTGTCTATTATCATTTTTAATTTTATTTAAAGCAGGAAACAGATCTTTAGATTTGAATATATATATACCGGCGTTGATTTCCTTAATTTTTCGTTGTTCGTCATTACAATCTTTCTCTTCTATTATGTAATCTAATGTATTATTATTTTTTCTGATTACACGACCATATCCATGCGGATTTTCAAACATCGCCGTTAATACAGTTACTCCGTTATCCGCTTCACGATGAATTTTCAGCATCTTGTCTATTGTAGATTTTTGTAGAAGCGGTACATCACCTGAGAGGACTAGAACATCTCCGTCAAAATCTTTTAATAATAATTCTGTCTGCTGTACATCATGCCCGATACCTAATTGAGGTTCTTGAATTACATATTCAGCTCCGACCGGTTTGATTGCATCAATAACAAGCTCTTTTCTATGACCGATAATAGTAATAATTCGTTCAGAGTTAATGCTTTTTGCCAAGTTTATTACATGTAAAAGCATCGGTTTTCCGCTTACCAAATGAAGTACTTTTGGCAAATCGGATTCCATCCGTGTTCCTTTACCGGCAGCCATTATAACTGTTGCTAGTTGTCGTTGATTAGACATTTTTATAAATTGAATTTACCACGGAGGCACTGAGACACGGAGTGAATAATTATAGATTATTAAATTTAATTGTGATAAAAACTTTGCCCCGATAAGTCGGGGTAAAGATAAAAATTGGAGAAATTTAATTTTATAGAATCTTGCGAAGAAGTCAAACCTTCGCAAGGTTATTTTCTAAAATCTTTTTTCTCGGTGCCCTCTGTGGCTCTGTGGTTTAAACTCAAATAGTTTCTATAATTCCACCGCCTAAACATTGTTCTCCATCATAAAATACAACTGATTGTCCCGGCGTTGGAGCAAATTGGTTTTCAGTAAATTGTATATTTGCAATTCTATTTTCGATATTAGTAATTGTACAAGCTTGATCTTTTTGACGATAGCGAATCTTTGCGGTACACTCAAAAGGAATTTTGCTTGGTACGGACGTTATCCAATGTAATTGTCCCGCAGTTAAGCTTTTACTGTACAAACCGGGATGGTCGTGTCCCTGACCTATTACTAAACTATTCTTGTCCAAATCCTTTTTTACAACATACCAAGGTTCTTCGGTTATACCGTGACCGCCGCCCACGCCAATTCCTTTTCGTTGACCAAGCGTGTAATACATTAAACCGTCATGTTGCCCAACAATTTTTCCTTCGGTCGTTACAATATCACCTGGTTGAGTGGGTAAATATTGTAGTAAAAATGCTTTAAAATCACGTTCACCAATGAAGCAAATTCCGGTACTGTCTTTTTTAGTGGAAGTTGGCAAATCTAACTTTTTTGCTAAAATCCGTACATCGTCTTTGTTCATATTTCCAATTGGGAAAATAGATTTCGACAATTCTTCCTGACCCAATAAGTATAAAAAATAACTTTGGTCTTTATTCTTATCGATTCCTTTTAATAATTGAAAACCATCCGCTGATTTTAATATTCTGGCATAATGCCCGGTGGCAATGGCGTCCGCTCCTAAATTAAGAGCATAATCCAGAAAAAATTTAAATTTTATCTCCTTATTGCATAAAACATCAGGATTTGGCGTGCGCCCCGATTTATATTCTTCAAGGGAATATTTAAACACATTTTCACGATATTCTTTTGAAAAATTGACTGAGTGAAGAGGCAGGTCTAAAAGATCACAAACTTGAATTGCATCACTATAATCTTCTTCAGAGGAACAATAAAATTCATCATCTTCGTCCTCCCAATTTTTCATAAATACACACTGAACCTCATATCCTTGTTCTTTTAGCAAATACGCTGCAACTGAGCTATCTACACCACCGCTCATGCCAACCACTACTCGCATTGCCATCATTTTTTCCGGTTATACTTCTTTAGAATTTCATCGAATGCACCGATTAACTGATCAACTTGTTCAATAGTATTGCCTTTCCCAAAACTTATGCGCAAGCTCGAAATATTATTCTGATTACTAATATGCATAGCTTTCAGAACATCAGATGGTTTCACGGTTCCCGATGAACAGGCTGATCCACTTGAAACAGCTATTCCTTTCATATCAAGATTTACTAAGAGAATATCGCTCGTAACTGAAGGAATTGTAACACTAATCAGTCCCGGTAGATGCAAATCAGGATGACCATTATAAATTGCATTAGGATATATTTCAGCCAATTTATTTTTAAAATGGTTTTCTAATATTTGCAAATGATTTTGCGCATGAGGTAGGTTTTGAACTGCCATCTTCATTGCCAATCCTAAACCGGCAATTCCGGGCGTGTTTTCAGTTCCAGCGCGGAGTTTTTTCTCCTGACCGCCGCCAATGATTATAGGATACAATTTAATTCCATCGCGGATGTATAAAAATCCGACACCTTTCGGACCGTAAAACTTGTGTGCCGAAAAAGACATCAAATCGGCACTTAATTTATTTATTGCAATCGGAATCTTTCCCGGTGTCTGAACAGCATCAGAATGAAATAGAATATTATGATTTTTAGCAATTTCCGCTATTTTGGCAAGTGGTTGTATTGTTCCGACTTCGTTATTGGCATACATTATTGAAACGAGAGCAGTATCATCACGAATAGCGGATGCAATATTTATTGGGTCTACCAATCCATATTTATCTACTGGAACGGTAGTATAGCTCACACCGAATTTTTTTAAATGTTTTAACACTTTTAAAATTGCTGGATGCTCGATCGCTGAAGTAATGACATGTTTCTTATCGTTATATAATAGATTTTGCAAAACCATATTATTAGCTTCTGAGCCGCCTCCGGTAAAAATAATATTCCGTGACTTTACGCATAAGGCATCGGCGATTTGGCGCCGGGATTTTTCTATAATGGCACGTGCTTTTTGTCCGTATTTATGGATGCTGGAGGGATTTCCAAAATTGGTCTTTGCTACCTCTTGCATTAAAGCTAACACTTCGGGGTCGATAGGAGTTGTGGCGCTATGATCAAAATACAACATAATAGGGCGGAAAGTTACAATAATTTAACTGGGAAAATAAAGGATGAGAGTTCTTGCTGTAACATAATAAAAACTTGTAAAATGCGCCCCTTATGAGCGGTGATTCAATACTGATTGTCGGTTCAATTGCTATCGATACCATTGAGATAGGAACTGAACGATACGAAAATTTACTTGGCGGTTCCACAACCTATGCTACAATTGCTGCCGGAAAATATTCCGATGTAAATGTAGTTGGAGTGATCGGTACCGATTTTCCACAACATGGTCATGATATTTACGAGAAATATGCAAATAATTTGTCGGATTTAAAGGTGGAGCAAGGTAAAACATTCAGTTGGGGTGGGCGCTATCACGATAATTTTGACGATCGAGATACATTATTTACGGAGTTAGGGGTGTTCGGAGAGTTCAATCCAAAATTGTCAGCGATAAACAAAAATCAACAATTTGTATTTTTAGCAAATATTCATCCGAATCTGCAGAATTCTGTTATAGATCAATGTCAGGCAAACCCGATAATTGTAATTGATACAATGAATTTATGGATTGATACAACGCTCAGCGAATTATTAACTGTTTTAAGTAAATCCGATATTCTATTGATCAATGAAAGCGAAGCTGAAATGCTAACGGATTGTTCAAACTTAGATGATGCGGCTACCACGCTTATTGGGTTAGGTCCTCCAACAGTGGTAATTAAACGTGGAAGTAATGGAGCTGTTCTGTATAGTAATATGGGTGAAAAGATTATAATAGGTGTGTATCCAATTAATAAAGTAGTTGATCCAACCGGAGCGGGAGATACATTCGGAGGCGGATTTGTATCAGCTTTGGCGCAAGGTAAAACTTATAAAGAAGCCTTGGTGTTAGGATCTGCATTGGCATCAATTTGTGTTGAGGGCATTGGAATAGATGCTTTAGAAAAAGCTACAATTACAGAAATTGAAAATCGACAAAATTTTTTACAAGACAAGGTTACATCTTGAAAAACAGAACAGTTACTTCTAATTTAATAGGCTAAATTTTATTATATTAACTTTAAGAGGATATTATGACAAAATCTAAAATCACAGTATTTGCACTTTTCAGTTTAATGTTAGTGCTATTCATTGGATGTGCCAGTGAAGAGCTCACATCTGCAAAATTGTATATTCAGCAGCAAGATTGGGACAATGCTGAAATCTATTTAGTTAAGGCATTAGCAGTAGAACCGGAGAATCCCGAAATACCATATCTATTAGGTGATTTGATTTATGGTAAGAAAAAAGATTGGGTTAAGATGAACGAAATGTTTAATAAAGCATTGAGTATTGATTCAGAAAAACCAATCGTGGTGTTTGGCAAAACAAATACAGTAGCTAATTTTGTTGCACAAGCTCGTGATAATCATTGGGTAACCATTTATAACAAAGGTATTGGCTACTTTAATGAATTTCGTAAATCAGGTGACGGTGAAGATTCACCGATTTTACAAGATGCTATTGCGTCTTTTAAAACAGCTATAGAAGTGAATCCGAGCAATGGTCAAGCTTATGGAATATTAGCAAATTGCTTATTCGCTAGCGGTGATTCAGATGGTGCGCTTGATGCAGTAACCAAAGGTGCTGCAAAAGATCCTGAAAACTTTGATTTAAATATGACCGCAGGTAAAATGTTTGCAGCCGCAGACGATAAAGAATCAGCATTGATTTATTATAAACGTGCTGTTGATATTGATCCAACAAATAGTTTGGCTACTCGTCAATTAGCACAGACATATTACGATGTTGGTGATAAAGAAATGTCTTTAGCAATTTATGAAGGTGCAATTGCAAAAGAAACTGATAATAATTTGAAAGCTGATTTATACTATAATCTCGGTGTTCTAAATATGCAGCTTGGCGACTTTCAGCAAGCTGAAGATAATTTTTCATTAGCGTATGATTATAATCCTAATGACATAGATGCCCTTCGTGGAATAGCACAAACATTTGAAAATGCCGAAAAATGGAGTCGTGCAGAATATTTTTACCGAAAACTGATTGACATTGAACCTGAAAATCCGCAATATTATCGTGCAATGGCTCGTGTATTATTGCGTCAAGGTGATACAGACAGAGCACAGGAATACTTTGATAAATCTAAAGAATTTTAATAAAAGAATTCTAAGGTGATGATGAAAAATCCCCCGCATGGGGGATTTTTCTTTCTATAATTATCATATTACAATGTTCCTAAACAGAAAACACAATAAATCATCATTAATTGGAATGAGTTTAGATGATTTTACGTCTATCGTAAAAGATTATGATGAATCAAAGTACAGAGCGGAGCAAATTTTTAATTGGATTTATAAACGCAATGTTCAATCTTTTGCGGAAATGGAGAATCTTCCTAAGCAATTGAAAATAGATATTGCAAACAATTACTTACTAAATCCTTTAAAAATATTGAAAGTAACCGGTACTAAATCGGCGACGACGCGCAAATTTTTATTAGAATGTCATGAAGGAGAAAAAATCGAAACCGTTTTAATGAAAGAACAAAAACGTATTACGATATGTCTTTCTTCTCAAGTCGGATGTGCTTTGGGTTGCGAATTTTGTGCAACAGGAACAATGGGTATTATAAGAAATCTAACCATAGGTGAGATAGTAGCTCAGTATTTGTTGTTGTTAAAAGAATCGGAAAAACCGATTACAAATGTAGTTTTTATGGGGATGGGTGAACCGTTTCTAAATTATGATAATGTAATTAAAGCAGCCGATTTGTTAAACCACTCTAAGGGAATTAATTTAGGCGCGCGGCATATTACTATTTCAACAGTAGGAATAGTTCCTCAAATACGGCAATTTGCAAAAGAGAAACAAAGGTATAAATTGGCCATCAGTTTGAATGGCTCGACGCAGGAACAGCGATTAAAAACTATGCCCATCGCAAAGAAGTATCCAATTAATAAATTAATCGAATCAGTTAAAGATTATTATAACGCAAGAAGAAAGTTAGTCACTTTTGAATATGTACTTTTAGCAGATATTAACGATTCAGAATTAGACGCTAAGCGAGTAATTAATTTAATTAGTGATTTGCCATGCAAATTGAATGTAATTCCTTATAATGAGATTGGGGGTAAATTTGCACGTCCGAGTGATGAAAAAATCAGAGATTTTCTTGGTAAATTTATAAATGCTCCTTTCACGGTGACTACAAGATGGAGCAAGGGTGCAGACATCAATGCCGGCTGCGGACAGCTCGTTGTAAATTAGAAATCTGCAATCTGAAATCAGAAAGCAAAAAGCGTGGAGCAAGAGATAAAGAGGGGGAAAGGGTTAAAAACAATGAAAGAATTAATAAATTAAAGAATTAATGTTTTCACGCATCATGATTCACGTTTTACGTTTCATATTTAACGACCTAAATTTACCAATCGTTAATTTGTATTCTAAGTTCAATATAAAATGAAATACTCCGTATCAAACATAGCTGATTATGTTGGAAGCTGTTCCGGATTTACGCATGGAGTGGCAATTGTTTTAGGTTCAGGGCTTGGAAGTTTTACTGAACAAATACAAACACCGGTAGTAATCTCATACCATGCAATCCCTAATTATCCGCAACCTACTGTTGAAGGTCATACCGGTGAATTTGCAATTGGGAATTATAAAAGTGTTCCTTTAATAGCCGCCAAGGGACGATTTCATTATTACGAAGGTCATAATATCGAGACTGTAACATTGCCTATTCAATTGTTTCATAAACTTGGCGTTAAGTATATCATAATCACGAATGCTGCCGGTTCTGTTAGAAAAAGTATGCCTCCTGGCATACTTATGGTGATTAGTGGTTATATGGATTGTACGTTTAGAGAAAATTTATCTACACCACAAATTGTTGATGACATATCATCAAAATTATTGGGTTGCGCGGAAGAAGCTAGTAATAGAGTAAATGTTAAACTTGAAAATGGAATATATTGCTGGACTCAAGGCCCTGCCTATGAGACGCCTGCTGAGATTGAATTTATTCGAAATTTAGGCGGTGATGCGGTTGGCATGAGTACAGTCCCGGAATTACAAGCAGCCGAACAGCTTGGAATTGAAGCAATTGGGATTTCTACAATCACAAATTATGCCGCAGGAATTATTGACCAACCGTTAACACACAGTGAAGTAATTGAAACAGCTAATCGCACAAAAGATGATTTTGCTGAACTGATTGGCGCAACTATCGAAAATATTGGTGAACTTTTATGAGTGTTAAAATTTTACCTGAAGTGACTGCAATTAAAGGTGAGATTATTACCAATAGAAGGGAATTCCACAAGCATCCTGAGCTTGGATTTAAGGAGCAACGTACAGCAAAAGTAATTGCAGAGAAATTAAAATCCTATGGAATTGAGATAAGAACCGGTGTTGGTAAAACAGGTGTAATTGGAGATATATATAGTAAAAAAGACGGAAAAATCATCGCGTTGCGGGCAGATATGGATGCTTTACCTGTTCAAGAAACCAGTGATGTTTCCTATAAATCTCAGAACAATGGTGCTATGCATGCCTGTGGTCATGATGGACACATGGCAATGTTATTGGGGGCAGCTAAAATATTATCGCAAAAGCGAGATTTGTTTAAAGGAGATATTAGATTTATTTTCCAACCTGCTGAAGAAGGAAAAGGCGGTGCACGTTATATGATTGCAGATGGATGCTTGGATGGTGTTGATGAAATATATGGTATGCACTTATGGAACTACCAACCGTATAGAGAAATCGGTGTTAAGTCAGGAGCTGTTATGGCAGCAGCAGACATCTTTGATATTACAGTTAAAGGTATTGGTGGACATGGAGCAGCACCGCAAGGCACGGTAGATGCAATTGTAGTCGCATCAAATTTAATAATGAATTTACAGACTATTGTTAGCCGCAGCACCGACCCACTAGAAAGTACTGTGATTACAGTTGGAAAAATAGAAGGTGGACATGGTTTTAATATTATAGCTGATGAAGTTAAGTTGCGTGGAACAGTCCGGGCTATGACAGAAAAAAACCGACTAATGGTAAAAACCCGTATGCAAGAAGTTATTGATGGAGTCGCCAAAGCCAGTAGTGCAACAATAGAAATGGATTATCAGGATGGATATCCGCCGACAATTAATGATAAAGAATCAACTAAAATGGTTCAGAAAGTTGCTCGCAAAATTGTTGGAGATGGAACTGTGGAGCCATATCTTACTATGGGGGCCGAGGATTTCAGTTATTATTTACAAAAGATACCCGGTTGTTTTTTCTTTATCGGTTCCGCTCCGTTTGATAAAGAACTAATGTCCGTACCGCACCATTGTTCGCATTTTGATATTGATGAACGAGCTCTTTTAATTGGTACATCTATGTTTGTACAATTAATATTTGATAAATTAAATTGATATTTGGAGTAAATGATGAAATCACATTACAAGGAACTTTATTTTAATATTTCGGAACGGATGGATTTTGTAAATATAACTACACAGGTAGAGGAAGCACTATTAGAAAGTGGTATCCAAGAAGGACTGTGTTTAGTAAATGCTATGCATATTACTGCATCTGTTTTCATTAATGATGATGAATCGGGATTACATCGTGATTATAAGAGGTGGTTGGAAAAACTAGCGCCACATGCACCGATTGATCAGTACGACCATAATCGCACCGGCGAAGACAATGGTGATGCACATCACAAGAGACAGATTATGGGACGCGAAGTTGTCATCGCGGTAACAGATGGAAGGTTGCATTTTGGAACTTGGGAACAAATATTCTATGGTGAATTTGATGGGCGCAGAAAAAAACGCGTACTTGTCAAAATTATAGGTGAATAAATAATATGGCAATCTTATCTTCGGTGCACGCTACTCAAGCGTTCTTCCTCTCCGGTGCTTTTAAGAAAGTTTTTCCTGATAGATTATTGGTTATTGAGCATTCTTTTGGTAACAGCTTCTTTTGTCATGATGTCAATTTTGACCCAATTTCAGCTGCGGAATTACAAAAATTAGAAAACTTAATGCGAGAATGGATAAAAAGTGATGAACCAATAACTTTTAAATTGTGGCCCAAACAAAAATTTATCGAAAAACTGTATAAATTTAATTCACATAGTAAATTAGTGATCGCAAAGCGATGGGAAAGTGATCAAATACCGATAGCAAAATTTAATGGAAAATATTGGGATTATATGATTGAACCGCTAATAAGTAATAAATCCCAATTAGAAAAATTTGAATTAAAAAAATATAATGACGGATTTCTACTAAGATTTGCTACAATTCTACATCCTGATGACGTTGCTCCTTTTCATGATCAGCCAAAGTTATTTGCTACAATGGAAGAACATCAGAAATGGAGTGAGATATTAGGGATTTCAACAATTGGTGATTTGAATGATTCCATTGATAACGGCGAAATCAAAGAATTAATTTGGGTTGCTGAAGGTCTTCATGAAAAAAAGATCAGTGATATTGCTGATGAAATAGTAGCGGGATTTCCGGAAAAACGTGTCATAACAATAGCAGGACCATCTTCTGCCGGGAAAACCACTTTTAGCAAACGATTAAAGATACAATTAAGGGTAAATGGGTTTCGCTCACAGACAATTTCCATGGATGATTACTTTATAGACCGCAAATTATTACCAATTGGAGATGATGGTAAAAAAGATTTTGAATCAATTGATGGACTCGATGTTGCTCTGTTAATTGACCGGTTAAATGCATTACTTGACGGTAAGGCTATACCTGAAAGACATTTTAATTTTGATTTAGGGATTGGTAAAGATACCGATAAAAAATTAGAACTTGGAGATTGGGACTTTGTAATTGTCGAAGGGATCCACGGACTTAATCCTAAACTGACGGAAAATTTTGGTAAAGATCGAGTTGAAAAGTTATACATTAGCGCTATTACACAAATGAACATAGATGCTAATCACAGAATTTCAACATCGGATAACCGCTTACTTCGAAGATTAGTACGCGATAATAAATTTCGTGGTTATTCTCCTGAAAAAACATTAGAGCGATGGACATCGGTTCGATTGGGAGAAGAGAAAAATATATTTCCATATAGTGAAGAAGCAAATTTAATATTTAATTCTTCGCTTGTTTATGAATTGCCGGTTTTAGCTAAGTATGCTCGTCCACTATTGCAAAAAGTAAAAGGGGATGACAGCATTAAACGATTAGCTGAACGTTTGGATTTATTTTTATCATTTTTTGCAAATCTGAATGAGAAATATGTACCCGGGACATCGCTTTTGCGTGAGTATATAGGCAATAGTGATTTTCACTATTAGCAAGAATGAATTTTCAATTTAGAAGCTATCGCGAATCCGATAAAGAGGATGTTATCCAATTATGGGAAGAGTGTGGACTTGTTGTGCCTTGGAATAATCCACAACTGGATATTGAGCGCAAGCAAACCGTGCAACCAGAATTATTCCTTATCGGATTGGTAAATGATGAAATTATCGCAACTGCGATGGTAGGATATGAAGGCCATCGTGGATGGGTAAATTATTTAGCTGTTAAACCTAAATTTCAACGACAAGGAATTGGTAAACAAATAATGGAAAAAGCCGAACGCCGTTTATTAAAATTAGGATGTCCGAAACTACAAGTTCAAATACGGAATGCAAATGACGGTGTGATTAAGTTTTATCGAAGATTGGGCTATCTTCAGGATGAAGTAGTAAATCTTGGAAAGCGTCTAATATCTGATGAATAATCAGTAACCGATCGCGGAGTTTTCCCATCGTGGATCAGGACCACCATAATACCCGTCTTCATTGATTAAAATACAATTTGCGGAACCGATATATCCCCACTTGTATGGTATAATTTTGTGGCCTCGAGATTCTAATTCTTTTTGTACATAATCAGATATTGTTTCAGGTTCCACCTCAATAACATCCGGTAGCCATTGTGAATGAAAGCGTGGCGCGGCAATTGCTTCAGAAATATCCATATCATGTTCAATAATATTGAGGATAACCTGTAAAACAGTGGTTATGATTGTTGGACCACCCGGTGAACCAATTATGATAAATGGTTTATCATCTTTAAGAACAATTGTCGGTGTCATTGAACTTAGCGGACGTTTATAAGGAAAAATGGCATTGGCTTTATTACCAACTAATCCAAAAATATTAGGGGTGCCTGGTTTTGCGGAAAAATCATCCATTTCATTATTCAAGAAGAAGCCAGTACCTTCGACTAAAATCCCCGATCCAAAACCTGTATTCAAAGTAGTTGTAACGCTAACAGCATTGCCATCCTTATCAATTACTGAATAATGTGTGGTTTCTTTACTTTCATAAGCTGTTGGATTACCCGCAAAGACTTCCGCACTTTGCGATGCTTTAAGCATAGAAATATTCCTAATTCTTTCATAAGCATAATCTTTTGAGGTAAGCATTTCAATAGGTACTTCCCAATAATCGCTATCTCCTAAATGTTCAGCACGATCGGCATAAGCCCGCCGTTCAATTTCGGTTAATAAATGAATATAATCAGCTGAGTTGAATTTTATTGAATCAAGTGCAAAATACTCCAACATATTAAGCATTTGGATTAAAAGAATGCCGCCTGAACTTGGCGGTCCCATTGAAAGAATATTATAATTCTCATAAGTACCGATTATTGGAGTGCGTAACTTTGGACAATATGATTTTAAATCTTTTAATGTTATTAGACCATTACCTTCTTTCATTTCTTTAACGATTAATTCTGCTGTTTTACCGTTGTAAAATCCATCTAGTTCATATTTGGCAATTCGTTGTAAAGTTTTTGCTAAATCTTTCTGTATTAATAAATCATCTGTTTGCCAAGGTTTTCCATCAGAACGAATAAATACTTTTCTGGCGCCATCATTTTTTTGAAAGAGATTTCGTGAATTATTCAAACTATTAGCAAATCGTTGGGAAATTTGGAAGCCATCTTTTGCAATTTTGATTACCGGTTTCAGCAATTGCTTCAGTGAAATGTTTCCCGAACCGTAATAGCGCCAAGCCGTGAGCAATCCGGCAACCGAACCGGGAACACTAACTGCACGATGCGACCTTAGAGACATATCCTTAATTACTTCACTGTTCTCGTCTAAATACATATCGCGGTGAGCGGCTAATGGAGCAGTTTCACGGAAATCAATTGTGATGTTTCTTCCATCAGCTAAATGTGTAACTAGAAATCCGCCACCGCCGATGTTTCCTGCCTGTGGAAAAGTAACCGCTAACGCAAATCCAGTAGCTACTGCAGCATCAATAGCGTTCCCACCTGATTTCATTATGTCGATACCAACTTGTGATGCTAATTGCGAAGCAGAAACCACCATTCCGTTTTTTGAAGCTTTAGGAGTTTTTTGCGCATTAATAAACGAAATTAGTAAAAATGAAAATAGAAATAATCCGAGATATTTTTTCATTTTATTTAAAACTGTGAATTGGAAATGACAGCAAATAATTAAACGTTTTGGAGTTTTATCTTCAGCTCATCCAGTACTTTATCCGCTGAAACACGAATTTGTTTCATTGTATCGCGGTCACGAAGCGTTACGGTATTATCCTCTAAGGTTTGGTGATCGATTGTTATACCAAAAGGTGTACCTGCTTCATCTTGTCGCCGATAACGCCGACCAATCGATCCACCCTGATCGAAAAATGCGCTGAATTCAGTTTGAATTTCAGTAAAAATTTTCTCTGATATTTCAGGTAAACCATTTTTATTAACTAACGGAAAAACTGCGCAAGTTATTGGAGCTATTTTAGGTGAAAGTTTAAGTACGATGCGCTGTTCGCTGTTCACTTCTTCTTCACGATATGCATCAACCAAACAAGTTAAAAAAGCGCGGTCAACTCCGCCTGAAGCTTCTATTACAGCGGGTACAATGTGGTTGTTATTTTCTTGATCGAAATAAGATTGCTTTTTTTTAGCGTGTTTGTTATGCTGATCCAAATCATAAGTGCCGCGGTCAGCAATTCCTTCCAGTTCCGACCAGCCAAATGGGAATTCATATTCAATATCGTAACATGCGGTACAATAATGTGCTAATTCGTCTTTATCATGTGGACGTAATCTTAATTTGTTTTCTCTAACACCGAGTTTTTTATACCAGTTCAAGCGCTCTTTTGACCAATATTCCAACTGTTCTTTCGCATCTTGCGGATAAATGAAATATTCCAATTCCATTTGTTCAAATTCACGAGTACGGAACAAGAAATTACCGGTAGTGATTTCGTTTCGAAATGCTTTACCGAGTTGTGCGATGCCAAAAGGCAGTTTTTGACGTGCTGTTGTAACTACATTACTAAAATTAACAAAAATTCCTTGTGCTGTTTCCGGGCGCAGATAAGTTTCATCACCGGATTCTGCTAATGCTCCAAAGGATGTTTTAAACATTAGATTGAATTGTCTGGGGTTTGTCCAATCACCAACATTCCCACTATATGGATCTATAACCTCTGACTTTGTTAAAACGAATTCTTTTAGATTCATTTTGGTTAGAGTACTCGTAATAAAAGATAATTTCTCAGACTTATCTTTAAATTGGATATCCGTACCAGTACAAAACGTTAAGAGTGTGTCAAGGACTGTGTCTTTTTGTTGTAATAGTAAGTGGTCTAAGCGATATCGTTTTTTTGTTTTTTTATTATCTACTAATGGATCGTGGAATTTCTCTACGTGTCCGCTTGCTTCCCAGACTTTTGGATGCATTAAAATTGCCGCATCCATTCCGACAACATTACGTCGTGATGTAACAATATCCTTCCACCATAAATTTTTAATATTGTTTTTCATTTCAACACCAAGCGGACCATAGTCCCAAGTTGATGCAAGCCCGCCATATATTTCAGAACTTTGGAAAATGAATCCGCGGCGTTTTGAGAGCGATACAATTTTTTCGATTGATTTAATATCCATAATAATTATTTCTTCTTTTTTTTTCGACGTCGTTTTGATGGTCCGGCGGCACGTTTTTTATCAATTAATTCTACTGCTTCATCAACCGTAATTGATTCAACATCCTTTCCTTTCGGTATTGAAACATTCACTTTACCATCAGTGATGTAAGGACCGTAAAAGCCGGTTTTTATGATAAGTTCTTCGCCGGTTTTGGTATGCTTGCCTAAAGTCTTTAATTCTTGCGATCCGGTTTTCTTTTTTGAGCAAGCTGCTACCGCTTCATCAACTGAGATAGTCAATGGAGAAAGTGGTGGTTCTATACGGGCATTTTTTTTACCGCAACGCAGATAAGAACCATAACGACCGTAATCAGCAGTTATTAATTCACCTGTTTCAGGGTGTTTCCCAACCTCGCGCGGTAGCGCTAATAATCGTACTGCCAATTCTAGATTAACGTCATCAATATTAAATTCTTTTGGAATGGATTTGCGTGTTTTACTGTCGCCCAATTGTACATAAGGACCATATTGACCTTCTTTAAAATAAATTTCATTACCGGTTTTTGGATCTTTTCCGAGTGTTTTTACATCGTTTGTTTCTTTAGTCAATATTTCTTTTGCTTTCTCAGGAGTCAAATCACCAAGTGGTACGCTGAGTGGTATGGATTTCCGATTTCCGTTATGTTCTAAATATGGACCAAAATTACCGATACGGGCAATAATAGGTTCGTCTGTAGATTTGTCTATTTCGATAGCGCAGGCTTTGCGAATATCAACTTCTTCTTTGAGCATTGCCTCTAAACCAATTGTTTCATTCCCCCCAAAATAGAACTCTTTAATAAAAGGTAACGATTTTAGCTCGCCCCGTGCTATCGCATCAAGACCATCTTCCATTTCAGCGGTAAAGTTAGCGTCTACTAATGATGTGAAATGGTTTTCTAAAAGTTGAGTGATGGCAACTGCAAGGTAAGTTGGCACTAAACTACCGGTTTTCTTTTCGGCGTATTCACGGCGCAGAATTGTTTCAATTGTTGCAGCATAAGTTGATGGACGACCAATTCCCTTTGCTTCCATTTCTCGTATCAACGATGCTTCGGTAAAGCGTGCCGGCGGTTTGGTTGTTTGATCTACAATATTTAACTCCTTTAAATCAAGATTCTCTCTCAGTTCCAATTTTGGTAATAGAGTTTCTTTATCAGCTAAAATTATATCCGGATCATCACGGCCGACTACATATACACGCATATATCCCGGGAATATTATAACTCTGCCGCTAGCACGAAATACAGCTTTTTGATTATTAATTAGGACTGTGGTTTCTTTAAGTTTTGCCGATTTCATTTGGCAAGCCAGTGTGCGCTTGTAAATTAATTCATACAAGCGGACAGCATCTTTATCTAGTTTGCTTTCTACCTCTGTGGTTGCTTTAATTCTTGTTCCGGCAGGTCTGATAGCTTCGTGAGCTTCCTGAGCATTTTTGACTTTAGTTGAATACTGTCTTGGTTTTTCTGGTAGATATTCACTCCCAAAACGATGTTGGATTTCCTGACGGGCGGAGTTAATTGCTTCGAATGATAAATGTATTGAGTCCGTACGCATATAGGTAATGAAACCATGCTCATATAATTTTTGCGCTACACTCATTGTCCGTCTTGCTGTAAATCGCAATTTGCGGCCGGCTTCTTGCTGAAGAGTGGATGTAGTAAATGGGGGACGAGGATTTGAAGTTATTGGTTTTTCTTTAATGTCAGCAACGTCCCAAGTACCAACGTCTAATTCTGTCTTTAAGGTATTTGCTTGTGATTCGCTTAGAGCAATAACATTCTTATTTATTACTTTACCGGTCTTTTTGTCAAAATCTTTAGATGTTGCTAACCTTTGTTCATTTAATTTGTAGAGCGAAGCTGTGAACTCGTTTTTGCCCCTATTTAATAAAAGTGCTTTTAAATTGTAAAATGTGGCATCTTTAAAAGTGGCTCGTTCACGTTCACGGTCAATCAAGATTTTGACAGTAGCAGATTGCACTCTTCCGGCTGATAAAGTAGTTGTTACAAATTTCATATTGTGCTGTAATGTTGCCCATAAAATCGGCGAAATTTTGTAACCAACAAGGCGGTCAATTATACGTCTAGTAACTTGGGCGTCAACTAATTTATCATCAATTGGATGACGCGTTTTAATACCTTCTTGTATACCTGCTTTAGTAATTTCAGTGAATAGAACGCGTTCAATTTTTTCACTCGGAATTTCGCTTGCAATATGCGCAGCAATCGCTTCACCTTCTCTATCGGGATCCATTGCCAAGATAATATTCGGTGCTTTTTTTGCGAGCGATTTTAATTCTTTAATAAAATTTTTCTTGTTTGGAAGTACTTCTAAAGTTATTTCGAAATCGTTTTCGATATTGATTCCAAGAACGTTTTTAGGCAAATCCTTCACGTGCCCAACACTTGCAATCACGTTGTATTTTCCACCAAGATGGCGGGATATTGTTGTGGCCTTCGAGGGCGACTCAACAATTAATAGTGGTTTTTCAGACATATTATAAAATTAAGTTTTTCCTTATGCGCGTGTATAATCTAATTGAATAAAATTAAAAATCCAAATCCGTAAGATACTCAACCAGTTTATTTTTTATTATAGTGGTTTGCTCGCCAGTTTCCATGTTTTTTACCTGCACAGTGTTATTTATTAATTCATCATCACCAATTATAATTGCGATTTTTACGTTATTACGATTTGCTTCACGCAACAGCGATTTTAAACTGCGTTGTAAAAGATCAGTTGCTACTGAGAATCCTTGATCACGAAGTTCTTGTGCTAAAACCTGACAAATGGATCGTGTATCTTCCATCATTCCAACAATATAAATTTGTATAGGTTTATCATTTAAATTAGACATTTTTGATTCTAATGCTAATATTAATCGTTCTATTCCCGCAGCAAAACCAACAGCAGGAGTTGATTTGCCTCCGAGTGTTTCTACAAGTTTGTCGTATCTGCCGCCGCCGCATAAAGCATCTTGAGCACCTAAGGCATTAGAAGTTATTTCATAAGTAGTTCGTGTGTAATAATCTAATCCACGAACCATCTGTGGGTCTATGGTAAAAGGTATCGAGAGATCGTTTAAAAACGATTTAACTTCTTCAAAATGTGATTTATCATCATTAGTTAGAAAACTGCCAATTTCCGGTGCATTCTTAATTATTTCTTTTTCGTGCTCAATTTTTGTGTCAAGAATTCGCAAAGGATTATTATTAAAACGATTTTGGCTTGTTTCAGTCAAATCGGATAAAAAAGGTTTTAGATAGCTGCGTAGTTCATTTCGATAATTTTGACGACATTCTTCAGAACCAATACTGTTCAGTGTTAAAGTTAGATTATTGATGCCAAGAGTCTTGAAAAAATTATAAGAAATTGCAATAATCTCTGCATCTGCCTCAGGATGTGCTGAGCCAAAAACCTCTGCACCAAATTGATGAAATTGTCTGGTACGCCCTTTTTGAGGTCTTTCTCTGCGGAATAGGGCATCCATATAATACAAACGATTAATGGCAGATTGACTTCCTAAATTATGTTGAATAAAAGCTCTTACGACCGGTGCTGTTAGTTCCGGTTTTAGAGTTAGATTTTCGCCGCCTTGATCGATCCAACTATACATCTCTTTAGATACAATATCAGTTGCTTCTCCGATACCACGTGCAAAAAGTTCGGTTTTTTCAAAAGCGGGTGTACGGATTTCTTGGTATCCGTATTTTTGCATAAAATTATGCAATGCTGATTCAACTTTCCGCCAGCGCCAAGTTTGGTTGGGTAATATATCGTGTGTGCCTTTTACAGAGCGAATCAAGCTATTTATTCCCTAATAATTCTTCAATTAATTGTGCAGCATCATCATGATTCTCTTCCGGTACGAAAATAGTGACCCTTGAACCAACTAAATTGGCGCTGGAAATATTAAATGCGGAAGTTGCCCAATCGGACTTGGTAAAATTCGGAATATCCATTTTTTGTAAGACTTCCTCAACCATTTCAGCATATACCTCACCTGCGAGAGGTGTAAGGGCTACCCATTTAATTTTTTCCAAAGGTGTTTCTTCCGGTAGCTCTTCGACTAATGGAACTTGGCAATCAGAACATTCTTTAATATTTTCAATATATTGCGTTCGGCATTTGGGACAGTACATTATTTTCCTTTATTTTATATCTGAATTTCCAAATATTCGTTAAAAGAACAAATACTTGTTTAGTTCTATTTATTAGTTAAAATTGAGCCCTTCTTTGGAAAATACCGCCCCGCTCTTCGAGTTTCAAATCTTTTAGCGTAGGAGATTTTACATTTATTCGTAAGTAGATTCCTTGACCATAGCCACCCGGAGTCCAAGAAATAGACATTTCCCAACAGTGTAAATCACGATAAATCGAAAAGCTTTGACTAACCAAGGATTGATTTTCTAAATCGAATCGTGCATTATGCTGAATCCTCCAATTCGGTGTGGCTTGTAATGTGGTATTGGTATTCATCCAAAATGATTTAATAATATTGGTTGGATTTGCTGCATTATACGAATAACTTAAACTAATATTGGTGCTCCACAATTGTCCTCCGCCTATTTGCTTGGGACTTAGTTTTAAATTGATATTTTGTCCAAAATCATCTAAATCATTAACACTTGATGTGTCTGCAGTTAAATCATTTTCAGGTGTAATAGAGGCTTTTAACCGCTTGCCGGAAAATTTAAACCCGGTTGAAAAACGGGCATTTATTAAGCGTGGTTTTGGGATATTATTTGACATTATAATTGAGTTAATTCTTTTATTATTTTCAAAGTCATATTTATAAAAATCGTGCGTAAGTGAGATGTCTAATTTAAGCGATTTACTTAATCCGGTCCTGATAGATGATCTTAGGTTTGAGAGTTGGAATTCTTCAGCTGCAAAGTTATAATTTGTAGATAAACGCCATGATAGTAAGTCAATTTTTCTTTCCGATTTGCCTTCAACTAATTTTGTTTGAAATACATTGTTTAATGAAAAATTTAAAGATTGGCGTTCACGTTGCGATGTACTACCGGCTAAAGTTCCTTTGAATCGATCGTGTTGTATTTCATTGCCGGAACTATCTGTAATGGTTGTGAAATATTTAAGATCGTAATTTAGTAGTGGTTTGGAAAAATCGGGTGTGTAAGAGTAACCGATTGATGGTGAAGCAACGTGGCGCAAACCATTCACTTTACCGATTTTTAATGGAAAGAGTCCATATAACTGTGTTCCCATATTCAAGTTGAATGAACCGGTTGTACGGGTAGTAAACCCACTTGTTTTTACAGATTCGTATGTTCCGGTGGAATCCAACTGGGCTGCAAAATATTCATCCACCCAATCGGATTTGACGGATAAACTGGGATTAACTGATATATGGCGGAAAAGTTTTTGTGGTGCGCTAAAAGAGAACGAGTGAGTAAATAATTTATCGATTGTTGTATGTGCTATTCCATCACCATTCGTATCGGCTTCCCATTTAAAATCGCCGGTTGTATCACCTTCTACTGATTCATAATAACTTTTATTTTTATTAGTAAAATTTGATGAATAACTCCATGTGATATTATTATACCATGATTTATCAGAAGATTTAGTTGGGAATATTGGTCGTTGCCCATGACGTAAAGAAAACTTAGGCAAAGTCATTGTTGTTATGCTCAACTTTGTACCGGCTTTAATCGGTTTTTGATAAAAAGCGCTTCCTAATTCGATCTTGCGATCAGCCATCAAATCCGTGTTTGATGATAAATTTATACTGATAGAATTATTACTTTTCGGCCAACGCTTGGAATAAGTGGCATTGGAAATTGCTTGTTGATTCATCCTTTTGATTGGATCTAAAGAAGTAACATAATTATAATCACTGTTGCTATAGTAACTAGCATTTACATTTAACGATTGATTACCTCGTAGTAGTTGTTTATGTGACCACTTTACTACGTAATCTTTTTTCCGCGGACCAAATATATTAAATATATCTTTTTCTCCGGAAGATAAATATTGCCGCGTTTCAAGATGCAAATTACCTGAATACTTATAGCGGACATTATAACGATTAGTTAATTTTAATCTAATGCCTTGTAAATCTGCCAAGCTTACTAGAAGTCTGCTATCAAAATAATCATTAAATGCCCAAAAGTAACCAAGCCCGTCAAGGTAGTGACCTCGTAAACTACTTGTCCCATAAGAGGGCATTATCCAACCGGATTGTCTTCCACCTTTCTGCTGCGGTAATACAGCAAAAGGTAAACTAATGATTGGAATTTGAGCAAGATAAAGCGTTATTGGCTTTGCTATCACTTTATCATTATGTATCATTTTCATTTTAGAGCTGGCAAAGTGGAAATGTGGTGTATCTAAATCGCAGGTGGTGTAAATACTTTGTTTCATATAAAAAACGTCTTTGTTTTCATTACGAATTTCGGAACTAGTATAGTATCCATCTTCAGCTTTGGTTTTCCCGTGCAGTATTTTTCCGCGCTGTGTTTGTAGATCATATTTCATAGCATCGCCATACATTGGTTCCTGACCGCCTTCTTTTATGGTTGGTTTTATTTCGCGCGATGTTGAGTCATTAGCAGCTTTAGGCAAAGCGTCTAAGATATTAGTTTGCCAATTAACCCCAATAAAACCGGCAGTCAGTGTCATGTCTGTATAATCTACTTGAGCATTACCAATCAAATGTGTTGTTTCCTCGGGGATTTGGTAGTCAATATTGTTTGCAGAATAGCGTATTATATTATCTAAACTTTTGTTAGATGAGTCCGGTGTGTAGGTTCCGCGCGCTCCGCCCGATACGTAAATCTGTTGCAATTCTTGATCAGTAAATTGTAAAGAAATTGTATCGCCGGAAGTTACATTTACCCCTTCATAAATTGTATCGTTAAAAACGTGATAAAGAGTTGTCGCCATACCTTCTAAACGCATTGAATCGAGTTCCCCTTCGATAAAATATGCTTTAAGTATTTTGCCTGTCATATCGTCTTTGTATTCACCTAACGTTTTATTTTGATGGATTGAATACGCTTTTGCACCCGAGAGAATAAATAAATATTGTAATTCTTCATCTTTAAAATGGACATTTATTTCATCACCGGATAATACTTCCTCATCAGAAGTTATTTTTGGTTCATTAGTTAATTGTGCTATTTCCGTTTCGAGCTCGTAAAATGCCCTGCCACAGGTAATAATTCTAGCATCACTTATAATAGTAACATTACCTATCGCAGCATAACTTGCTGATTCTTTTTCTACAGGTTTTGAGTAATTTAAAGTATCGGCTATAATTTCCTGATTTTTTTGTACTAATTTTGCCTTACCAATAGCTCTGCCGCTATCGATTTTGGTGAAATAAATAATTGAATTGGAAGTAAGGTCAAAATCATTATCCCAAACATGGGCGTTTCCGTTAGCAATCAGTTTATCTGTTGGAGAAATGAAATTTAAAGTATCAGCAGTGATAGTAACACTATCTTTTTCTGCTTTAGCGTTACCAATCAGAAAACCCTGTCCAGTTTTTTCAGTATAATGGGCAAAATCACAAGATAGAGTTAGCGCACCCTTTTTAAAAATTATATCTCCTGTTAAAATTTGAACAGCAATACCATTCTTAATTACATTTTCCAGTACATCAGCTTGGACTAAACGTAAGCGTTCATCAGCAAGTAGATAAAGTGGTAATAGTAATAATAAAAGTTTAAAACGCATTATTTATTGAATCTTGATGGCCATAATTTTGATAATCGATCGGAAATATATTTTTCATAGCCCAATTTGGTTGGACTATAAAAAGATTCAGCAATATTTTCTGGAAAATAATTTGTATTAACAAAATGTTCCGGATAATCATGGGGATATTCGTAATTCTTTCCGTAATCCAATTTTTTCATTAGTTGTGTTGGTGCATTTCGTAAATGCATTGGTACTGAGGCTGTTCCTTTATTTTTTATCAATCCTTGTGCTTTTTTAAGAGCCAAGTATGATGCATTTGATTTAGGAGCAGATGCAAGATAGGTAGTCACTTGCGCAAGGGTAATTGCTGCTTCCGGCATTCCGATCATATGTACCGCTTGGAATCCCGCAATGGCGATAGATAAGCCTTGCGGATCGGCATTGCCAATGTCTTCTGATGCTAAAATAACTAAACGCCGCGCGATAAATTCAGGTTTTTCGCCACCTTCCAACATAGTTGCTAACCAGTAAATTGCTGCGTCAGGATCGCTTCCGCGCACCGATTTGATGAACGCACTGATTGTATCGTAATGATAATCACCGGTTTTATCATATAACTGTGTACGCTTTTGCAAAGCTTCGTTCAAAATTGAAGCGGTAACTTCGCCTTTTCCGCCTAATAAACTAATAGAAATTTCCAGTGCATTGAGCATTTTTCGGGCATCGCCGCCGGCAGATTGAATTAGTTGCGTCTTAATATTATCTGACAATTCAATTTCATTTTTTTGCAGAATAATATCTGTATTGAATGCATTATCTAAAATTGATTTAAGTGATTTGTCTGATAATGGTTTTAATACCAACACTCGACAGCGCGAAAGCAACGGACTAATTACTTCGAATGATGGATTTTCAGTAGTTGCGCCAATTAAAATTATTGTTCCATCTTCAACAGCGTGTAATAATGCATCTTGCTGTGATTTACTAAAACGATGAATTTCATCAATGAATAAAATTGTGATTGTACCAATGTCTAAATTACTTTTAGCAACTTCTATGATTTTGCGTAATTCTTTAACACCACTTGATACAGCTGATATCTCCTCAATATTTGCATTTGATGATTTTGCAATTATTCGTGCTAAAGTTGTTTTACCAGAGCCGGGCGGACCCCAAAATATCATCGAAAACGGCTTCTGTGATTTGGATAACAAAGATAGAATTTTATCGCTGCCAACCAAATGTTCCTGTCCTACAAAATCATCGATAGTTTGCGGACGCAACCTATCGGCTAACGGCGGTAAATGCTGATTGAATATTGACTTAGTTGTGTTCATTACATCAATTTACATAAAACAAAGCAGTAGATAGTAAATTTTAATTACGGTAATTTACTGAAAAGGAAATGAGTAGCATATGCAAAAAAGAATGATAAATATAACTATAATCGGCGTTATGCTGTTGGCATTTTTGGCGGTTTTTGGTTGTAACGAAGAAAAAAATGAGGTGAAAATGAAAAGTGGTTTAATTATAGTTGATAATGTAGTTGGAGAAGGTTTAGAAGCCGAGAAATTTGATATACTTACTGTTCACTACACCGGAAAATTGGAAGATGGAACCGTATTTGATTCATCTAAAAATCCGGGACGCGATCCATTTAGATTTACAGTCGGTATGGGTCAAGTCATTCGTGGTTGGGATGAGGGTTTTGTCGGTATGAAAATAGGAGGAAATCGCACGCTTACAATTCCACCGGAAATGGGCTATGGAGTTCGTGGTGCAGGTGATGCAATACCGCCAAATGCTACGTTAATTTTTGAAGTGGAATTATTGGAAGTAGAGAAAAACGAAAATTAATTGTTATGAGTAGAGACGTAAGATCTTACGTCTCTACATATTAAATACAAAAAAAAGCCCCGCTAAGCAGGGCTTTTTCATATTTAGTGAATATTGACTAAATGGTTGTTACTTTTGATGCTGCTTCGCCTTTTTCAGTCTTAATTACTTCAAATTCAACTTTTGCGTTTTCTTTTAAAGTTTTAAAACCACCTTCGGATGCAATTTCATTAAAATGTACGAAAAGGTCATCGCCGCCTTCACGACTGATAAATCCAAAACCTTTTTTGTCATTAAACCATTTTACTGTGCCTGTTTCACGTTTTGCCATGTTACTTTTTCCTAATTGATTATTAAATTTTGTCCAGAGTTCTGATTGGAGTATAGAAGATACTTCTATTTAAGATTTGTAATAAATATAAATTGTTTCTGCATCTAAATCCTTGTCACAACAACTGACAACTTGCGCGAGATTACAACATTAATATTTAAATAGCAATATTTCTTTATTAATCTTGTAAGTATAAAAATATTAATATTTTAGTAGCATTGTCATTGCGAGGAGTGAGGAACGAGCGACGCGGTAATCCCCCAACGGTCGGAGATTGCTTCACCCGATAAATCGGGATTCGCAATGACATGACAAGAGATATTGTTTTTCTCTGTGATCTCTGCCTGTCCACCAAAGCCTTTTTAACTGACGAAACCTTGGTGTAGTCAGTGGCGCTGGTGGGTGGCTGTATAAAACAAAAGAGCCACCGAGAGGACTTGAACCCCCGACCCGTTCATTACGAATGAACTGCTCTACCAACTGAGCTACGGTGGCATAACTATCTAAAATTAACGGCGGAAAATACGATTAAAATGTGGTGTGAAAAAATATAAGTATAAGGTTTAACAACATACCATTTTTTGATCTTTCGGTCATAAGATTCCTCCGGTTTAATTACAAAAATCCCAAGTTTTTCCTTGGGGACTCTGTTCTTATACCAATAGAATTAGAAGAAGAGCTTATAATTTAGGTTATAATTAAACTTAGCATTTGAGGTAGCAATTATGCAAAAATATCAGAAATAATTCTTATAAGGACATTAAAAAATAGATATATGAAATTATTATTTTGATTTGGATTTAGATGGCTTGTTTCCTAAACCACGTTGAATTCTTGCGGGTAGAACAAATAAGTATTCAGCAATTGCTTTAGTAAAATCAACTGCCTTTTTTGCATCTTCTCCTGAAGGTATTGAAGCTTCTTCATCAGCATGTCGCTGGTCATTTGCATCAAGTCTTACTTCATGAGCCCAAATTGCCATTTCAGGTGTTAACAAATGTTCTTCAACTGCTTTTTCAATTCGTTCATACAAACCGCCGTCTTTATAACCTTTATCTTTAAGCATTGCATCAACAGAACTTGCTGTTAACATAACAGCGCCAGCGGGAGCATGAATGCTTGCTACGGATTGTTCCAAGAAATCTTTTGCGCGACTAGGAATGTCATTGCTTATTTCTGTACTTGATGGAAATATTTCTAAGGTAGGTTGTCCATAATCTCGGGCACTTGCTGTCACCATGCCACCACATTTACGACACATATATAAAATCCAAAACCTTTGGTTTTTCCCTTCATGGTCTGTTGAATCACTTCTGTATATCTGGTTTAAGTTTGGGTTTGCTATTGAGCAGTGTGGACATATATCTAATATTAACTGCGGACTTAAATTTGTCATGAATCTTCTCTTTTATTATTGTGCTACAAATTTACAGATTATTTTAGCTTTGATGGTAGCAGTATGGTAGCAAAAAGTGTATAAATTATAGGCCTAACTTACTTGTCTTTGAGAGGATTTCCCGCCTGCGCCAAGGCTTCGTCGGACAGGGAACCCCCGAACATTGAGCCACCGAGAGGACTCGAACCCCCTACCCGTTCATTACGAATGAACTGCTCTACTCCCGACTAGTCGGGAAGCTACGGTGGTAAATTTTTAACCACAAAGGCACGAAGACTCTAAGAAAATCTTATTTTTGTGCCCTCTGTGGCTTAAACTATTTAAAAATGATATGTAAAATTGATTATTGGAATAGGCAGCCCTTCTTTCAGAGCATCAATAATAAATATGCCGCCAATATCAACTGCTATTCGTTTACCAAAGAATCGCGCTGCTAACATAAAAGGAAATTGACTGAATTCTAAATCTGGTGGAAACCAATTTTCAGTAACAATTGCAATTGTATTTGTTACTCTAAAATTCCCTGCTAATACAACAATTGGTCTATCCATCAATTCCCAATCTCCATCAGAGTGTCCATAACCCCATCCAATCAGTAAAGAACCGTGGTTAAAACGATCTCCGTAAGTTCCGCTTGCAAAGATAAATCCACCGCCGCCGCTTGTATTGAATTCATCATTGTTATCGTCGGAATTGAATTCATCATCGTTATCGCTAGAAAAGTCAGGTATTCTAACATACATAGCACCAGCGGCTAAACCGATTTTATCCTTTTGAAAAATAGTGGCTTTCGCGCTGCCGATCAACGGAATCTGATCAAGCTTAATACCGGGAACCCAAATAAAACCGGCTTGTAAAGAAATTATATTATTTACACCATAATTTATTGACGGGAAAAACACACAGAAATCACGGCAATATTTGTTTCCTTTTTCAATTGGAAATGCAGAGGGAGCGAATAAATACATACTTTTATTCGGGTCAGTACGGAAAAGTTTTCCCCCTTTTACCAACCCTTCGAATTCTGTCATTTTAAAAACAGCGCTTTTAGGAATAGTAACAGTCAATCCGGCGGGAGTTTTGATTTGATATTCAGTATCCGATTCTTCAATAATATTTCCAATTATTTCAGAACCATCGGTTGTAATAATAGTAACGGTTTGTGCCTCTTGAGAATATGCAAAGGAAATTAAGACAAAAAGTAGCATGATATACTTCATGATTGACTCCTAAGTTATTTGAGGTAATGAAAGTTACAGTTGAAAAAGATAAATTCTGATTAAATAATAGTTCAAATATGAAAGCGTTTGTTGTAACAATTATAATAATGTTTAGTATCTGTTTTGCCCAAAGTGCCGAAGCAGATAGTTTAACTGCAAAACATCACACCATTGGTTTTGATAAAATTAAACACGTTGCATTTAGTTGCTTATGGACTTTAAGCAGTCAATATATTATGGTAAATAAATCAGGTTTCGATGAGCACAAAGCCCTATCATATTCTGTTAGCTCAAGTGCCTTAATTGGACTAGCTAAAGAAATAAATGATTGTCAAACCAAAGAAAGATCGTTTGATTGGGGTGATCTTATTGCGGATGGTTTGGGAATTGCGATAGCTGTTTTCATAATTACTAAATAAATTTCCTATGGCTGATAATATTTAGCTGTACGATACGCTCCATATATTTCTCCGCCATAAACAATAAAAGTAATCCCACCCGAAATTGCCGTTAATACTTTCCAGTCATTTTGATAAGCATAATTTGTAATAGCGGCATAAAGTAAAAATTGTGATAGTCCCATAAATCCATCAAACCACCTGCCGGCATATAGTCTTCCTGTTCCCGGTATTACTGCTGAAAGCGATGCCGCCAATGCAGGCGATTTATTAAACACCGCCGGTTGGGGTAGATGAACAGGATCAATTAGCCGCTTATTGATGGGATTGAATTCTCCGCCATGTTTTAAATGGTGCACTAAAGAACTCGGATTGCAGCGTACAATTCTATCAGATACCATAAAACTTCCGCGAATTAAACCATAATCTTGTATTGCTTGAGCGCCATAATTACTGCAACTTGGGTAAAATTGGCAATTAAGCCCATCAACATTATATGTAAATCGCTGAAATGCAGCGATAGGCAAAATTCCAACTTTTTTAATGAGAGATATTTTTTTAGATGTTAAGAGTGTATCAGCGGGATACTTTGTCTGACCAAATATCATCGCTAATGCGAAAATAAAAATTACTATTGTGATTTTTAAATTGGTTTTCATCAATTAGATATTGTTTTAAATTGATAACAGAATTTTATAAAACATTACCATATTTCACAGTAAAAAGGTAGCAAAAACAGGAGAATATTGACATGGATGGATGGATAGAAACTTTCACTAATTTATTGCAAAATCCTTTCTTTTTGATTTTAGCTGTTATATTTGCAGTACTTATTGTATTCGGAGTGATTAAGAAACTTTTTAAGCTTGCGATGATCATTCTCGCAGCGTTTGTGATTTATATTGCATACCTGTTATGGACAGGCCAAGACATTCCTAAATCGTTTGACGGAATTAAAGACAGTGTTAAGGAAACCATTTCACGCAGTAAAGATAATGCTGAAGAAACAAAAGAAAATATTAAAGACGCTGCTAAGAAAAAAGCTGGAGAAGTAGCAAAGGATGAATTCAATGAAATCATTGAAGATGTAAAGGAAAAAGTTGGTTTAGATAATTAATATTCAGGGAAACCATCTACGTCAAAACCAAAATATGCTCCCACGATCATTGCAATAATCATAAATATTATTATTACGATATAAGATATTCCTGTTATCATAAAATATTGTCTGAGATTATTCATTCCAATTTTTAAACTTTCAGAATCTTCTTGATATAAACTATATTTAAAATGTGATGCAGCTGATGTTAACCGCGTACCAAGATAGACTATAAAAATGCTTAATAGAATCGATATTAAAACAGAAGCGGGATTTGTATAATCAACGAATATGGTTAATAAGGTAGTTATTCCCATTACAATAAATAATATTCCGATTATCTTATTCCATTTTGATAATTTATCTAAAATAAAAAAGCCTTCAGAATCTAATTCATAGACAATTTGATTTTGTTCATTTAGTTCATTCATAATTTTTCCTATTTATAATAAGTCCTTTAATTTATTAACAAATTTACTAGAAGTGACTACTTAACACAAGTCACTGATAAAGCATTATTGACTATCCTAAATTCAATAGTTTGTTAATAAATTAAAGGATTCATTATATAATTAAAAGGTAAGTGATGTTCCAAAAAGATTTATTAAATAATAAAACTATTATCATAACAGGTGGTGGTACAGGATTGGGTAAATCCATGGCACAGCGTTTTGGAGAATTGGGGGCCAATTTAGTAATTACCAGTAGAAAACAGGATGTACTGGATGCCACAGCAGTAGAACTTAGAGAAACCGGAGCTCAAGTTTTACCAATTGCATGTGATGTTCGTAAACCGATTGAAGTACAAAACGTGGTTGAACGTACAATCGAAAAATTTAAGAAGATTGATATTTTAATTAATAATGCGGCAGGAAATTTTATAAGTCCAACCGAATTATTATCACCCGGTGGGTTTAAAGTCATAGTTGATATTGTATTAAACGGTACATTTAATTTCACGCAAGCCGTCGGCAAAGAAATGATCAAAGCTAAGGCGGGCACAGTATTGAATATAGTTACAACTTATGCTTGGACCGGTTCAGGTTACGTTGTTCCATCGGCGGCGGCGAAAGCGGGAGTCTTGGCAATAACAAGATCGCTTGCTGTGGAATGGGCTAAATACGGCATTAGACATGTAGCAATTGCCCCCGGTCCGTTTCCAACTAAAGGAGCGTGGAAACGATTAGCGCCGCCCGGCTTAGGGATTGAGAAAAAAATGAAAGATAGAATTCCGCTTAAGCGATTTGGTGAGCACATAGAACTTGCCAATTTAGCGTCATATTTAGTTAGTGATGGCGCAAGTTATATAAATGGAGACGTTATTACAATTGACGGGGGCGAGTGGTTAAAAGGCGCCGGCGAGTTTAATGAGTTGGAAAAAGTACCTAAATTAGTGTGGAAAGCAATAAGTAAAAAAGTACGAGGTAAAAAATAATACACTTTTCTAAGATATATTTCTACATAAATATTTTATTTATTTTGCGTTATGTGTAAAACTAAATCTCAAGAGACAGTTTTAACCACCGATAAAAGTAAATTCTCAAAAAAATTCTATATTGGTATTGCACTAATTATCTCAAGTCTGGTTGTCGGTAAAATAACACAAGCAATTTTTGTTATTTACTTTACTAATGATTTTATCAGAAAATTGTCGGTGATTATCTATATAATATCTTGGTTACCATTTATTCTTGGGATTGCATGGGCTGGTATGGAATATGCAAAAAAGTATAATCGATTTTTCACTTTTAAATATTATAAAGACAAGATCAAATCGATTAGGGAATAATTGCCCATATCACAATGACCAATTCAATATTTATTATAAATACGGTAAGCCCAATATTTTTAATTGTAGTTGTAGGTTGGGTTCTGCGCAAGATTGGCATAATACATGAAGATTTTATAAAGCAGTCAATAAAATTTGTATTTAATGTTACACTGCCGGTATTGATCTTCTTGAAATTAGCTACCGTGGATTTTATAGCAATATTTGATAGTAGTATTATCGTTTTAGTTTATGGATGCATGTTTATTATATTCTTCCTTGGGTGGTTATTTGCAAAGATTTTTATTACAAAAGGAAAAGGAAGAGGAGTTTTTATACAAGGTGGATTTAGACCGAACAATGTAATTATCGGTTTAGCGTTAATAATGAATATTTTTGGTGAAGATGCTGTATCCAGAACAGTAATGATATTAATATTTTTAATTCCTTTAGACTATATGTTGTCTGTTGTTGCCTTAACAATTTCTGACCGACAGGAGAAACGAAGTAAAGCGATACTAGATATGATTAAATCAATTGCATTGAATCCTGTAATTATTTCAGCAATAGTAGCAATTGTTTTCTCCTTAATGACAATTCCGATACCAAAAATATTGATTAATACTGGTGACTATTTGGCCGCCATCACTCTTCCATTAGCATTAATAGGTTTGGGTGGAACATTAAAGATAAAGCTTTTGCAAAATACATCATTTATCACTTTAGGAGCATTAATTATGAAATTATTAGTTTCACCATTAATTGCTACTACAATCGGCTATTTAATCGGTTATACAGGAACAGACTTGGGAATAATTTTTATTATATTTGCCTGTCCAACCGCTATTGTTAGTTTTATTATAGCAGATGCGATGACTCCGCATGGCGAAATTGCAGGTAATATAGTATTAACAACTACACTTGCGTCATCAATTACTATTCCAATCGGATTGATGATTTTAACTTATCTAAAGCTGCTATAATTATTTTCCGAACCAGTATGTTATCTTAATAGTGAATACGTTATCGCTTTTAGCTTTCAATAAATCGCTCAAATCACGATTAAGAGAAAAATCACCTGGATTTTTTTCGTCAACACCATTTCTAGTCCATACTAAATAAAGTGTTGATCCGGGGCGGAACTCCCAGCGCAGTACTGCGGTGCCGACTAATGCTTTATAGTTAAAATCAGGATTTTCAAGATATATCGAATTCCCATCGCTACCATTTGGATACAAATAATAACCATCGTCACCATCTTTGGTAATTTGCATGTTTTCATCTTTTCCATATTCGACAAAATCATATGACTCGGGTCTCTCAAATTCTTTGAAATGTGAATATGATCCCATGGTCATATATGGTTGAAAGTATGCTTGAAACGATAGCTTTGGAGTAAAAGTGTAATCAATTCTCAGTTCAGCGGATACTGTTTTTCTATCTAGTTGAGCAACAATATGACGGCGCCCAAACATATCTACCGCGGTCTCGTCATCAAAAGAATCAATGTACTGAGCAATCTGGATTTGCTTACTAAAGCCGGGTTCAAATTCTAACCGTAATCTTGTCCCAAGGTTCATTTCTATTTCAGGTGATATATGTAATGAATAACTACCTTTTTCAGATTGTTCGTAATTACCACCCAATTCATATATAATTGGTTTCCTTGAATCTGTTCTAACAAAAACTCTTGACCATATTTCTGCCGGCGATATCACCATTGGTCCGCCTCTCAATGCTTGGTCGCTAAGTGTTCTTGGTCCAATTCCAATAATTGAATTAACCATCCAAAAGTTATTAAATCTTGCAAAACCCATTAGAAATAACATTTCACTAAGTTTGTCACCGGCAAAATTATGGTTGGTCATATATGCGGTATTCAGGGATGCCGTTTGGAACACTTTTCCTGGTTCAAGCCATTTATATCCAAATGAAATGTGCTTATTAATTTTATCAGCACTGAAGTTCAAGCCCATATCATTGTTTTCAAATCCCGGTGATACAAATTGAATTGCAGAGTTAAAATTCCATTTACCTGTTTCTTTATTTATAGAAGCTTTCCCTGCAAAACCTGCAAGACTAGTTCGTTCAGAGTCTAAATCGACGTGGTCTGCATCGGGACGTTGATAGTAACGCGCAGGACTTTGCTGTAGGTCATATATATAATCTGTGCTGCCTTTAATATTTGAATATCCCAGCCAACCGCCAATTACCCAATCTTTTGCGTGGTTAAGGAAAGTCCATCCGTCTATTCCTATTACGGTGCTGTTATCAGATAGTAAATTCCTTAGAGATTTATCATCAAACTGTCGATTAACATAAGTGGTTACTAATCCCAGCCCCTGTCGTCCTTGATTAAATTCTTTTAATGTTCTAAATAAATTATATGAAGTAAATGGCTCCACCGCAACTTCGGAATTCTCATTATCAATTCTTACATTTGCAAATTCTCTACGCGTGATAGCAGAAATGCCACCTATTGCCCAAGTATCAGTTATTTTCCCGCTAATTTTTGTGGCTCCAAGTATAGAAGTAGCCGAAGGTATTTTAACCCAATCTCCATCTACTTCACCTTGCGGGTATCTACCGATTCGTCTACTGTAAAAGAACGTAGGTTCCATCGTTCCAAAGTTCATACGATTTGTGGGACCACCAACTCCAAATCTGAAAATACCGGCACCTTCAATGAAAAAGGGTCTTTTCTCTTGATAATATGTTTCAAATGCCGAAAGATTAATTACCGATGGATCTACTTCCACCTGACCGAAATCCGGATTTATAGTTGCATCAATTGTAAGATTGTTACCAATTCCCATCTTTAAGTCAGTTCCAATATTTATATCAGAATCTTTACCATTATAAAAAGGATTTTCATCCTCGGTCCTCAAAATACCATAATTCCCGGTGATATATGGAGTCATTTCTAATCGCTTTGAAGGTTGTATATTCTTTATTCCTCTTAACATTGCAAAACGAGATACAATACCAGATTCATCTAGTGTTCTATGAGTAAAAAAATTTATTTCTTCTCTACGATGAATTAGCCTTATAAAACTAATACCCATTATATTTTCATCGGCTTTATTAAATCTTAGCTGTGAAAAAGGTATTTTGATTTCAGTGACCCAGCCATTATCAATAATCTTACTCTGACCATCCCAAATACCATCCCAAGCATCATCATTATTACTGTCGTTAGATGTTGTTCCATCCATAATTGAACCAACAGGATTAATACTAAACCAAAATCCTGATCGTTTATCGTAATATGAATCAATGGCTACAGCAATAAAATCAGAGGATTCTCCCCCATCACGTCTACTCATTCTTGCCACAATAGAGTCAGGACTACTGTCATACATCATTGCTCCAATATATAGTGCATTGTCGTCATATCCCACCCAAAATTCGGTATCTTCACTGCATAAAACACCATTATTGGGTTGAAATTGGACTAAATGATCATTAGCAGTAGTAGAATAGAGTGATTCATCTAAAATGCCATCAATATTTAATGGTTGTTCTAATCTGATTGCTATTACTTCTCTGATTCTATAATCTTCCGGATTAAATATTTCAGATTGAGCATGTACCAATCCCAGCATTAATACGGTGAATAAAAGATTTCTCAAACTAATCTCCTATTATTAGCTGATTTATACGTTAAATATATTAAATATTTAGTAAATAACTAAATTTTAATAATACAACGTTTTCTATATCAGATTTAAATAGGTTTTTTAGATCCTTTGAATAATTAAAAGTACCATTTTCAATAGAATCCGAGATTCCTTGACTCCATACTAAATAGAGTGTTGAGCCTGTTTTGTATTCCCATCTTATTACAAGATTTGAATTGAATTGTTTATAGTTGAAATCTAAATTTGATATCTCATAGTTTGTGACACCATCATGGTCGTAGTCAATTTCCCAAATCTCGTTTTCTTCGTTATAGTTTTGTGCTGATTGTTCATAATCAAGAAACCTATCAGAGAATTCATCACCATCGGGATCAATCAACTTTTTGAAATTTTTATATTTCCCAGCGGTTATAAAAGGTGAACCATAATATTGAATTGACAAATTGGGTGTCAGTGTTAGATCCAGTCTTATTGTTGCGGAAACTGTCTTTTGATCCATTTCAACCATTAGATAGTCAAATTGTTCTGTTTGTAGATCTTCCAACGCTTCATAATCTGACCAAAACGCCCACGAGTCATGCATTTGATTAAATCCTAGATTAGCCCTTAGGGAAAAGTTTTCAGTTGGTCTCCAGTTAATATTTGGTTCAAATCCAAACCAGTGAGAACCGCTTCCGTTTTCACCGCGAAAACCAAATAGTTCAATATTAATTGGTTTACGCTTATCACTTGCTATAAAACTCCACAAGTTTATTCTTGAATCGGTTTTAACAGCAGGACCACCCCATGTTGCAGTGGTATGATAACCGGGCAAATTAAATCCGATACCACCACCAATGGCCCAGTAATTCATGAACGTTAAATTGCCGTTTACATTACCGCCTTGACCAATAGTTTCATTTCCAAATGTCGAACCGTTCCAAATATTATAATTAGTACTATGTCTTCGGATATATTTCCCGGGATCATCTTGACGATATTGTGCCCACAAGAATTGAATCTGAGAGTCAGTTTGTCTATGAAAACCTAAATCATTTGCCTCAAAACCGGGTGAGAAAGCCCATTCACCAAAAGCCCAACGCCAATGTTCTCCTCTGATTTTGGAAAACGCAAATTTGTGAGCAAATCCTCTCAGATTAGTTGCAGTAGAATCAATTTTTAAATGGTCTGTGCCGGGGCGTTGAAAATAATGTCTAGAACTGGTCTGTGTTTCTAGTAATGCTTCTTGTGATCCATAAACATCTGTTAAAGCAAAGGCTCCTTCTATCTCATATTTATTATCAAAAAGGTAATGATCAAAATCAATTCCACCAATATATGCTTTAGCATGCAAGAAATCTAAATGTTCATCCTCGATATTTCTATTGACGGCTGTAAAGATTCCACCAATGGTTGTTTTACCTTCCCTCAGGTCTTTTTGAACTCGAGATACAAAATAATTGGTAAGAGGTTCAACAGTTTCTTTGATTGTTGGAATACCGTCTTCAAATTTAACAGAGCCTGTTTCTTTGGCTGTTATTGCATCTAAAACTCCAATTGACCAACCTGAACTGATCTTGCCGCTAATTTTTCCGGCTGACAAGATTCTTGTTGCGGCTGGATTTGTTTCATATCCGTCATCATCCGAAGCATAATGATGCGGTGCCCTACCTATACGTCTTGTGTAAAATAAACTATTACTTGACTGGTCTCCGTCCCCTATTCCAAGACTGAAATTGAAAATATTACCTCCTTCAACAAAGAACGGACGTTTTTCCCTAAAATATGATTCAAAAGCCGATAAATTCAATTCAGCCGGGTCAGCTTCTACTTGTCCGAAATCAGGATTTAATGTAAGGTCAAATGTTAAATTATTAGTTATTCCTATTTTTGCATCTAAACCTATACTATTACCGTAATTGAACGAATTTGGATGAACAGGATTTGTTAAGAAGTCAGCTTTTGTGTATGATCCAGTAACATAAGGCATTAAATATACTCTTCTCTGTTTAGAAATATCTGAAAGACCAGTTAAATCTCCATAGTGCTGAACATATCCACTTTCATTTTTGGGCCAAAAAGCCCAATAGTCTTCTTCATTTTTTTCCGCTATGTAGCGATAAATTTGGATACCCCAAACTTTACTGTCTTCACTGTCAAAACGTAATTCTCTAAACGGTATTTTAAACTCAGCATACCATCCATCTTTATTAATTGATGTTTTACCTTCCCAGTTCGCATCCCAGTTCACGTCCCTGTTTGTGTCATCAAACCTTCTTAAATCTCTTTTAACTCCAACGGGATTTAATCCAAATTCGAAGGCTGTTCTATTATCATTATAACTATCAATTGAAACAAATACCCAGTCACTTGGTGGATTTTCATCTCTCCTGCTTAGAATTCCCTTGATGGTGGAATTATCATTCGTCAATGCTTTAATAGCTATATATAAATTTTCATTATCGTATAATATTGAAAATGATGTTGACTCGGTTGCTGGTTCGCCCTCAATAGGATCGCGTTGTGTAAAATCAGAAGAATTATCTGTAAATATCCAGGCTGATTCATCTACTTTACCATCGAGATAAATTTTTTCACCGTTTATTTTTTTCACTTCAATCGTTTTTGTTGAAGT
This sequence comes from uncultured bacterium, assembly GCA_965369995.1. Lineage (GTDB taxonomy): Bacteria > Fidelibacterota > Marinisomatia > Marinisomatales > JAHJCW01 > JAHJCW01. Next base: position 23,908 of record CBDURO010000007.1, on the reverse strand, counting down.
AGTTCCATAAGAAATGCTTAGTAACAAAACATATATCAAACTTGATATAATTGTTGGTCTAATATATTTTTTCATAGCTATATCCAATTTGTTAATTAAAATATACTAGTTTTGACAAAAATAGCAGGGAAAGGTTGTCCTGCTATTTATATTTAAGAAAATCTGAGTACTATTTTAGAATATTTTGGATAATAAAGTATGTAAATGGTGGTATAGAATACTATACAAAATCAAAATAAACGGGATAGTTATTCCTACAAATAAAAATGGGCTTTTTCGTATTTCTTCCGCGAATGGATTGTCTTTTTGTTTATTGGTGTACCAGTTGTTAAAAATTAAAAAACTCAAATTTGCTAAATAAGCGGACATCCCAAAAATTATAAATAAAGCTAAAAATTCAATAAAACCTAATGAATTCAACCAATGACCAAATTCCATAATTTCTCCTTTTTATAAATGTGCAGCACCAAAAACGCCCGCTGAATCACCTAATTTATTCTTTAAGATTGGTGTATCAACTTCATCACTGAAGACATTTTTATATACAGATTTAATCCCTTCATCATATAAGAAAGGAATATTAGATACACCACCGCCCAATACAATTGCGTCGGGATCTAAAATATCAATTACATTTGTCAATGCTATTCCAAAATTACGAATCAATTCTTGTTTCCATTTTAAATATAATTTTACTTTATCTTTCGATAGCCGCTCCGCTGTAGCGATGATATCTCGTAGGGATTGGGTTTTGCCTATTAATTCTGTCCAACGTTTTTCCAAGGACGGTCCACTGATGTAAGTTTCCACACATCCCTTTCTACCACAATAGCATGGATTACCGCCAGGATATAAAGTATGATGACCCCATTCACCGGCAATGGACATTCGTCCATGATGAACTTTCCTATTTATAATAATGCCTCCGCCAACGCCGGTGCCGATAATCACCCCAAATACAACATTATACTCTTTTGCAGCACCTAACACAGCTTCAGCGATTGCAAAACAATTTGCGTCATTGTCCATCTTGATTTTACAATTAATTTTAGATTCGATATCTTCTTTAAATGGTTTCCCGATTAAACAAACTGTATTACTATTTTTTATTTTTCCGGTATTAGGAGAGATCGTACCCGGCGTACAAATACCAACTTTAGCATATGTTTTAGATATTACTTGTAAATCTGTAATTAGATTTACTATTGCATCAACTATATATTCATAACCATTGTCTCTATTAGTGGGAATTCGTTTCCGGTCTAATATATTTCCGGATTCATCAAGTAGTATTCCTTCGATTTTTGTACCACCTAGATCTATGCCAATGCGGTTCATATTATTGTCTTTAAACAATGCCGAAATTCAGCAAGTATCATTGCAGTAGCGCCCCATACCTTGTATTTGCCAAATTTAAATAAAGGAACGTCAACTGGAATTTTCCTGATGGTCCATAATTCTGTAAGTCGATTGACGGGATCCATTAATTCTGAAATGGATACAGTGAACACTTTATTCACCTCATTGGGATGAGGTACAATATTTGGTTTTTTTGTTACATATCCCACATAGGGGTGAATCATATAACCTGTTACTTTTACAAATAGTGGAGTAAGTTCACAGATAATTTTGGTTTTTTCTGCGGGAATACCAATTTCTTCTTCCGTTTCTCTTAGGGCTGTTTCATGTAAGTGTTCACCGTTTTCCCATGAACCACCCGGCAATGAAATTTGCCCTTTGTGATATTGTACTTCATTAGTACGCTCTGTAAGAATAAAATAAATATTATCTTTATAAGGATATAATAATATCAATACTGCTGATGGAATAGCCTGTTCCGCTATATTTGGAAAAGAAATATTCACTCGCGGTTTTGCTAACATCATGTTTTGAGCTGCCTCACCGGGCAAATTTTCTTGGCAGCTGATTTTCAGTTTTTCTATTAGTGTTTCAATGTCAATCATATTTGTAATATCATTATAGTTAAAATTATTAAATATTATATATTAAAATCAGGATAACCATCTATATATGAAGATTAAGCACATTATTTGGGATTGGAACGGTACGTTGCTGAATGATAATTGGCTATCAATCAAAGCAATAAATATTTTATTGGAGAAATACAATCTGCCATCTATAACTATAGAAAAATATCTTGAAATATTTACTTTTCCGGTGATTGAATATTATAAAAAATTAGGATTCGATTTTGATAAAACTCCTTTCAGTGTTGTCGGCACTGAATTTATAAAAGAATATACTGATCGAATGTATGATGCTCAATTACAAGAAGGAGCGCGCGAGTCTTTAAATTATCTTCATGAAACAAGCATATCCCAGTCTTTACTTTCAGCAGCTGAACAGCAAATGCTTGATGAGTTAATTGATTATTATAAATTAAATAAATACTTTGTCAAAATATTGGGTATCGATAATCACTATGCTGATAGTAAATTACACATTGGGCAAGCTTGGGTGGAAGAATTGCAATTAGATTCTGATGAAGTGTTGTTCATTGGAGACACATTACACGATTTAGATGTTGCGAAGAAAATAGGTGCAGATTGTGTATTGATTGCCCAAGGTCACACTAGCTATCAGCGCTTAAATGGAAATGGTGTGATGGTATTTCATAATTTATTTGAATTCAAGGATTGGTTTATAAAAAATGAAAAAATTAATTAATGAAAAAATCAAAGCGACTTGGTTTATAAGATATTTTGGATTAAGCAAAGTTCCATTAATATTTTATTGTCGTCCTTCGGTTATAAAGTTAACCGAAGAAACGACAGTTATAAAAATCCCTTTTAAACGAAGGAATAAAAATCATCTTAAATCTATGTATTTTGGTGCTTTAGCAGTGGGTGCAGATATTGCAGGTGGCGTATTGGCTATGGATTTAATACGTAAAAGTGGACGTAATATTTCGCTAGTATTTAAAGATTTCAAGGCAGAATTTTTAAAACGCCCTGAAGGAGATACTTATTTTACTTGCAATGATGGAAAAGCAATTGAAAATTTAATAACCGAAACTATTAAAACCGGAGAGCGAGTAAATATGCCCTTAAAAATAACCGCCACTGTTCCTGAAATATCGGGAAATGAACCGGTGGCGGAATTTGTTTTGACGTTATCTCTTAAAGATAAAACAACAAGATAAATATTATTTAATCAGCCTCCTTATGTTACCAATTCCATCCCTAATACTTTTCTTGAATGTTTCCGCTCCATCTATGATTAAATCTAAATCACGTGGAAATGGAACAGATTTATTCTTTAGTAATTCTTTTGATTCATCGGATAAAGCGTTTACATCACCTATTGCTCGGGCTGAGACGTGTTCAAAAATACTTTCAGCTCCAATCGGCACCTGTTTTATAACTTTACGGGGTTCATTCTGTACTAATTCAATATTGCATTCCAACTTTGCAGCTTTATATTGATGTGTTTCAATTAAGGTGCAAGATATAGTACGTTTTTTAGGAATTTTCACATCGTTACCTTCCGAATCTTTGACAACATTGCCATTATCATCCAACACGTATTCCCATCCATCTTCAATTTCTTTAGATTCCATGCGATCTTTTTGCTGTACTTGCTCGGGAGATACTTCAATCTTCTTCAGATTTATTATAGTAAAATAATCATAATAGGTGTTATTACTTGGATTGGTCGTATGAAATTCAACCCATTCCGAATTAAAATCGGTAACACTAAAATCCATTAAATCTTTTTTAAATTGATCTGGTAGCTTCAGATGAGTTTTATTCTCAAACGATACAAAGACGCGGCTAATCCCTTTCCAATGTGCTTCTTCAATTAATTGATTGATATTGCTGATATTCCCGGCATATTCTTTAGCTTTCTGAAATTCATAGTACGCTTGGCGATATGATTCCTTATCTCCTTTTTTCATTAATTCATTGGCGTGATTCCAGAAATAATCTGCAGCTTTCCGTTTTGCCAAAATTATTTCAGAATCAAAATCAATATATTCGTAGTCAATTATTTGATCATCAAGTTGTAAAGGCAATACTGTACTCACTAAAGATTGTCGGGCTTTTAATTTAGAATATCTTTCGAATATTTCATCCCAATTGTATGGACTTCCTTCTTCTTTCAAAAATTTAATTCTGTCATGATCTTGTTGATTCGCTAACAGATAAGCTTTATCCAATACTTCGATTTGTTCTTGGACAGTAGGATCTACTCTTAATTTTTTTACAGCTGTTTTAATAGCTTCATCATAATTCCCGCGTTGTAATTGTTTTAGTGATGAAGCACAACCGGCAATTAGCATCGCTATAACGGTAAAAACAATAATTTTTTTCATAGTAGTTGTTCCTTATAGTTAATAATTACTATAAGATAAACTTACAAATAATTGACGTGGAATACTGAGAAAAACTTTCTTTAAATTGGTTACTATTTTAAAAATATAAGTTTTTTATGTTGTTCCACTGAGCCCATGTGGATTTGCATTATATAGATGCCAGCAGTGATCAAATTGTTATTTTTATCTAAACCATTCCATGTTATTGTGTTGTAACCGCGTTCATATTCTTTATTATCTATTAGCTTGATTATTTCTTCTCCTAATAAATCATAAATAATAATGGAAACATTTGCATGTTTAGGTAGGTCAAACCCGATGACCGTAGCATAGTTAAATGGATTCGGATAATTTTGATTAAGATGTAATTTTGCAGGTGCAAACGACCGACCATCGACTGTAACTACAATACCACTATTTACTGCATTGGTTTGTAAAGCACCATCGGAGGCAATAATGCAAAAAGTACAATTTGCAATTGATACCGTATCGGTAACGGCTAAAATCTCCTTTAAAATATATTCAGTTTTTGTGGAAATTAAACCATGCCGTGATAGCGACGATAAATCGCCGCTAAAAATAATGTTGTATAAAATATCGTCATTTTCAATATCAGAAGATTCTTCCCAAGAAATTGAAAAAGTATTTAAATAATTCGATTTATTAATTACTAAAGTTGAATCACTGGTTGGTGAGATTATATTGAAGTCGGAAGGTTTATCATTAACTGAAGTAATCTCAACCGGTATAGTATATGATGTTGAATCTTTCCCTCCGAAATCAGTACCACCGTTATCTGACATATTAATTGTTATTGATGATGAACCGAAAATGTTTGGAATCGTTGAAAAAGTTAAAACTGCGGTTGTATCAGGACTGTTATAACTTAGCTCGGGGTGTGGCAATATATCAGTATTATTAGATTTAACAGACATAGTGATTTGTTGATCTGATTCCCAAGGTCCGGGTTGAATACCGGTTAATTCTATGGTTGTTTCTGAGTCTTCATAAATTTGTATGTTATCCAACAAATTAAAAATTGGCGGATCATTTATAGGTGAAATATTTATGTAAAAAGTGGTTTCAGATGAATCAACACCATCATTGGAAGTTCCGCCATCATCTAAGATTTGTACAGTCATCGGAATAATTCCGAAGGCGTTTTCTACCGGATCTATTGTGACTGATCCTGTGTCTTCAGGGCTGTTATATTGAATTTGAATGTCGTCAACCTTAACCAAATCTGCAAATGCTTTCACAGAGAGATTTTGTGATTCATTTACCGGCCCCGCATCAATTCCTGAAATTGGTAATAATATGTTGTGCGAGTCTTCCATTATGTATAAATCTGATATCGGATTAATATGTGGAGCATCATTTACGGATGTTACATTAATTATTACAATATTGGTGTCTAAGCTTGTACTGCCAAAACTATCTACTACTTTAAAGGTGAATGCTGCATAATTGTCACCATATTCATCTAAATCTGAATTAAATACAAGCTCCGAAATATCCTCACAAGTGATTGTAGAATCTATGTCATTACCGTTATAACTAAAATATTCATAGTGATTTGAATCAATAAATAGTATTTTGTCAAGTTGATGATTATCTAAGTCGGAATAAGGAAAATCTGTTGGACTAAATATATGAGGAGTATCCTCTAAAAAAATTAATGTTGTATCAGCACTTTTCGGTGGAGAGGTTGTTGTAATGCTCACAGGAGTAGACATTGCGCTTTGATTATTTGAGATATCAACTGCGGTAATACCATAGTAATATGTAGTTGCAGCTTCGAATGATGTATCAAAGTAGAAATTATTTAAGCCATTAGTAGAGCCAATAAAACTCTGAGTTCCTAACAAATCGTTTATATTAATATTCCGATAAATATTATATCGAGATAAGTCAGGTTCTGTATTAGGACTCCAGCTTACTAAAATTGTATCAGGTTTTTGGATTATCTGAATGGCTACAGGAACTGATGGTGGTATATTATCAAGGGTTTTTCCCATTACAATACTAGTTGTTTTACTGGCATTTCTTTTTAAATCTATTGCATCAATTGCATAATAGTAAAATTGATTAAGGACAACATTATTGTCAGTATATATTGTATCTGTGTGTGGTACACCACCAATATAAGTTAATAAATCATTTGGGTTATCTGATCTGTAAATACGATATCCTAACAGATCATCCTCGGTGTTAGCTTGCCATTGTAATGTGATTGAAGAAAGTTCCGGTATAGTCTTTAATCCTGCTGGAACGGCAGGGGGAGTTGTATCAAGAGGGAGGGCAGGAGTTGATAGAGCTTTCTGAATTGCATCATATGCAACTTTGGCCATTATACCTGCACCAACTTCATTAGGATGTATTCCATCTATAAAAAGTTCGGGTTTCCCATTTAATGCATTATAAAAATCAGCTATTGTGGCATCTGTTTGGGTTGCTACCTGTTTTATCATTGGAATTATTTCATTCACAATGGTGGCATTTCTGGATCCTCCGGATTCACCAAAAATCGGAGGTGGTAATCCAAGAATGAAAACAGGGTCTTCACTGTTAGGGGAAAAGTTTTTATAATCATCCATTAGATCAAGATAGTCCTCTTTAAAATGTGCCTTTTCAACCCAATTGTTTTCCTGACTATCATTAGTACCCAATAGAATGATCACGACATCATGTGGAGTAGCAATAGAATATATCCACTGATTTGAGAAAATATATTCCCAACCGGTATTGTGAAGTAAAGTTCTACCAGGTCCGCCAAAATTGTTAACAACGTAATTATTTCCTAAAAGTACTGCTAACTGAGAGGGATAACTCTGGGTTCCAGGATCTGGTAATTTATTGCCCCATGTGATGCTATTACCAATACAAGCTACATCAATTTGGGCATGAATGTGGCTAAAAATTGATATTAAAACAAAATAAATTATATATATGGTACGTTTAGGCATCTTTTTACAACGGATTATTCCTCAAAAATGGATATAAAATTTAAACTTAGTTTACATATTAATAACAAATAATTTATGTTATATTAGGATTCACCGATGATATTAAAATATTAATAATAAATTAACAAATTTTCTAATAGGAACAATAATTAAACCACTGAGTTCATTTTATAAATAAAGTTTTAATTCAATTGTTTATGGCACTAAATAAAAAATCTATAAAAATAATTATTTTCTTTATTTGTGTTACATTTGTTGGTGCACAAAGTGATTTGGGACGAATTAGCGGATACTTGCAAGATGCATCTACCGGTGAGCCAATAATGTATGCTAACGTGATTTTAGAAGGAACTGATATTGGAACAGCTTCGGATAATCATGGACATTATGTAATCACAAATATTCCTATTGGTGAACATAACCTAAAGATCATGATGATGGGTTATAAAACAGAAACATTCACAATAAATATTTTATACAATGATGATCAGCGCTATGACTTTGAACTTTCTACAACAGTAATTTCAGGGGAAGAAGTGACCGTGACAGCAGAGCGACAACGGTTTAAAGAAAAGGTGGAAGTCAGCCGGGTTAATCTCGGGTTACGTGAGATAAAAAATGCACCGGCGTTTGTAGAGGCTGACTTGTTCCGTACGCTTCAACTCTTACCTGGCGTGACATCAACAAACGATTTTTCATCGGCTTTGGTTGTACGCGGTGGCAGTACTGATGAGAATCTTATTTTGTTGGATGGTATCGAACTATATAACCCCTATCATTTAGGTGGTGTTTTTTCTACTTTTAATGCAAATGCGATTTCCGATGCAGAATTTATCGCGGGTGGTTTTCCAGCGAATTTTGGTAACCGGATATCATCAGTCTTACAGATTACATCAAAAGAAGGTAACTCAAAGAACAGTAAATTTTTTAATGGAGAAGGGATTGGAAAGTTTTGGGATTTAAGCCAGGCACAAGGTGAAATTACTTTGTTGAGTTCAAAAATTTTAGCAGAAGGACCGCTATATAATGGTTCCTGGATGTGGTCATATCGGCGGACATATTTTGATAAGTTAGCCGCTATCTATTATAAAATTAAACCAAATACAAGCGATGTTGATTGGAAATATTATTTTTGGGATACTCAAGGCAAATTGATCCATGATATTTCATCAAAAAACCGTTTGACATTTTCCACTTTTTTAGGTCGTGATGTGTTGTCTATGAACTTGGGCAGTTCCGATGATAAGATCAATTTTGATTGGGATTGGGGTAATTTTACCAATAGTCTGCAATGGCGTTACGTACCAAATTCAAAATTCCTTTCCACACTCTCAGTTGCAAATACCAACTTTAAGTTCGATGTAAATTTAAGTATTTCCGAACAAGATTCTGTGGGTAATACACAAACTAGTCAGATCATCGTTTTTAACGAAATAAATGATTGGACTATCAAAGAAAAATTGGATTGGTTTATTTCGAATAAACACACTCTCACTACTGGTTTTGAATATAAACAATTAGGTATGCAATTTAAATTTGGGATTGATGATGTTACCTATTTTGATCAGAGTCAGAAACCATCAATTATTAGTTTTTATTTACAAGACAAGTGGAAGCTCTCACACTTGTTAATGCTTCAGCCCGGTTTACGAATTTCAAAATATGAATTACATGATGAATATTATTTTGAGCCACGCTTTGGTTTTAAATATTTATTAAACGAAAATTTTGCTTTGAAAGGAGCTTGGGGCAAATATAAGCAGTTTTTATTTACCACTAATGATGATAATGCAGTATTAAATATCGTTGATTTTTGGCAGCCGATCCCTGAAAATTATAAAGCCAAATCATTACAGCAATATATTTTAGGAATTGAGCAATGGCTTGGAAATGGTTATTTTGCAAGCTTGGAAGGTTATTATAAACCATATGATAATGTTCTTACTAACAACCCCAATAATAATCCGATTAATGAAAATGACGATTATATTGAAGGAACCGCAAAAGTATATGGAATTGAACTTTTACTGCGTAAAAATCTTGGGAAGATAACCGGTTGGATCGGCTATTCATATATTTATAATCGACAAGAATATGATTTTAATAGCAATGGTAAAATAACTAAGGAATTAGGAGAAGTGTTTACACCACATTCCAATCAACCGCATACATTAAATGTTGTAGCGAATTATGTCCTTAATAAAAAGAATAATTTTGGATTGACAATCAGCAATAGCAGCGGGAGACCATATACACCGATCGTTGGATACACATATACTCAAAACTTAAGTTCTAGTGAGGGTGGGAATACTTATAATAACCCTTATGGAAATTTAACGGAATTAACAGGTTTAAAAAATTCTGCACGGTATCCGATGTATCTCCGCTTAGATGTGAGTTGGACGCATAAAATATCTCCCTTTGGTTGGGACGGAAATTTCAAATTTCAGATTATTAATGTTACCAATCATTTTAATACATTATTATATGATTGGGACTTAGAAGAGGATTCAGTGACAGCGATTGGTATGTTCCCATTTTTTCCATCAATAGGAGTTGAATTTAAATTTTGAGGATCATCGTGCGAAAAATAGTGATTATATTGTTGTTAATAGGAATTAGTAGCTGTACTAAGAAGCTCAGTATTGCTGATTTTTCAGATGAGTTCAGTTCTTACACAAGTGAATTACGCATCGAAGCGATTTTACATCCAATAGATTTTATTAATTCTGTTGTACGTGTTGACAAAACAATTCTTGTAACTGATACATCTTTATTCAATGGTATAGACGATAATGGTGATTGGGTCAGCTATACGGATGAAAATGGCAATGGGAAATGGGATGAGGGAGAGCCACTTAATGATGATATAGGCGGCAAAGATGGCGGTAGAGGCAATGGTGTGCCCGATAAAGGCGAGCCACATGTTGATGATTATTTAGAAATCTTGCCATTTGTCCACGATTCAACCATGGCTTCAGTTATATTAGTTGAGCACCCTTCCGGGAATTTAGTAGCAGAATTTGAATGGCATTCAAAAGCCGGTACCATTGAAGAATTTTACCGTGGTGATCGGATCGATTCAAAGCCAATAGAAGTTTACACCTATGGTGGTTATAAACCAATGTTTCAATATTCAGATGTGAAAATTGAATACGCAAAAGAGTATGAATTTCAAATTACAACCGGTAATGGAGATTACATCACCGGTACTACAATACCATTCCCTCCTGCGGAATTAGTAATGGATGGAACTATTTGGGACACAGATACACTTTTACTCAATTCCGGTGAAAATGATTTAGTTCGATTTTTAACCGACGATGATGTATCGCTTGGGAATTTTACCTTCAGAAGTGTAGTAAATCCTGATTCTTTTATTTTTTCGCATAGCGCATTTTTCCCGCCAGGCGAATCGGATCAATCAGACTACGCTGTTTTTACGTTATCTAAAAACATGTTCCCAATCGGTTTGTCACAAGTTACAGTATCAATTCCTGATAATATATATAGTCAATATTTCATTTCAAGTTTATCACTACGCGATGAAGCGTTATCGAATTTGCGCGATCAAAACTACAATGTAATTCTAGGCATTGCCGGCTCGACAACTGTTACAACCATCTATGTAAAAAACATATATTAATATGAGACTACAAGACAAATAAATCTTGTATTAACTGTATTAAACACTTTAACTTTACAATAGTGTACATTATTAGTTTCGTTAAAAACCTTACAGGATTTAAAAATGGAATTTGATTCTAACGAACCCCTATTAGGGATAGGAGTGGCCGCCAAAAAACTTGGCGTTTCCCCCGAACTATTGAGACTATATGAAAGAGAAGGGTTAGTTATTGCCCATAAGACCAAATCTGGTCATCGGCTTTACTCAGAAAGAGATTTAGAATGGATAGAGTGCTTCCGTGTGCAAATTACCCAAAATAGGATGAACCTTGCCGGTATCCGTGTGCTTTTGGCATTAATGCCTTGCTGGGATCTTAAAAGTAAATGCTCTAAAACTGATTGTAGAAACTGTAAAGCATATAAAAATAGTAATGTTGTTTGCTGGACACTAACTGATCAAGGCTCACAAGTTTGTCGAGAAGCCAGCTGTCGCAATTGCGAAGTATATAAACATGCCTGCCAAGCAGGTAAACTTAAACACATGTATGTTGTGATTGAAGATGATGAAGAAAATTAAATTAATTGCTATTATTTTATTATCCTTATTATGGATTTCATGTGATCCGGGATATGAAACCGTTGACTTAGGCGATCCATCTACCTGTGAAGGTTGTCACACCAGTGAGTCCACTTTAAAGGAATATGCACAAGCTAGTGGAACAGAACCTTCGGGTGGCGGATGAGGCGGAGAAGTGGTTCCGTTGGAACCATGGGAAAAAGTATTTATAAAATTGGTTGGAAGACAAAAATCTTATGCCGATATCGATGAAGTACACGCTTTAATTGGTTGTGTTACATGTCATGGCGGTAAGGAACCGGCAGATTTTGCGTCGGCTCACGATACAGATAATTTTGGGTTTGTCAAGGATCCTTCTGTAATGGCAGAGTCTAATTGTAACCCTTGTCATAATGAGATAGTAGCCACAAACGCGAATAGTATGCATTCCAAAGCTTGGGGTGAGCAGACTACTATCGCCCAACGGGAGTTGGGAGCGGATAAAGACCATAATAATTTTAATGAATTGCCTGCTGAGCTAACCGATGGATTTGATAGAGAATGCGCAAGTTGCCATACTACTTGTGGACAATGCCACATAAGCAGACCAAATAGCGCAGCTGGAGGGTTCATTAATAACCACCAATTTAAGAAGACACCTGACCAAACCAATAATTGTTTAGCTTGTCATGGCAGTAGAATAGCCACCGATTTTGAAGGCCTTTTGAAAGGCAATAAACCTGATGTTCATCATACAAAATATATGAAATGTTGGGATTGTCATAAAGAAGATATGCATGCTGATGCATCGGGTAGTGCAACGCGCTATCATTTGCCGGATCTCCCAAGTTGTGAAGACTGTCATAACTACTTTTTTACTCCAAATATATATCATCAGATACATTGGCCGGGAGAAGGAGAAGGGTTATCCTGTTTTGTTTGCCATTCACAACCATATAACAATTGTAATAGCTGCCACACAAAAGATCCATCAGGGGATTTATCTGAATGGTGGCAAACCGGTTATGCTGAGTCAACTACTGAGACGGATGTTCATACCGGAGCGAGTGGATATAAAGAATATCCCGGTTTTAAAATTGGTTACAATTATGATCAAGAATTACACAAAGGAAAATTTATTGTTGTTCGACATATTCCAGTTGTAAGAGATAGTTATAGTCCTTGGGGGCATGATGAATTAGCAAATTACGATGATCGGCCAACCTGGGAATATTCAAGTCCTCACAACATTCAAAGATTTACACCACAAACCGATACTACGGACGGAGGTTATTGCTTTAAAAATTGTCATGCACAAGGTGACAGTGCGCAAGTAAATATGGAAAGATACTTATGGCAAAGTGATGTTGAGGCAGATTATCCTGATGAAGGCATTGCAAACAGACCGGTAGTTGTGGATGATAAAGTGCCAAGCTATTGGCAAAAACGTTAATAATAAACAAAATAGGAAAAAACAAACACATGAAAACTAACAGAATCTTGTTCTTCATTATGATTGCGGTATTTATGGTCTTTATGGTTGGCTGTGAAAAAGATGAAGATTCAATAAATGAATTTAATGTACTGACTGAATACATGGCAGATAATAACTTGGATCTTCCAGCAATGTTATCAGCCTGGACAATTCTTGCACCAGCTCTTAATGGTGACCCCAGTGTTTACTTCGTGATGGATATCCGTAAAGGTGACAAAAACTCTAATGGTACTCCGGATTTTGAAGATGGTCATGTTTCAGGAGCTCGCAGTGTTGCTTTTGCTGACGTGGTAACGTACGAAGCTGCAAACAACGCGGGCAATTTGCCTGTAGTAGTTGTATGTTACACAGGTCATGATGCGTCTCATGCTGTCATTGCTCTTCGCCTGAGTGGTGTGTCTACTGCAAAAATATTGAAATGGGGAATGAGTAGCTGGCATAGCGATTTCAATATATGGGCTGGGGGTATAGATAATAAAGCAAACGACTATCCTGGTAGTTGGAGCTATGATGATTCAACACCAGATCTCCCAAGCTTTGCTGAAACACCTGAATTAGAAACCGGTCTCGAAGATGGTGCCGCAATTCTGGACAAGCGGATTAACGATGCAGTGCTGGATGGTCTTAATTTTGTATTAAACACGGAAGTACTGGCAGCTTATGAAGCCTTTGATGTATATACTTACTGGGCTAAAGCCGATTGGGATACATATGGAAGTGTTACAGGTTCATATCAAGTTACACCTCACGAATTAGGTCTTGATAATCTGGACATTTTGGACCCAAATGCAACGAATGTATTTACCTGTTGGTCTGGTCAAGAGGCTTCTATGATAGCGGCATGGTTAAATGTGCTTGGTTATGATGCAAGAACTCTTAAGTATGCTGCCAACGGAATGATTTATGATGACCTTCAAAAAGGCAAATGGTCTGCTCCTGCTGAACTCGATTACGAAACAGGTTTATAAACTTAATTGATTAGTTAGTAGTAATCTCATTACATAAATAAATACAGGCGGATGATGAAATACTTAAAATTGAAAACTAATAGAAAACTAATTTTGTTAACGAAGCTCCTTTTGTTGATTGTTATTCTAAACGTTTCAAGTGTATTTGGTTCAAAACCGAATATCAAAATTTCATCATCCGCTTTGTATCCACGCCTAAGTATGATGGAGACTGAGGAACAATTGCATTGGCGCAGTATACTTAGTTATGATCAAAAATTCGGTAGTAAATTTGGAATAGATGGATTATTTGAGTATGGTTCTGAAAATAATCATTTTCGTAATCCTCTCCGCATTCATCATTTAACAGCAGACCTAAATCTATGGAATTATCAACTTAGTATTGGTCGCATTGCAATATGGAACGCCTTACAAAATGCACGAGTAGATGGCGCACAGTTTGATATAAATACTAAAAAATTAGGTACGCTTAGTTTGGTTGGTGGTTTAAAAGCAGTTACGGATTTTAGTGATACATTGTTCACAGATAATACGTATTTCATGGCATCTTGGTCAAAGGGGCGGATTGGTAAAAACGTAGCTGTATCATTTTGGATGAAAGGTGATGCTGATGAAATTCATCCATTCACCGGATTGTATTTTAACACGTCCAAATTTGGAATCCGCATTTCTAATGCTCTAGCTTTTGATATTGGTGAAACAAAATTAAATTATGCAAGGATCCGCCTCAGCAAGCGCTTTGGAGACCACACAGTCGGTATCGGTTTCCGACAAAAAAGATTTGAATATTTTAGTTATTTTGAATCATTAAGTGACAAGATTAATATTGCTCCTACTATCACCTTGGATGTTAATTCGCTGATTTCACCGCAAATGTTATGGCGCAATCAGATTTCATATCGAGTTGCGGAAGAGGGAAAAAGTTTTTTAGTTAGTTCAGTTAATTACAAAAAGGTCCAAGCATCATTTTTAGGTGGAATAGAAGGTGATAATAAAATGTTTGGACTGATTTTAGGAGCCACACATCGACTTAAAGGTCCTTTAAGTTTTGGGGGCAGTGTCGCGTTAAATGCTTTAGATTATGGAGATTTTGCAGATTTAAAACAATCCACAGGTGCATATGGATGGGTTGGTTGGCAACCTAAAGATTTTATAATGTTGAAATTGTTCGGACGATTTTCAACTAACCCCTATTTTAAGCAAGACGGGAGAGGAGGTATTATAATAAATGTGGCGTTCTAAGATTACAATAATTCTTTTTCCTTTAATTCTTCTTTTTGGTCAAAGTCAAGACCGAATCCTCTTCCAACACAGTTTGCATGTTGATGATATGGATTTAACATGTGAAGAATGTCATGCTGGTGTAAGGGAAGCTGATGGACCTTCTTGGGATATTTTCCCTGAAATGGATTTATGTTTACAGTGTCATGATGGTGATACTGCCGATGACGCTTGCGAATATTGCCACAGCAATCCTGATGATCCGTTGCCTTTCAGCGAAAGTTGGATAGTGAGTGGACTTGGTTTTTCACACTCAGTTCATTTAACAGAATCTGATGATTGTAGTAAATGTCATAGTTATATTTATGATGATGACGAAATTGGTTTACCAAACACCTGGAATGAGGGAGATTGTTTCGCCTGCCACAAAGATTTAGAGGAACCGCCGCAGAGTCACGATTTCGCTTGGGAACAATTCCATGGTGCCGAAATGAACGCAAGTACCGATGATAATTGTTCATTGTGTCATACTACTAATAGTTGTGAAGAGTGTCATCAACTTCAACAGTTCACGCCGGAAACACATCCGATTGATTATTTATTTACCCATGGTTTTGAAGCAAAAGCCGGAGTTTTGGAATGTACAACTTGCCATGAAATTATTAAGGATTGTTATTCCTGTCATGTTGAGAATCAAGTTATGCCCATGAATCATAATTTTTATAATTGGGTTAGTTTGACAGATGGAGGTTTGCATGGCGAATTTGCTCAAAGCGAAGCTGAACTATGTGTGACTTGTCATTTGCCGTCAAGAGATTCATCATGCTTAAAATGCCATACAGGAGATTGATTATGAAGAAATTAGTTATATTCTCTTTAGTAATATTTCTTGTAACTGGCTGTACTAAGCTTGGTGAACCTGAAATGCATTCAAGTAATTGGACAGATCAGAATTCGGAAAATTCTCATATGGCAAAAATTGCGGTAAACGGGACAGCGGAATGTAAATCTTGCCATGGTGGTGTAGAAAAGCATGATTATTTTGGCGGATCAAGCGGTATTTCGTGTTATCTATGTCATGCAGGAGGACCAAGTGGACACCCCGAATTTAGTATTTGGGTAGGATTGCCTGACGGTGCTAACTTTCACGGCAAAGAAGATATTAAGAGATGCGAATCCTGTCATGGACAGGATCTAAAAGGTGGGATTGCAAAAGTAAGTTGTTTCACCTGTCATTAAAGATTTAATATAATAGTTTATGGAGAAATCATGAAAAAGTTTTTAATAATTATGATTAGTCTGACATTTTGTTTGTTTGCCCAAGATTATAAATTTGTTGGCAATGCGAAATGTAAAATGTGCCACAAGAAAGTTGATGCTGGAGAACAATATGCAAAATGGGAAGCCAGTTTGCATGCCAAATCGTTTGAAACATTAAAATCTGAAAGTTCAGCAAAAATTGCTTCTGAAAAAGGAATTGAAATAGAGGCATGGAAAGCTCCTGAATGTTTAAAATGCCATACTACAGGCTTTGGAAACGGTGGTTATGAAGTAAAATGTGCTGATTTTTGGAATCCTGAACCTGAAGACAAAGCAGGTGTAAAAGCTGTAAAACGTATGAATGGTCTGCAAGCTGTGGGATGTGAAGCCTGCCATGGACCGGGCAGTAAGTATAAATCAAAAAAAACAATGCAAGGAATTTATACCGGAGATTTAAATGGAACAGATTTTGGTTTATTATCAATAACCGAAGAAACTTGTACTGTTTGTCATAACGATGGAAGTCCAACTTTTAAATCATTCAATTATGAAGAATATAAAGCCAAAATTGCTCACCCAATTCCTGAAACAGAATAATTGATATAATATAATATAATTCAATCTATGAAGGGGAACCTTAAAAGATGGGTGTTAATATTAGGTT
This sequence comes from uncultured bacterium, assembly GCA_965369995.1. Lineage (GTDB taxonomy): Bacteria > Fidelibacterota > Marinisomatia > Marinisomatales > JAHJCW01 > JAHJCW01. Next base: position 6,815 of record CBDURO010000007.1, on the reverse strand, counting down.
TCCCCCTTTTTCTATTTAGTCAGGACAATGACGATTGTCTTAGTTGTCATGATGATGATACACTTGTCAAAATTCGGCGTGGCATCGAAATATCGTTATATGTAACCGAGGAACATTTAGATAAGTCTCCACATGAAGGATTTGAATGTATAGATTGTCATGAAGATCTATACGGTATTGAGGACTATCCCCACGATGCAAATTTAGAATTACCATTCTGCGGGAATTGTCATGAGGGGGCTCAAGAAGAATTTATTGATCACTTTTTTAAACCTTTAAGGGAAAAGGGTTATACTACAATCCCGACCTGTACTGATTGTCACGGAACACATAATGTGTCGTGGAAAGGAGAACCGCGCCAAGTTTGTGGTCTATGCCATAATGATATTCTCGATGATTTTCTACACTCCGCTCATTGGGGGATTCCCAATGAAAGTGATAATCTTACCTGTGTATCCTGTCATTCACCTCATGATAAAGATGAACGATCACATTATTCTGAAAACGAATGGAAAATTCATATAACCGAAGAATGCAGGGGCTGTCATTCTCAAGAAGTCCAAAATTATGATAATAGCGCTCATTATCGGCAAGTTGTATCAGGAAATCTAAAAGCACCTATATGTACTGATTGTCACGCAACTCATCGTATTTTGTCTCCAAGGGATCAGGAAAGCATTGTATCAGTAGCAAAACTTGATATTGTGTGTATGAATTGTCATATAGGATACGATATTTCAGTTCATAGACCACAAACAGGTGAAGATCTAAGACTGGAAACTTGTGTTGTTTGTCACACAGGGCACCAAACCGAGATGAAAGGTGATGCAGTAACTACTGTGTTTGACATCAAACTTGATGAGGTATGTATAAGATGTCATGAAGGAAGTTTAATTGTAGAAGAAGACAAGGCACATGGAGCAATCCATCGGGAAGAGATTACGAAAGTTGCGATGGGCGAGGAATCCAATTGTGGCGATTGTCATACCTACCATTATATGGCACCTGATCATGAACATGATCGGGCTTTAGAAAAATCATGTGCAGACTGCCACCGAGAACAACAGGAACAATACGAAAATTCTTCTCATTATGTTACACGAGCAAGAGGTCATTTAGAAGCGCCGGGTTGTGTTGATTGTCATGATGAAAGGCGGATAGGCAAAGCAGACGAACAATTTTTCGGACAGTCTGTGATTGAATTATGTAGTCGATGTCATGGTGATCGCGAACTAACGATGCGATTCCAATTAAATCCTGATGTAGTAGAAGGATATGAGACTTCGTATCATGGTCAAATGTATCAACTCGGATATCAGGGAGAGAAGTTCGCCACCTGTGTATCATGTCATGATAATCACTCAATACTGCCAAGTGATAATCCTGAGTCATCCGTGGGGAAAGAAAATATTCTTAAAACCTGTGCTCAATGTCACAAAAATGTTAATGAAAACTTTGTTCAGTACTTACAACATTATACTCCGCATACTAAATCAGAAAATCGAGTCTTAGACTGGATAAATACTTTTATGTTATGGTTGCTCGGTGTCGTATTAACTATTTTTGGCAGTCATACAGTACTTTGGTTAGTTAGATTATCAATTAAACGTATTAAACACGGACCAATTAAAAAACCGGTTAAAACAAAATTGCGGGTGGAAAGATTTGCTGTCTTTGAGCGATCATTACATTTCTTAATGGCGCTATCATTTTTGATATTAGCGGGAACAGGTCTCCCTTTAAAATATGCACATTCGGAAATGGCAACCTGGTTGGTTCATAATGTTATTGGATTTGAGCAGGCTGCGTTGCTACATAGAATTGCTGCATTTACAATGGGTGTGGTGTTTCTATTTCATTTTGTTAAAATATTATATAAGGCATTTATAAAGAAGCAAAAAGGAATCTTTAAAGGTCCGGATAGTCTAGTACCACAATGGCAAGATATTAAAGATTTCTTTAATCATATTGTTTATTTCCTTGGTATCAAAAAAGAAGAACCGGCTTGGGGGCGTTGGACGTATTGGGAGAAATTTGATTATTTTGCGGTAGTTTGGGGCATGTTAATAATTGGGTCCTCTGGGTTAACATTATGGTTCCCTGAGTTTATTTCACGGCTATTCCCCGGTTGGTTAATTAATGCAGCCCATATTATTCATTCAGAAGAAGCATTATTAGCAACCGGCTTTATATTTGTAGTGCATTTCTTTAATACTCATCTACGACCGGGTGCATTCCCTATGGATGAGGTCATATTTACCGGCAGAGTGCCGGAAGGTAAGTTTAAAGATGAAAGATCATTAGAACTTAAAGACTTATCAAAGATCGATTATAAAGCAAAATTAGTACCTCCATTGCCAAGGTGGATTAAGATATTATATTTCATCATTGGATATACATTTCTAATTATAGGAATGATTTTATTAATCCTAATCATATTTGGTTCATTTGGATAATTTCCAATGAGTCGTATCGGAAAATTCACTAAAATATTACTTATCTCTCTTGTAAGTATAACACTATTAATATTATTGTTATATGGAGCTGCAGAATTAACATCAAAGCCAAACTTTTGCTCCTCATGTCATTTTATGGAGCCCTATGTTGAGGCATGGAAAACTTCTACTCATTCTGAAGTAACCTGTACTGATTGTCATTTTCCGCCGGGTATAAAATCAAAGCTTAAGGGGAAATTAACTGCCGCATCAATGGTAGTTAATTATTTTACCGGTGTGTACAAAAAAAGTAAACCTTGGGCAGAAATTGATGATGCAAGTTGCTTGCGATCGGGTTGCCACGTAGAACAACAATTAAATGAAGATGTAATCTTTAAGCAAAATATTCATTTCAATCATAATTCTCATTTGAATGATCTACGCCGAAATAAGGAATTACGTTGTACAAGTTGTCATTCACAAATTGTGCAAGGTGAGCATATGACAGTAACTGAATCCACCTGTTTCTTATGTCACTTTAAGAATCCACAGGAAGAAGAACCAATCAATGATTGTACATGGTGTCATACTACTCCCGTAGCCGTAAATGATTCAGTGCCGGACTATGACCATATCTTTATAGTGGATAATAATATTGATTGTATAAGCTGCCACGGGAAAATGGTTGTAGGAGATGGAGCAGTGCTAGAAAGTAGATGTAATACTTGTCACGCCGATATTGGGAAAATTGAACAAATATCTGATGATGAATTTATCCACAAAATGCATGTAACTGATCATAAAGTTGAATGTGAAAATTGTCATCTCCCAATTCAGCATAAATCAATCGCTCGTACAAAGGATATCTTCCCCGAATGCCAAGGATGTCATAAAACACCACATCAGGCTCAAATAGATCTCTTTTCTGGAACAGGCGGGAAAAACGTAAATAATCACCCAAGTTCTATGTTTGCAGCAGGGTTAAATTGTCAAGCCTGTCATATATATCATGTATCAGAATTTGGCATAACAGGTAAAACATTAGCTAACGGAAAATCTTGCGAAAAATGTCATGGCCAGGGCTATAGCTATTTATATGAGGCTTGGAAAGAGACCATGAAAGAAAAATTAAGTTTGGTTGAGCGTGGTTTGAATATTGTAAGTAACTTGTTAAATAATAAAGGAATAATTACAAAAAACGAAGAAGTGACAAAACTTTTAGAAGAAGCACGTTATAATTATCAAATTGTTAACACCGGGAATGTAGTACATAATGTCGTCTATTCCGATGAGTTGCTCCTCCAATCTTATAATAATTTAAATAATATATTACAGCTTATAAACTCGGATACCGTATTACCATCACTGGAATTATACAATAGTATTACACCTTCTGATTGTCAAAATTGTCATTATGGACAAGAAGGAATAAAGGTAGAGATATTTGGAATACAATTTGATCATGCTACACATATACAAAAGAATAATTTATCATGCCTTACTTGCCACTCAAATCAAAATACTCATGGCGAAACAATTATATCACGTAATGCGTGTTTGTCGTGTCATCATTCACAGGAAGAAACTGATTGCGAAAAATGTCATCAAACACAAACACATATTTATGATGGCACGATAGAAATCTCAGAGGCAGTTCTTCCTGACATCATGTTTGATTCTGATGTAGAATGCCAAGACTGCCACGAAGATGATGATCAAATAATTACTAAAGAGCATGCTCGAAATTGTAGTAATTGTCATGAAGATGAATATGATGACTTGATGGAAAAATGGCAAGATGAAACTGAATCAAAGATTGCTGAAATAAAGAATGCTCTATCAAATTTTGTTTATTATGATCTTGATAAAACAAGTCGCCAAAAAATCGATTCTATTAGATATGGAATCGAAAAAATAGAAAATGATAAAAGCGTGGGTGTTCATAATATAGATTTGATTATAGGTTTATTAAATCAATACCAAAATATAATCGGTCAAATCTTAAATTAATAAAAAATCAGGATGGCTCAATTATGTTAAAATTAAATAAGTTAATACTACCCTATATTCTATTAATACCAGTGTTATTTTTGTTTTCTCAAGACGAAGAGTATGAATATATTGATGAAGATTCCTGTGTGGATTGCCATGAAGAGAGCATTTATGGTACAGATATCGAAATGGATATATCTAAGTCGATCCATGATGGTTTTGGGTGTTTAGATTGTCATACCGATAAAGACACTGATCCGCATCCTGAGAATACTGACTTTAAAGTTGGTTGCCAAGGCTGTAGAGATTGTCATGAAGATGCAGCAGAGGAGTATCAGGCACATGGTATGGCATCAGTTGGTGAATGTGAAGATATGCCCCAGTGTATGGACTGTCACGGTAATCATAATATTCTTCCGAGTGAAGATAGAAATTCCATGGCACATCCTACAAATTTACCGAGCACTTGCGGAAGGTGTCATGAAGATCTTGATCTTACAATAAAATATGAAATATTAATTGATCATCCAGTACAAATATATGAAAAAAGTGTACACGGGCAAGCATCTATGGGTGGTATTTATGTTGCAGCTACATGTAATGATTGTCATTCAACAGGGGAAACAGCACATAAGATTTACTCCCCGGGTCATCCTGAATCAACAATTAATCACTTCAATATTCCTAAAACTTGTGGTAAATGCCATAAAGGCATTGAAAAAGATTATTGGGATGGAATTCATGGGAAATTGGCGGCAAGAGGAGAAACTGATACTCCGGTATGTACAAGCTGTCATGGTGAACATGGAATACTATCTCCGGATGATCCACGTTCTCCCGTTTCAAAATCAAAAGTAGCTGAAATGACTTGTTCGCCATGCCACGATTCTGCCAGGCTTAATGAAAAATATGGTCTTCCCACTGCGAGATTAAAAACATTTATAGACAGTTATCATGGATTAAAAAGTAAATCCGGTGATACGCATGTTGCTAATTGTGCGAGTTGCCATGGTGTGCACAGAATACTGCCAAGCACCGATGAGACATCTTCAATTCATCCTGCCAACCTTAAGCAAACGTGTGGTGAGTGTCATCCCAAAATATCGGATAGGTTAGCAGCAGCCCCAATCCATGGAATTAATGATGAGGGTTTACGTACTCCGGTAGCTGATGTAATTGAAAAAATATATATTTTAGCAATAATAGTGATTATTGGATTTATGATAATACACTGGATTATTGATCTAATTCGGCAAATTGTGAATTCAATGCGTAAACAACAAGTAAGAAGAATGAGAACTCATGAAGTGTGGCAGCACACATTAATAATGCTAAGCTTCATGGTTTTAGCTATATCAGGATTTGCTTTAAGATTTAGTGATGCCTGGATATCTGAATTCTTCTTTGGATGGGAACGTGGATTTGAATTGAGAGGGTTAATACATAGAATTTCAGCTGTTGTATTTACACTCACAGTAATCTGGCATACTGTTTTTATCCTATTTATGCCTAAGGGTAAGGCGTTTTTAAAAGATATGTGGCCCAACCTATTAGATTTTATGCAATTCTACGAAAGAATTATGTACAATCTCGGCAGAAGAGATAAAACTCCACAATTCAAACGATTTAGTTATATTGAAAAAGCTGAATATTGGGCTTTAGTTTGGGGAACTGTAGTAATGATAATTACGGGAATATTCCTCTGGTTTGACAATTACTTTAGTCTATTTCTACCAAAGGGATTTCTAGATGTATCGTTAGTTATTCACTATTGGGAAGCATGGTTAGCAACATTGGCTATTGGAGTATGGCATTTATACTCCACATTGTTCAATCCGCATGTATATCCGATGAATACTTCGTGGTTAACCGGTAAAATGCCGGAAGATATGTATAAACGTGAACATCCTGAACATTTTGAAGAAGCTAAAAAAGAAGAAAGAGATCTATTGAAAAAGGAAATGGATTCACTGTCCATATCAAAAAAGGATTTGGGAAATAAATAACATATAAAACATCTAAAAGAAGAAAACGGCTCTTTAAATAGAGCCGTTTTTCTTATTATTTAATTGCTACTTTTCTCTTGTTCCAAACCAAGCTTTTTACATAAACGACTAAGTTCCACTTGTTCTTTTTCCTTTAGAATTGAAAATGCTTCTACGATACTTTTCACATGATCGGGAAATGTTTTTTTAATTATTTCTTCCCCCTTTTTAGTTAATTCAACTTGATAAGCCCTTCTATCCTTCATATTGGGTTCTCTTAATACTAATCCATCTCGCTCCAAATTATCAATGACTTTTACAATATTGCCACTACTTCTTAATAATTTTGGTCTAATGGACAAAAAGTGGTTGCTATTTAGCGATTAATTCATTGATGAGTTTG
>CBDURO010000006.1:0-70950 GCA_965369995.1 uncultured bacterium | reverse complement strand
GGAGTACATTTATTTTAAGTTGTTTTTACTTTAGAATCCCATTAATTTTGCCCCGCTTTTTAATCGAATGGCGGAGTAGCTCAGTTGGTTAGAGCAGCGGAATCATAATCCGCGTGTCGGGGGTTCGAATCCCTCCTCCGCTACAAAAAAAGGGCTATGAAAACCATAGCCCTTTTTTGCAATATTTATTCAGTTACTTAGTGTTTACCAACCACCAAATCCTGCATGATCGGGGCTTTTATAATAGAAATCTCCTCCCCAATCTCCACATGGATCATCTAACATTTGTTGAATAATTGCAAAACCACCCCAAATCACTGGACCGATCTCGCTATCATCTGCAGTATACCAAGTACCGAAAATGGACCAACCATTGGCATCTTCCGGTACCTTATATGCATCAGCTGGTGGTGCAATAATTTTGACAAATTCAGTGGTGGACTTAGTATAAAAAAGTGTACACATAGTTAAACAACTTTTTAACTTGAATAAGTTGAAAGGGAGCAAAATGGAAGTAAAACGAACAAGAAACACATATGATCGAGATTTTAAGGTATCTGCAATGAAGTTGATACTGGAGAGACATCAGAGTGTGGCCAAGGTGTCCAGAGACTTGGGAGTAAGTCAAAATACACTACATCAATGGAAGAGATCCTTTATAGAAGATTCGAGGAACTGTTTTCCCGGCAATGGCAAAGTCACAGATTATGAAGGTGCAATGCGCCGATTGAAGCGTGAGCTTGAGTTGGTGAAAGAAGAGCGTGACATTTTAAAAAAAGCCGTGGGCATATTTTCATGAATAAGAAGATGAAGTTTAAGTTTGTAGATACGCATAAGACTGAACACAGAGTTGATACCCTTTGTCAGATGTTTGGAGTAACTTCTTCTGGATATTACCAGTGGAGGAGCCGGGGCAAGAGTAACCGTGAGATAGAGAATGAGATCCTCCTTGAAAAGATCCGGATCACCTATAAAAACAGCAGATGCGTTTATGGCAGCCCCCGAATAACTGCAGCCTTAAACAGACAGTCTATCTCCTGTTCTCAACCCAGGGTAGCAAGACTGATGAGAGAGAATGGTCTGATAGCACAGACCCAGAGGAAATTTAAAGCGACCACCAATTCAAAACACAATCTACCCATAGCCCCAAATCTGGTAAACCAGGCTTTTGGTGTGGAAGGTCCTAATAGACTGTGGGTTGGAGATATTACTTATGTTGATACAGATGAAGGCTGGATGTATTTTGCCAAAGTCATGGATGTATTTAACAGAGAGATCATTGGCGGGGCTATTGCTAAACGTATGAAAAAGTCACTGGTGATAAAAGCCCTGGAAAGGGCTATTGTAAAACGAAGACCTGCAGGATCTGTCATCTTTCACTCAGACCGCGGGAGCCAATATGCCAGTTGTGCTTTTAGAAGACTTCTTGCGAATAATCGAATCAGCCAAAGTATGAGCGGGAAAGGAAACTGTTATGACAATGCCATGGCAGAGTCATTCTTTAAAACCTTAAAGACTGAACTCATTTATCAGAAAAGATACAAAACAAGACAAGAAGCGAAACAAGACATATTTGAATACATAGAGGTGTTTTACAATCGTCAAAGGCTTCATTCAGCCTTAGGCTACAGAACACCTATTGAGTTTGGAGAAATGAAACATGTTGCTTAATTTTGAGTCAACTTTTTTGTATGAAGTCCATATTATCATATTTTATAATACTTGATAATATTAGCAAAATAATTGTATCATTATATATAATTAATTAACAAAATAACATACAGGAGTAGTTAAATGAAAAAAATGATTGCTATATTATTCATTATAGTATTTGCTACATCAATGATATTTGCCCAAGGCGCTTTGCCAAAAAAAGGTGATATTTTCGTTGGTGGTAAAATTGGATTGGGAGCATTTTACGGCGCAAACCTTGGTTTCGGTGGCGGATTTGAATATGTTCTGCAAGAAGATTTCTTAAATTTAGGTGATATACCCGCAAGTTTGGGTTTCGGTGGTTCTTTTGGATACTCAACATATAAATCTGGTTGGTCATATTGGAATTATAAATACACTAATTATGTAATTTTAGCTAGTGCATTTTACCATGCCAACGTTTTAAAGAATGAGAAACTTGACACATATGTAAAATTTAGCATTGGGTATAATGGCGGTAAAGTTAAATATGATGGTATCGCTGGTGAAACTTATACAACACCATCTTATGGTGGTAATGTAACAACCGCTTCCGCTGTTGGTGCTCGTTATTTCTTTACTCCTGCTTTGGCTGCAGTTGCAGAAGTAGGTTGGGGATTTGGCTTACTGCGTCTTGGACTTGATTTAGCTTTATAAAATCTTTATACTTTATAGTTATATAAAAAAGGTTCCAGGCGGAGCCTTTTTTATTTGTAGCAGTAGAGACGTTGCATGCAATGTCTCTACTATAGTTATATTAGATCAGCTAACGTAGTGTAATTCTTAATTAACTCTTCCAATATTCCGATTTTTTTCAAATCGGTGAAATCTATTAAGGGTACCATCCGATCTATCTTTTTAGCCGCCTTGTGAGTATCACTATGTACTAACAATAAAGGAACTTCCTTTTCAGATGCTAATGCAATAATATTGGGTTGCGGAAGAATGTTATTAGTTAATATTATTCCAACACACTGTGTTTCTATTGCAGCTAATATCATATCAGATCTATCTCCAGCAGTTATTATTAATTTATTTTTATTTTTAAATTTCTCAACACGCTGAGCTGCATCACCTGACATGGCGCCAACAAATACTTCTCTTACTACTTGATCTAATGCATTTTCTCCTGAAATTACTTTAGCCATTAGCATATCAGATATTAATTGAACTGAAGGATATGTTAATTCAGCTTCATATGGAATAACGCCAAGTATGTTTATTCCAATTTTATTTAAAATATCTTCATAAACCATTTTAAAATCATCTACATCTTTTACTTTATTTACGACAACTCCGGCAAAATCTATTCCATGTAAACTTGTATGTTGTTTAAAATAAAGAAGTTCATCAGCAATATCATCACTATCTCCACTTACCACTACAATTAGTTTTGCGCCTGCTGCTTTTGCAATTTTTAGAGCATCCAAGTTTACGGTTACACCATGCATAATATTTTTTCCGCTTTCGATGAATAATACCTCAGTGTCCGATGGAATTTCGTTAATCATGGTATTTATTTTTTCTAATATTACGGATTCATCATACATATATCTCAATTTAGAATGATCGAATCCTAAACTCATACCTTCAGGACTTTCCTCAATATTAAATATCTTTGAGACTACCGCAGAATCATAATCCCACAACCGTTTTTTCCGGTAGAGTAAACGGTCACCAAATGGTTTGAGATAACCAATTTTCTTATTTATAGCTTTTCCTAAACCAATGATAATACCGGTTTTGCCAGCGTTTTTGTTTAAAGATGTAAAAATAAATTTTTTCATTATTCTATTCCTTCCCTTTCTAATAACATAACTCTTATATCTACTGCTTTAACTCCATATCCTTGCTCATACACCATTAACGGATTAACCTCAATGTCTGTGATCCTTGGACAATTTTGCAATATGTAACCCACTCTGTAAATTGTATCAACAATTTTTTCGATATCTTTTCGTGGCTCACCACGAACACCTAATAATAATGGAAACGACTTAATTTCTTCAACCATTAACCGCGTTTCACGATAACTTGCCGGAAGCGCCCTGAAAGATACATCTTTCATAACTTCAACATAAATTCCGCCTAAACCGAACATTATTATAGGTCCAAAGGCTTTATCTCTTCGTCCGCCAATAATAACTTCTGTACCGGGTTTAACCTGCTCAACAATTTCAATTCCATCTATAACAGCATTTGATTTAAATGCCTTGCAATTATAAATAATAGTTTGGTAAGCATCCAATACTTCTTCTTTATTATCTAAATCTAGTAATACACCACCGACATCACTTTTATGCAAGATATCTCTCGATACAACTTTCATTACTACCGGATAACCGATATCCTCAGCAATTTCAACAGCCTGTTTTATATTCCTTGCAATTCCGCTTTTAGGTCCTGATAACCCTGCGATGTTTAATAACTGATTTCCCTCATCAGCTAATAGAAATTCTCTACTATCACTTAAAGCTTTTTCAATAATTTTTTTTATTTTGCTAATAGCTACTTTTGGAGTTTTTTCTTCACCATCCATCACCTGAGCATGACGGAATTGCGTGTAGGAAACTCCCAAACACGATACGGCATCATATACATCGCGAAAAATAGGTATATTTTCCGTTGCAAGATCAGAAATAACATTTTCTGTCATCTCACCACCAAATATTGAAAAAATAACCGGCTTTTTTATTTGTCTATATTTTTTGTATATAGTTCTGATCATACTTGTCAACGAACCAGCATCAATCATTGCTGTTTCACAAAACAGAGCCAAAACTGCTTTTATTTGCTTATCTTTTAAAGCAACATTAAGAGCATGCTCATATTCAGTTGAACTTGCTTCACCTGTTAAATCGATTGGATTTTTAGTTGATCCAAAACCATGTGTTACATCTGAAAACAGGTTATTTAAATATTGAGTATCATCCAATAATCTAATATTGTATTTCTCGCAAGCATCCGTTGTTAACACTCCTACACCACCACCATTAGTTATAATCACTGTATTTTCACCGGTCGGAATTGGAGCGTTGGATAAATATTTACACCAATCAAGGGCTTGTTGAATATTTTCAGCTCTTAAAACTCCACACTGCTTCATAATTGCGTCAAATATTTCATCTGCTCCGGCAAGAGAACCGGTATGGGATGCTGCAGCAACAGCGCCCCGCTTTGACCTTCCGGATTTAATGACAACAATTGGTTTTTTCTTAGTTGCTTCTTTAAGTACTTTAACTAACCGCTCGCCTTTTTGTATACCTTCAATATACATCAAGATGCTTTTTGTGTCGTCCTGCTCAACAAGATATTCAACTAAATCAGCTTCATCAATATCTGATTTATTACCTACAGAAATAATTGATGATAAACCAATATTTTGTACTGCAGTTTTACCAATCATTGCGACTCCCAAAGCGCCACTCTGAGTTATGATTGCAACATTTCCTTTTGGAATAACGGTTGGTCCAAAGGTCGCATTTAGCGATACCTTAGCAGAATAATGTCCAAAAATATTGGGTCCAAGAATTCGCATTCCATGTTCTGAAGCAAATGATATAATTTTTCGCTCTTCTTCCAAATTACCAACTTCTGAAAAACCGGAACTAATGATCGTAACCATCTTGATATTTTTTTGTGCGCAAGCTTCTAAAGCATTATAAACAATTTTTGCAGGAAGAACTATTGTTGCCATATCAATTTGTTCAGATATATCATCCAAGGAAGAATATACCTTTAATCCGCATATTTCATCTGCTTTAGGATTAATAGGATAAATTTTACCCTTATAGCCAACCTGAGCAATATTATTTACAATCTTGTAACCAACCTTACCCGGATTACTTGATGCTCCAATAATGGCAATTGATCTTGGTTCAAACAATTTTTTCATTGCAGAATATTTTTCCATCTCTATTATTCTCTAAAAAGTATTTTTAATTCATATAGATTTTCACTTACACGTTTGCTGATATCAAATCCTGCTTTATTAAACAGATTTTGCATGGGAATATTATCAACTAATACTTCTGCAGTAAAACCCAACAGTCCTTGCTTTTTTGCTAATAAAGTCAGATACGTTAATAATTCCTCACCTATACCCTGTCTATGATAATTATCTAATACTACAAAAGCAATGTCACCTGTGTGCGTCTCTTCGTCGATCCAATATTGTCCAAGACCCAATACTTTCTCACGTTCACTTTCTTGCGTAGTAGCCAATAAAAACATTTCTTTCCTATAATCAATTACTGCAAAATCCTGCAATCTTTCATGTGGCATATCCTTACGAGTAGATATAAATCTTTTATACATACTACTGTCCGAAAGTGAGTAGAAAAATTCCTTCAATAATGGTTCATCACTTATTTTAACCGGCCTTAAAAGAATTTTTATTCCGGCTTTGGAAATCCTGTGAGTTTCAATATCTGAGGGATATTCTCCGCCTTTCCCGGTGATAAATGCTTGATCCTTATAAATTAAATTACGTTCTTTAGCTCCTTTTATTAGCTCAGGTTTGAATTTGGGATGCGCTATCGCGATAAGTTCCATCGCGCGTTCGCGAATATTTTTGCCATGTAAATATGCAATGCCGTATTCCGTTACAACATAGTGAATATCCCCCCTATTGAGCGTAACACCGGCACCTTCTTTTAAAAATGGCATGATACGCGATACTTTGCCATTATCAGCAGTAGATGGAATTGTCAGAATTGTTTTTCCATTTTCAGATAGAACCGCACCACGCATAAAATCGGCTTGTCCACCAATACCGCTATAAAAAGTATGTCCAATAGATTCTGCAGATGCTTGACCTGTAAGATCGATTTCTAAAGCGCTATTGATTGCTGTCATATTCTTATGTCGAGCGATTAATAGTGGATCATTAGTAAAATCTACTGTCCTGAATTCAATAGCCGGATTATCGTGGATGTACTCATAAGTATTTTTATTGCCCATGCAAAAAGTGGCTACAGTTTTACCACGATTTATTGTTTTTTGCGAATTATTTACTACACCCTTTTTCATAAGTTCGACTAATCCATCACTAATCAACTCTGTATGTATACCTAAGTTCTTTTTATTTACTAGGCTCGCTAACACCGCATTAGGTATGCTACCATACCCTACTTGGACAGTATCGCCATTTTCCACTAATTTTGAAACGTATTTACCAATTTGTTTAGCCACTTCATTATCTGGTTCATCTTGATATTCTAAAAGTGGCTCATCATGATGAACGATATAATCTAATTCAGAGATATGAATAAATCCGTCACCGTGAACACGTGGCATGTTCTTATTTATTTGAGCAACCACCATACGAGAAATTTCCGTAGCTGCTTTTACAATATCAACACTCACCCCCAAACTAACGAATCCATGTTCATCCGGTAAAGATGTTTGGATTAGTGCAACATCCAAAGAAACCATTCCCTTGCGAAACAATCCGGGAATTTGAGATAGGAAAATTGGAGAATAATCGGCGAGTCCTTTATTGATTGCCTCACGAGCATTATCGCCAATAAAAAATGAATTATATCGAAAATTTCTTTTGTATTTCTCATTAGCATAAGGTGCTAGTCCCAAAGTCCACACATGCATCACTTCGGAATCCAATAATGCTTTGGGATGATTCTCAACATATTTGACCATGGAATTAACCAAATATTGCGGTTCACCACAAGCTGTACTAATAAAAATTCTGTCACCTAGATGTATCTTTTGAAAAATCTGATCGACAGAAAGAAATTTCTCTTTATAAATAGATTCAAATTTCTGAAGTGAGTTGTATTGCACCACGTATGATTCTTTAACTCCTAAATTATAAATCTTATCATTAATAAATGTATAAAATATTGTGTAATAAATTACGAAGGTTAAACAGTATTATAGAAAAATGTTTTAATATTATATAGTTAGTTTTACGATATTTGAAAAATTTTCCAAAACTTTATGAGACTGAATATTTTGCTCATTTACTCCATTCAATATAGAGTCAATTGCTTTATTTTCTTTTTTAGCTAATCCTACTGCAATTGGAACTGTTATTTCAGGATGTGATTGAATCGAATAAATTGAACCAAATTGATAATATTGTACACATTTTTTATTAATTATTTGAATACTTCCGGGAGGAGCTTTCATAACTGCATCGCTATGTGATTGATATACCTTCACCGGATTTGGCAAACCGGAAAATAAATAAATTGGTGCATCTGCAACCACCGTTGGAACATTTTGAAATCCTTCCTCACTTGCAAGATTTCTTACAGCAGTTCCATCAAACATATGCGCGACAACTTGATGACCAAAGCATACCGCTAAACAAGGTATGTTTTCATCATATATTTGTTTAACAAGTTCTTTTAGATTGGTAATCCAACTATCTTTATCTTCATAACATGAACGCGAACCGCTGATAATGTAACCGTCATAATCATTAATACTTTCAATTTTTTCATTATAACAAGTGTTGATTATTGTTGTATTCTCAACAATATGAGAAAAATAGCTCGCACTTAAAGCTGACTTCGGTTCGTCCGAGTAACAATTTAATATTCCGATTTTAATTGGCATTTTATTCTTATCAGTTATCAAAATTTGTTTTAAAATTAGCACTAGCTTTTCATAATAAATATTTAAAAGCACAATACAATTTGTAACCCTTTATTCCTTAATTTTTATGTAGAAATGAATACAATAATTGAAAAAGTACAATTGACCTCTGATAAAAGCATTACTTTTACTTTGAAAGAGAATGCAATTAATATTTTTGAGGAACCACAAAATAATCTTTGGACTTTTGATCTCGAAGGACGATTAGTCGGTATGTTCATAGACCACAAGAACTATAGACGCACTTTAAATAACAATTATTATTTAAAATTACGATCTACCATTGAGGGTGAACATTTTCGCAATATCAATAAGATTCCTATTGATGAAATAAAACCATTAATTGAACAATCACATATATTAATTAGAAATAATCAAGATAGTTTACCAAATATTTTTCATATCCCTTTAGATAATATATTGAGAATGGATTCTATAGCTCTTCAAAATAGCGCAAAAGAATTTGAAAATATTTACTTACCGATTTCTATTCTTCCACCCGATCAATATATGTCATTGGTAATACAAATGACGGAAGGATGCAATTATAATCAATGTACTTTTTGCAATTTTTATCGTGATCGTCCTTTTAAAATCAAATCTACTAATGACTTAGAACTTCACTTTAGTAAAGTGAAATCATTTTTCGGTGAAGGAATCAATTTACGTAAATCGATTTTTCTAGCAGATGCCAACGCCCTTGCAGTTCCTCAAAAACGACTCATATCAGGATTAAAATTAATCCATAATAAATTTCCACAATTTAAAAATATTTATTCTTTCATAGATGTATTCACCGGTTTAAAGAAGTCTGCAAATGATTTTAAGCAATTAAATAAGCTAGGTATAAAAAGAGTATATTTAGGAGTTGAGTCAGGGAATAGTGACCTAATGTTATTCTTGAACAAACATCAGTTAAATAAAGATATAATTAAATTAACGCATAATTTAAAAAAGGGTAATATTAATGTTGGGATAATATTCTTAATTGGGGCTGGTGGAAGTAAATATTCTGAAAAACACCTAATCGAATCATTAATATTGTTAGAACAATTACCACTTGGGAAAGGTGATATTATTTATTTATCTGAGCTATACGAAACAAATTCAAGCTACGAAAAATCAATGGCTGAGCAAAGCATACCATTACCTACAAGACAAGAAATACGCTATTGGTCTAATGAATTTAAGTCTAAATTAAAAAAGCAATACGCACACATACAAATATCAATTTATGATATAAATCAATTTTTCTATTAATAATTATTAATGTTTAGTAACAATAATATATCATTTATTTGGTCACTATTTCTAATAATAGGATATTTAGAAATCCATTACAAATTAAAGTATTTTTCATTTAGTCGTTACTTTAAAAGAGAACCTGAAATATATGCTGATGCTCCCCACCGAATTGGTCCCGGGCAAGATTTACCAATCTCATTGATAATTAAGGATGCCGATAAATATCCAATTACTTTAAAAAACGTTAACATAAAGATAATAAGCGAAAATGATCTTACTTTGGAATTCGATTATAAATACAATAAAAAACTGAACGAACTATGGTTTGAAGAAATTTATTATATAGATCATTCGGTCCTTTCCGGTGATTTAAAAATTTGGTGTGAAATATTTTTTGAACAAAATGGAAAAAAGCGGAGTGTTATAAATCATAATGTAAAAACTTCTGAAGTACTTCCTCTTATCACACAAGTTGATAAAGATCCACTACCCGGTTCAGAATTTTTTCTATGGGGCGATTTACATTATCATTCAAACTATACTGAGGATTATGTTGAATTCGGCGCTCCGTTAAAATCCACCAAAAGTGCTGCAACTGCATTAGGATTAGATTTTCTTGCAATTACAGATCACTCTTATGACCTCGATGATAAATACAGTTCGTGGAAGGAATCTGATCCCAAATTGAAAAAGTGGAATGATTCACGATGTGAAATTAAAACGCTGAATGGGGAACCAGGCACTTTATTAATCCCCGGAGAAGAAATCTCCGCTCAAAATAAAAATGGAAAAATTGTTCATACACTTATGTTGAATAATCCAAATTTTATTCCCGGTTCCGGCGATAGTGGGGAAAAATCACTAAAGAGATATTCAGAACACACTGTGGAAGAAGTAATTAATATGCAAACCGATGATTCTTTAGTACTTGCAGCACATCCTTTTTACATATTCCCAAAACCACATCAAGTATTACTGAACAGAGGTAGTTGGTCAAAAGACGATTGCAATAATCCTAATTTAACCGGATTACAAATTTTAAATGGTAAAATTCAACATATACTAAATGAACAATTAAATACATGGATTAAACTACTTCTATCCGGCAAGAAAATATATATCTATGCCGGGAACGATGCACATGGAAATTTCAATCGTTATCACCAAGCAAATTTTCCGATGTTATTTACTAAACAAAATGATAGTTACATATTGGGGAAATGTCGCACCGGACTAATGAATAATTGCGATTTAAATGTAAATGATATCGTTACAAACTTAAAAGTAGGTAAATGTATAATAACCGACGGCCCTGCTATAAAAACAATAATTAATGATAAATTCTCTTATGGAGATACTATTAGATCCTCATCCCTAAATATAAGATTTGAATTTTTCTCTTCGAGATCTTTCGGTTTTCTGCGTAAAGCAATAATCTATAAGGGACTATTTGGCGCCTTTGCAGAAGAGATAATTGATACAATTTATTGGAGTAAAAATTCTATTTACGAATTAGTAAATAAAGAAATACAATGGGTCAATGAATCGGGATATATCAGAATTGGACTTAAGACTGAGAAAGAAAAATATTGTTTAACAAATCCAATATGGATTGAACCCACAATTTAATTGATAAATTGTCCATTTTTCATGACCTTCCTAATTGGCACGTCTGTCACATTATAAGGTATTTCAATTAATTTTTCTAAATCCCAAATTACTAAATCCGCCTTTTTACCAACTTCAATTGACCCAATTTCATTTTCGAGGTTTAGAGTGCTTGCAGAATTATATGTAACAGCCATTAATACGTCTTCTACGGACATCCCCAAGTAAATGCACGCCAATGATATAATAAATGGCATGGATTGTATATGGCAGCTTCCGGGATTAAAATCAGTCGCTAAAGCGATTGTAACTCCTGCATTAATTAATTTTTTTACCGGTGCATAATTAGTGGATCCGAGGAAATAAGTAGTTCCCGGTAATAAAGTCGCAATCACATTTGCATCAGCCATTTTGGCAATGCCTACATCGCTTACAGCCATTAAATGGTCAGCAGAAACTGCTCTCAATTCAGCAGCTAATTCGGCAGCGCCGGAATCTTCAAATTCATCAGCGTGCAAACGTGGTACTAAACCATGTTTATTTGCAGTTGTTAGGATTCTTCTAGCTTGAGTTACACTAAAATAACCATTTTCGCAAAAAACATCGCAATATTTTGCGATACCCTGTTCTGCTACAGCGGGAATCATTTCATTACAAATTAAATCTATGTAATCATCAGGATTATTTTTGTGTTCCGGTGGTATAGCATGTGCTCCTAAAAAGGTTGGAATAATGTCTATTGCATGATTTTTATTAACGATATCTAACACTTCTAATGACTTCAATTCAGATTCTACGTTCAATCCATAACCGCTTTTTGCTTCAATAGTAGTAGTTCCTAATTTTAGGAAACGATCCATTCTATGCATCACAGCCTGAGTGAGCTCATCAGTTGTAGCATTTCTGACACCATTGATGCTACTGTTAATCCCACCACCTTTTTCTGCGATTTCCTGATACGTTGCGCCCTGTACACGTTGTCCAAATTCTTCTTCTCTACCACGATGAAATACCGGATGAGTATGCGGATCGACAAATCCGGGTGTGATTAATCTATTTTGACAATCAAATATTTCATAATCACCATTTATGTTATTTTCAATTTTCTCAATTAAACCATAATTAATCAATATGTCACTATCTTTTATATTATCAATAGTTTTTGAGTAACTATTGTAAGTTGCGATGCTTCCAATATTCGTTAATTTAATTTTAGACATATTAAATTTATTTCATAAGTGGTATGTTAATTTTCCACTCTTTTGCACTGTTGATTGCTTTTTCATAGGTCGCATCAGCGTGACGTAATATTCCTGTTCCCGGATCATTAGTTAGAACTCTTTTTAATCTAATTTCCATTTCGGGAGTTCCATCGGCAACTATTACTTGCCCGGCATGTATGGCGAGTCCCATCCCAACGCCTCCCCCGTGATGAATAGAAACCCAACTCGCCCCACTAGCTACATTTACCATAGCATTTAGTAAAGGCCAATCAGCCACTGCGTCGGATCCGTCTTTCATCGCTTCCGTTTCACGATATGGCGATGCTACCGATCCACAATCTAAGTGATCTCTGCCGATTACAATTGGTGCACTCAATTCACCTGAAGCAACCATCTTATTCAACTCTACACCAAATTTTGCACGCTGGTTATAGCCAAGCCAACAAATCCTGGATGGTAATCCTTGAAATTGTACTTTTTCTTTTGCTAATTCAATCCACGTTAGCAGTGATTTATCATCAGGAAATAATTCTTTTACTTTTTCATCGGTTTTATAAATATCTTCAGGATCACCTGATAATGCCACCCACCGGAATGGTCCCTTACCTTCACAAAATAATGGACGAATATAAGCCGGAACAAAACCGGGATAATCAAAAGCGTTCTCAACACCGGCCTTTTTTGCTTGACCGCGTAAATTATTGCCATAATCAAAGCATATCGATCCCATTTCTTTTAATTTAAGAATACCATTTACGTGTTCTGCCATAGATCGAAAACTTTCTTTAATATATTTTTCAGGATTTGATTTGCGCAAAGTCAAAGCTTCGTTATATGTCATGTTGTTTGGTACATAACCATCTAATTCATCATGTGCTGAAGTTTGATCGGTCACTATATCAGGTACTATACCCATCTTTGCTACTTGCGGAATAATATCTGCAGCATTACCTAACAAACCGATTGATAACCCTTTCTTCTTTATCATCGCATCACGTGCGATTGATAACGCTTCTTCTAAAGATTCCGTTGCAATATCTACATATTTTGTTTCCAAACGGCGTTGAATTCTTGTTGGATCAATCTCAATATTAATAGATACACCGTTATTCATTGTTACCGACAGTGGCTGAGCACCCCCCATTCCTCCTAAACCGGCTGTAAGTACTAATTTACCAGACAAATCACTACTAAAATGCATTCTAGCAGCCTCAGCAAAGGTTTCGTACGTACCTTGTAAGATTCCCTGTGTTCCAATATATATCCAGCTACCTGCTGTCATCTGACCATACATCATTAAACCAAGCTTATCTAATTCGTTAAAATGATCCCAATTTGCCCAATTTGGTACCAAATTTGAATTGGCAATTAGAACTCGAGGTGATGTTTTGTGCGTTTTTAAAACACCAACCGGTTTGCCAGATTGAACCAACAATGTTTCATCATCATTAAGATTTTTTAATGAAGAAAGTATTGCATCAAAACTCTCCCAATTTCTTGCTGCTTTTCCTTTACCCCCATATACTATTAATTCTTGAGGATTTTCTGCCACGTCAGGATCTAAATTATTCTGAATCATTCTGAAAGCAGCTTCCTGCTGCCAACCTTTACAAGTTAACGTATTTCCTCGTGGGGAACGGATTTCAGATTTTTTCATATATTGTCCTTAAAACTAATAATTTATTTAGTAAGATAGTTAAAATTAAAACCTTTTTGAAGAAGTTGTGTTTCGTTTTCCTTTAGAAATTCTATTATTTCATCCGTAGAAATCGTATAAGTTATTCCATAATTGATATCTTCGAATTTTTTAACATGAATATCACCAGTATATGGAAAATTTGGTTCATATTGTAATTGCCCACTCAGTGGAGCAGGAGTTAAAAAATAATGATTTTTGGCAGATACAGATTTAGTCATTCCAACTAATTCAAAATTCGGTACACCATCTCTGATTGCCAATATTATTCCTCCACTGAAACCGCGATTAAATAAAGCATCTATTAAAAATGAATCACTTTTTTTATCACGTTTATTACTTACAATCCCTTTAGTTATCATTTTATGACCCATCGGATACCCGATAATATATACAAAACTTCCAAGTTCTAAATCACTAGATTCACCGAAAGGATATTTAAACGGTTTAATCTCCTGAAATGGATCGTGAAGAGCTTTTTTAGTCAGCAATGCCAAATCACGTTTTTTATTACTTATTACAATTTTAAAATCTCCATCCCCCGGAATTTCATTAACATAATAATGTTCTCTTATTTTAATAGCCATTTGTTGAATGATTTTTTTATTTTGCCCCACAAATGGTTCAAAATAAGTTAAGACTGTATCCGGGAAGTCTCCGATATGAGCACAAGTTAACAATCCAACTTTTGCACCGTCAAAAAAAATAATTGTTGCTGTTCCTGACACTGTTTCACTGAAATATACTTTGTCTATAGCTTTATCTTTTATTTTCTTATTATTTATATCAGATTGTAAAACCTCTTGATTTTCACTGAAAATATATGCTTTATAGTATGCAATATAATTTAACATTTTAATGGAATTAGAAATTTCCTCTAACTGCTCCGATGCATTACTATAAGGAAACTCAGAATCATATCGTCCATCACTTAGAATTGGATATACAACATCATATATTTTTTTTGTACAACTTGTTTGAATTATAAATTGCATACTGAGTAACATTATAGGAATAATATTTTTTAATAGTTTTTTATTCATTTTATTGTTTTTTTATTTGAATTCTTAATCATTAAAACATATTCATGAAATAATATATAATATAAATTAAAAAGGACAACTTAAATAAGTTGCCCTTTTTATAATTATTTTAATTTAAATTATTCTGATTTTTCTTCTTTCTTTTTACTGACCTTTTTCTTTTTATCCGGTTTCTCTTCAGATTCTTTTTCGCTAACACCCGCAAAATCAACTAATTCTATTAATGAAACTTTTGCTCTATCATTATCACGAAATCCAAGTTTGATTATTCTTGTATAACCACCCGGTCTATCTGCATAAACAGGAGCAATTTCATGAAACAATGTGCTGACTGTGTCTTTTTGATGGATTTTCTTTAGCACTTCACGACGTGCATGTAAATCACCTTTTTTGGCAAATGTAATTAAAGGTTCGATAAACTCGCGCAATGCTTTTGCTCTAGCATGTGTAGTCTTAATCCTTTTATGCTCAATTAACGATACAGCTAAATTTTTCAGCATAGCCTTACGCTGACTCGGTGTACGTCTTCCTAATCGTTTCTTTCTATTTAAATGTCTCATTATTTGTTAATTATGCTTCTTCTTGAGTATACTTATTTATATCCATCCCAAAATGCAAACCCATTTCGTCTAGTTTTTCAACTAACTCAGTCAATGATTTACGTCCAAAATTCTTATACTTGAGCATTTCATTTTCTTCTTTTTGCACTAAATCAACAATATTCTTGATACCGGCAGCTTGCAAGCAATTATAACTACGAACTGATAATTCCATCTCATCGATCGTTGAAGCAAGAAGTTTTCTAATCGTTACAGTTTCTTCATCTACCTGTTCTGTAATCTCTAATACTTCCGGCTGACTGATCGCTTGAATATATTTTAAATTTTCTATTATTACAGATGCAGAATAACTTATTGCATCTTTAGGAGAAATGGACCCATCAGTAGTAACATTTATATTTAATACCTCTAAAGATTCTTTTTCACCCGGCAACGGAGTAACTGAGAAAGTAACTTTTGTCACAGGATTAAATACACTATCCAACGACAAATAATCTACGGGTGCATTTACTAATATATTCTCCTCGCTTGTAATATATCCTTTTCCAATTCCAATCCTCAGTTCAATATCCATCTCACCATTTTCATTAATTTCCGTAATATAATGATCAGGATTTAAAACTTCAAACTGGTCACTAGCATCCTGAATATCTTTGGCAGTAAATGTATGTTTACCTTTAAACTTAAGATTTATTTTGTCAGGGTTATTATCTTCTAACTTAAATCTAATAGCTTTCAGATTCATTAATATATCTGCAACATCCTCACGAACATTATCTATTGTAGAGAATTCGTGTAAGACTCCATCTATACGAACATTTGTTATTGCAGCCCCCGGAATGCTAGTTAATAGAACTCTTCTTAAAGAATTTCCAAGTGTAACACCATATCCTCTTTCGAGGGGCTTAATGCTAAACTTTCCAAAAGTGTCTGTTATTTCATCGGTATTAACGATAAGTTTCAAATCTAATTCTTGTGCCATTAAACAACTATCCTGTTTTATTATTATTTAGAGTATAACTCAACAACTAAGCGCTCATCAAAAGTTAAATTCATTTGATCACGATCGGGAATTTCAACAAATGTTCCTTGCATTTTTGCTTTATCAAGTTGCAACCAAGCAAGTTCCAAATCGCCTTTGATACGTTTCATCGAGTTTAGAATTATATCCATCTTTTTACTTTTATCTCGAACATTTATTACGTCACCAGGTTTGACAGAAAAAGATGGTATGTTTACTGCTTTTCCATTTACTAGTAAATGTCCATGATTTACCAGCTGTCTAGCTGCAGGTCTTGTAGGAGCTAAACCTAATCTATACACAACATTATCAAGACGACGTTCTAATAATTGCAACATTAGAGTTCCTGTTTCGCCTTTCATTTTATCAGCTTTTTTAAAATTAGCTCTAAACTGCTTTTCAAGCAGACCATACATATACTTAATCTTCTGTTTTTCCTGCAGTTGTAATCCATAATTCGAAAGTCTTCGACGTCGCGTTTGCCCATGTTGTCCCGGTTTATATGCTTTACGATTAAGCAGTTTGTCAAATTTAGGATTTCCAAATACATTTTCCCCAAATCTTCTGACTAATTTTCCTTTTGAGTCTGTAAATTTTGCCATATTATTATTCCTTACACCCGTCTCCGTTTGGGTGGACGACAACCATTATGAGGTAACGGAGTTACATCTTTAATAGAAGTAATCTGTAGACCTTCTACTGCCAATGCACGAATAGCTGATTCACGGCCTGATCCCGGTCCTTTTACTTTTACCTCCACTGTTGTCAAACCCATTGCCATTGCTTCTTTTGCAGCTTTTTGCGCAGCTAATGTAGCAGCATATGCTGTACTCTTCCGTGACCCCTTAAAACCGGAAGTTCCTGCTGTAGACCAAGCAACAACATTTCCATACTGATCACTTAATGTTATGTGAGTATTGTTAAATGTCGCTTTTATATGAGCAACACCTAACGGCTCAACAGTACGTTTCTTCTTTTTGTGTTTCTTTTCAATTTTTGCAGCCAATTAATAATCCTTATTTTACAAGTGCTTTTCTTCCTAATCCAACTGTACGTTTTCTTCCTTTGCGAGTACGGGCATTTGTTTTTGTCCTTTGCCCACGTACTGGCATACTTTTACGATGTCGCAATCCTCTATAACTACCAATATCCTTTAATCTTTTGATATTCATCGCGACTTCAGAACGTAACTCACCTTCTATTTTAATACCTAATTCCACAATGGCATTACGAATACCAATTTCCTGCTCTTCAGTAAGGTTTTTAACCCTAATATCTTGATCAATTCCAGCCTTTTCACAAATATTTTGTGCTTGTGACAATCCTATACCAAAAATATATCTTAATGAAAATGGTACCTTTTTCTCTCGTGGAATATCTATCCCTGCAATACGTGCCACTATTTTCTCCTACCCTTGCCTTTGTTTATGTTTTGGATTTTCGCAAATCACCAAGATCACGCCTTTTCGTTTTATGATCTTGCATTTTGCACACATTTTCTTTACTGATGGACGAACTTTCATAAATTACCTATTTTTGTCGATATACTATACGACCCCTATTTAAATCATATGGTGACATCTCAAGTGTTACAACATCACCGGGTAATATTTTAATAAAATGCATACGCATCTTTCCACTTACATGGGCTAAAACCTCATGCTTATTTTCACCGATTGTAATTTCTACTCTAAACATAGCTCCGGGAAGTGTTTCTTTAATAATTCCGTCTACTGTTATTGGTTGTTCTTTTGTCATTTCAATTACTTATACTTAGTATTTTTGCACCATTTTCTGTAATTGTAATTGTATGCTCGAAATGAGCACTTGCACTACCGTCTTTAGTTTTTACAGTCCAACCATCGCTATCGGTGTATATATCTTTTGTACCGGCATTTATCATAGGTTCTATTGCTATACACATTCCGGTTCGTAACCGATGCCCTTGTTTAGGTTTTCCATAATTTGGAACTTGAGGTTCTTCATGTAACTCTGTACCAATTCCATGTCCGACTAAATCACGTACTACCGAGTATCCATGTGATTCCACATAAGTTTGTACTGCATAACCAATATCAGAAACGTAATTGCCTTCTTTTGCAGCATCAATTCCACGCATTAATGATTCCTTAGTTACCCTCATTAAATCCAGTTTTTTGGAATCGATTTTACCAACGGCAAACGTTCGTGCTGAATCACCATAATAACCATTTTTTTCGACGCCACAATCAATACTAACTATCTGACCTTCCTTTAAAACCTTGCTATTAGGGATACCATGCACAACTTCATCATCGATGGAAATACATAAAGTTGAAGGGAATCCCATATATCCCTTAAACGCAGGACGTGCTCCTCGAGATATTATAAATTCTTCTGCTAATTTATCTAAATCACTTGTTTTAACACCCGGTTTTATTTTTCCACTGAGCATGTCAAGCGTTTCAGCAACGATTTTGTTACTTTCAGCAATTAAATTTATCTCTCGTTCTGTACGAATTTTTACCATTACATTCGCCTCCGACCGCGGATTTTACCTTTTGATAAGAATCCATCATAATGACGCATCATAAGATGCGACTCTATTTGCTGTAAAGTATCAAGCGCCACACCTACTATAATTAGTAGACTTGTACCACCAAAAAAGGACGCCAAATCATACCTAAGATCCATACCTTTCATTAATATATAAGGGAATATTGCAACAAATGCTAAAAAGAATGACCCTGGTAATGTAACGCGAGTTAAAATATTATCTATATATTCCGCTGTTTTTTTCCCGGGTCTTACTCCCGGAATAAAACCACCTTGTTGTTTAATGGTTGTTGAAACCTGTACAGGATCAAATGCCATAGCCGTGTAAAAATAAGTAAAGAATACGATCATTGCACCAAATATTAACCAATAAAATGGGTGATCCAATGAAAACCAACGCATTACAGCTTGCATAAATTCACTATTTGAGAAAAATGTTGCAATCGTACTCGGTATGAACATAATCGCCTGAGCGAAAATAATTGGCATAACCCCTGCAGTATTTACTCTTAATGGTAAATGTGTACTTTGTCCGCCATAAACCTTTCGACCAACAACCCGTTTAGCATATTGGACTGGTATTTTTCTTGTACCCTGCGTCAGGAGCACAACAAATGCAACTATAACAAACATTAATCCTAATAATATCACTTCACCGAGCAATCCTCGCAGGCCTTCTCGAATTAATGTAATTTCAGTTAAAATAACAGTTGGTAAGCGTGATAAAATACCTATCATAATTATGATTGATATGCCATTACCAATTCCTCTTTCAGTGATACGCTCACCAAACCACATCAATAACATTACACCGGTAACAACGCTGACCATTGTAGTAAACTTAAAAAGTATTCCTGGGAATGGTACAACAGCAACAACATTTCCTCCGAGATTTGCTGTCATATTCTCTAAAAAGAGTGCTACACTAAATGCTTGTAGAACTGCAATAAAAACAGTAGCGTACCGAGTTAACTGCGTTAATTTTTTTCTGCCTTCTTCGCCTTCTTTTTGAAGTCTTTGGAAATAAGGTACTACAGATCCCATCAATTGTAATATAATTGAAGCAGAAATGTATGGCATAATACCTAAAGCAAATAATGACGCTTTTTGAAACGCACCTCCTGCAAATAGATCAAATAAACCGAATAAGGTATTTTGAATGTTCTGCATAGCTGCGCCAAGAGCATCTCCATTCACACCGGGAATTGGAATATGCACACCCGTACGTACTACAACCAATATTCCCAAAGTAAAGAGAATTCTAGTACGTAATTCAGGTATTAAAAATATATTTTTAATTCGATCTATCACTGCTGTATTGCTTTACCTCCGGCTTTTTCGATTTTTTCAACAGCAGTTTTACTAAAAGCATTAGCCGTTATTTCAACTGCTTTTGTCAACTCCCCATTTCCTAATATTTTTAGAGACTCAAATGCTGATTTTATAATACCTCTTTTAGCTAAAGAATTTGCATCTATTTTTTTAGCGTCCAATAATTCTAATGTTGAGAGATTAACTATTTGATATTCTTTTCTAAATCTATAATTTGAGAAACCTCTTTTAGGTAGTCGCCTAAGCAATGGCATTTGTCCACCTTCAAACCAGGCACGTTTTTTATTACCACTCCTTTGACCGGCCCCCTTATTGCCTCTGCCGGAAGTTCTACCCCATCCGGTGCCAGGACCTCTTCCCAATCTTTTCGTATTCTTCGTGGAACCTTTTGCCGGTTTCAACTCATCCAATTTCATTAGACTTCCTCAACTTTAAGTAAATAATCAATTTTTTTTATCATACCTCTGATAGCAGGAGTATCAACTTTCTCAACTGTTTGGTTAATCTTGCGCAATCCTAAAGCATCCAAAGTCTTTTTGGCTTTTTGTTTATAGCCAATTCGACTACGAATCTGCGTAATTCTTATTATATTTTTTTTCCCTGCTTTTACCATGATTAATTAAAAACCTGATTTATTGTGATTCCGCGTTTATTGGCAACTTTAACTGCATCTTGCATATCTCTAAGTGCGGCAACCGTTGCATTTACTATATTCAATGAGTTGTTAGATCCTAAAACCTTTGATAATATATTTGAAACACCGACTTGTTCCATAACTGCTCTAACCGCACCACCTGCGATAATTCCTGTACCAGGAGAAGCAGGCTTCAGCATAACCCTACTTGCTCCATATTTTTTAACAATTTTATGAGGTATAGTACCATTTATTATAGGTGCTTTAAAGATATTTTGTTTAGCATTCTCCTTCGCTTTTGTAATTGATGCAAGCACCTCATTTGCTTTACCACGACCAACACCAACATAACCTTTGCCATCACCTACAACTACTACCGCAGAAAAACGAAAACGTTTTCCGCGCGAAGTAACTTTGGCTATTCGCTTGATCTTTACAACTGTTTCTTCTTTAAGGTCTAATTCTGATGGATTAATAATTGCCAAAATAATTCTCCAATATTAAAATGAAAGCCCGCCTTCACGAGCAGCTTCTGCTAATGCTTTAACTCTACCTTGATAGCTAAAACCATTTCTATCAAATACTACTTTTTTAATTTTTTTATTTAATGCACGTTCTGCTAATATTTTACCAACAAGTTTGCCTTGTTCTGTCTTGGTTTCAGCTATTTTAATCTTAGCTTTTAATTCTTTGTCAACTGTTGAAGCAGATACGATTGTAATACCTTTTATATCATCAATAATTTGTGCTTCAATATTTTTATTGCTACGATAAACACACAAACGAAGACGATCATTCGCTGTTTTATACAATGTTTTACTTCGATTTCTACGCCTCTCAAAACGAGCTGCTATTTTTCTTAATTTACTCATTATTTCTATCCAACACCACCTACGGTTTTTCCCTGTTTTCTACGTACATGTTCACCTTTGTAACGAATACCTTTACCTTTATATGGTTCAGGTTTTCTGAAAGATCTTATTTTAGCTGAGACTGCACCAACTAATTGTTTGTCGTACCCTGCTACTGTTATGTTATTTTTATTTGCAGTAATGGCAATATCTTCCGGTGGTTCAAATATAATATCATGTGAATATCCAAGTTTTAATACTAAGCGAGAACCTTGCATAATCGCTTGATATCCAACTCCAATTAATTCTAATTCTTTTGTAAATCCATCAGATAAACCCATAACCGCCGAGGCGATTAATTGTCGCATAGTACCATGCATCGCCCGTACTTGACGGCGATCCGATGATCTTTCAACAATTATTTGATTATCTTTTTGCGATACTTTAATCTCCGGATATAAGTTAACTTTCATATTACCTTTAGAACTATTTATTCGCACAACCTTTTTAGCTATTTCGAGGGTTACGCCTTCTGGAATATTTATCGGATTTTTACCAATTCGTGACATAATTAATTACCATACATTACAAATATGTTCGCCACCAACATTTAAATTTTTGGCAGTTTTGTTTGAAATAACACCTCTTGATGTCGATAAAATCGCAATACCCAAACCATCTAATACACGTGGAATTTGATTGGAATTGACATAAATTCTACATCCGGGCTTACTAACTCGAACTATTCCATCAATTACAGGTTTTCCTTGATAGTCATATTTTAGGAATATTCGTATAGTTTCTTTTTTTACATCTTTTATAAAGATAAAATCCTCAATGTAACTTTCTTCCTTTAGGATATAAATTATCCTCTTCTTCATCTGTGAAGATGGTACGTCTGTCCAGCGCTTTTCAGCCGCTAATGCGTTTCTAATTCTAGTCAATAAATCAGCGATTGGGTCAGTCATTGACATTTAACATAATCTCCTTTTACCAACTGGCTTTTGTAACACCAGGTATTTCTCCTCTTAATGCCATCTCTCTAAAACAGATACGGCATAAACCAAATTTTCTCATATATCCGTGCGGACGACCACAATTTGAACATCGACTATAACTGCGCGAAGAAAATTTTGCCTTTCTTTTTGCTTTAACTACTAATGATTTCTTTGCCATTATGCCGCCTCCGCCGATTCATTCTTCTTAACCAGTTTTTCCCTAAGCGGGAATCCGAATTCTTTCAACAATGCATACGCTTCTTCGTCAGTTTTTGCGCTTGTTGTAATTGCGATATCTAATCCTCTAATTGCATTAATTTTGTCATAATCAATTTCCGTGAATACGATTTGTTCCTTGACGCCAAAATTATAATTACCACGCTTATCAAATGATTTAAACGACAAACCTGTAAAATCACGCGTACGTGGCAAAGCGATTGAGTTTAATCTTTCAAAAAATTCATACATTCTTTTACCACGAATATTTACAGTACAACCCACTGGAAAACCGCGTCTAATTTTAAAATTCGATACATCTTTTTTAGCTAGGGTAATAACTGCTTTTTGACCAGCTATGACTGTTAGTTCCTTTACCGCACTTTCTAATGCTTTAGGATTAAGCTTGGCATCGCCGATTCCCATATTTAATGTAATTTTCTTTAATTTAGGAACCTCCATCACGCTTGAATAATTAAATTTTTTCATCAGACTCGGAATAATTTTAGAATCATAAAATTGACGATAACTTGGTTGATACTTTTCCGATTTAGACTCTTGCTTTGTAGCAGTCTTTTTTGCTGTTTCGATTTTTTTATCTTGAACTTTTGAATCAGTTTTTGCATTTTTTTCTACTGAAATGTCTTTAGCTGTTGTTTTTGCAGTAGTTTTAATATCAACTTTTTTTGTAACCGATTTCTTTGCAGAAACCTTTTTTATCTGTTCTTTTGTAACAGTTTTTTCTTTAACTGTTTTTTCATCTACCATAATTAAATCTCTATTTCCTGACCAGTTGTCTTAGTAATTCTTACTTTTTTACCTGTCTCTAATTTTTTATATCCAATTCGTGATGTTTTTCCACCTTGAACAGCCATAACATTAGAAATGTGAATTGATGCTTCTTTTTCACTAAAACCACCACTAGGATTTTGCTGCGTAGGGCGAGTTGCTTTTTTAATAAAATTAACACCTTGTACAATTATACGATTAGTATTTGGATAAACTGCTAATACTTTGCCTGATTCACCTTTATTGTTACCGCTAATTATTTTGACTTGCATTCCTTTTCTTATATTTCTCATAGAACCTCCGGTGCCATCGAAATAATTTTCATATATCCGCTTTCTCTTAATTCACGAGCTACCGGTCCAAAAATACGTGTTCCTCTCGGTTCACCCTGATCTGTTAAAAGCACTGCTGCGTTGTCATCAAAACGAATATATGAACCATCTTTACGGCGAATCTCTTTTCTAGTTCTAACAACTACTGCACGAGTAACATCACTCTTCTTAACCATACCATTTGGAATAGCACTTTTTACCGTAACAACAATAACATCGCCAATTGAGGCGTACCTTCGACCTGTACCACCCAATACTTTAATACAGAGGACTTCCTTTGCTCCTGTATTATCTGCTACTTTTAATCTACTTTCTTGCTGAATCACTTCAAATTATCCAATTATTTTTGCTTCGCGAATTATTTCACTAACTTGCCAACGCTTCTTCTTACTTATTGGTCGAACAGATGAAATTCTTACAATATCACCCATTTTAGGCTCGACAGTACCAATGTGTGCAAAATATTTTTTAAATATTTTTATATATTTTTTATATAACGGATGTTTAACTTTTCTCGTTACCCTCACTACTACAGTTTTATCCATTTTTGTACTAACAACTTCCCCTGTGAGTGATTGTCTTTTTCTTTTTTCCGTCATTACTATTTACCCTCTACTAAATCTTTTCTAATTCCGAGTTCATATTCACGTAAAACTGTTTTTATTTGAGCTATTTCTCTACGTAAAAAACGAATCTGTTGAGGATCTGCTAATTGCTGTAATGCTTTTTGAAAACGTAAATTTTGCAGAGCATCTAAATTATCCTCAAGTTTAGTTTCTAATTCAGTTTTCTGTATTTCGTTTAGTTCGCTAATTTTCATTTTATCTAAATTTCTCTGCGTGTAACTAATTTTGTTTTAATTGGTAATTTATGACCTGCATTCGTGAAAGCTTTTTCAGCATCTTCAAATGAAACACCTTCCACTTCAAATAATATTTTACCAGGTTTTACATTTGCTACCCAATATTCTGGAGCTCCTTTACCTTTGCCCATTCTAGTTTCTGCAGGTTTTTGGGTTATCGGTTTGTCTGGAAACACTCTAATCCACATCCTTCCGATTTTTCGAGTAATCCTAGCAATAGTAATACGTGAAGATTCAATTTGACGCGCTGAAATCCAACCTGGTTCCATAGCTTTTAAACCGTATGTTCCAAATGCAACATAATTCCCACGCATCGCCATTCCCCTGCGATTTCCTCTATGATGTCTTCTATATTTAATTTTTTTTGGTTCTAACATGATATTTAACCGCGAATTTCTCCGTTATAAATCCATATTTTTATTCCAATTACACCATAAGCTGTATTGGCTTCTATAAGTGCATAATCTATATCAGCACGTAATGTATGTAGTGGTACTTTCCCTGCCATAAATTTTTCACTTCTAGCTATTTCTGCACCACCCAATCTACCGGCAACATTTACTCTAATTCCTTCTGCACCCATACGCATAGTTGATTGTATTGTCTTATTAACAACACGTCTATAAGACATTTTCTTTATAAGTTGATGTGCAATATTTGATCCTACTAAAGCTGCATTCAGTTCTGGACGTTTAACTTCCTTAATATTAATTTGGACTTCTTTACGAGATAATTGGGAAAGTTCATTTTTCAAACGACCAACTTCTTCTCCACCTCTACCAATCACAATTCCAGGACGAGCAGTATTTATTGCAACAGTCACTACTTTTGAAGTACGAGCGATTTCAATCTTCGCAACACCGGCATTTGGCAAACGGTGCTTTAGATATTTCCTTATTTGAACATCTTCTGCTAAATCAATAGCATATTCACCTTTTCCAGAAAACCAGTTTGAGCGCCATGCTTTGTTGACGATTAATCTAAATCCTACCGGATGTGTCTTTTGCCCCAAAATTCCTCCTAATTCTTCTCGTCTGTTATTACCACTGTTAAATGTGCAGTAGGTTTTCTAATTAATGAAGCTCTTCCCATAGATGCTGCGCGAAATCGTTTTGCTTGTGGTCCACCATCTACATATGCTTCCTTAATCGATAATTCTTCAGGATTAATATTTGATTTATCTTCATTGGACATCAAATTAGCCACAGCTGAATGTATTGTTTTTTCAATCACAACAGCTGCTTTTTCAGGTGAAAAATGCAACATATTTAAAGCTACACCAACTTTTTTACCCCTAATACTATCAAGTGTTTTACGTATTTTACGCGGTGATTGTTTTATATACCTAGATATTGCTTTAGCTTCCATTTTTATTTTTTCCGGTCTCCCGAATGCATCCTAAATATTCTTGTTGGAGAAAATTCTCCAAGCTTATGTCCTACCATATTTTCATAAATAAAAATTGGTATAAATTTGTTACCATTGTGAACAGCCATTGTATGACCGACAAACTCTGGTGTTATAACTGATCTACGCGACCATGTTTTTATCACCCTTTTCTTTCCCGATTCATTCATTGCGTCAATTTTTTTCAGCAATTTCGGTGAAATATAAGGACCCTTTTTCAAGGAGCGAGCCATACTATTTTCTCCTCTTCACAATTAATTCATTAGATTTTTTCTTTTTCTTCCGAGTTTTATACCCCTTTGCCAACACACCTGTAGGTGAAACCGGATGACGTCCACCGGATGTTTTTCCTTCACCACCGCCCATCGGGTGATCTACCGGATTCATTGCTACACCACGAACTTTTGGTCTTCTACCAAGCCACCTTGTTCGTCCTGCTTTACCAGAAACTACCTGGTTATGTGTGCGATTTCCTACTTGTCCTAAAGTAGCCATACATTTTTCAGGAACCATCCGTACTTCACCAGAAGGTAATTTTAATGTAACGTATCCATCATCTCGAGCCATAATACGAGCAACAACACCCGCGCTTCGTACTATTTGTCCGCCCTTCCCTGGTGTTAATTCTACATTATGGACCGTCATACCAGCTGGAATATTTTTTAAACTTAGACTATTTCCTACT
Organism: uncultured bacterium; assembly: GCA_965369995.1. Classification (GTDB taxonomy): domain Bacteria; phylum Fidelibacterota; class Marinisomatia; order Marinisomatales; family JAHJCW01; genus JAHJCW01. The sequence continues at coordinate 43,600 of CBDURO010000006.1, read as the reverse complement.
TTTAACTCAACATTCTCTCCGGAGATTAGTTCATCTCCAACCTTTAGTCCCACTGGAGAAAGTATATATCTTTTTTCACCATCAGCATAATGCAATAATGCTATATAAGCAGATCTATTTGGATCATACTCAATAGTTGCAACTTTTGATGGAATATCAAACTTATTTCGTTTAAAATCAATAATACGATATCGACGTCTATGGCCACCACCTCGATGACGCATCGTTATACGACCTTTATTATTGCGCCCACCTGTTTTACGAAGTGCAGTAGTAAGACTTTTCTCAGGTGTACTCGCAGTTAATTCAGCAAAATCAGGCCGAGTTGCAAATCGGCTCCCGGGAGTAACCGGTTTTAATGATCGAATACCCATAATTATACTTGTGCCTCTCCTTTGAGCAGATCAATTGTAAACCCTTCCTTTAACGTTATCACTGCCCGCTTCCAACTTGCTTGGAAACCCTGTGTTCGAATCGCCCTTCCGCCACTTCTAACTGACATTTGCTTGGCTTTCCCCTTACGATTCATAGTTGCAACTTTTTCAACCTTAACATCAAATTTATCTTCAACTGCTTGTTTTATTTGAATTTTATTAGCGGAGCTATCTACCTGAAAGGCATATTTTCGCTGTGTTTCTTCGAGAATGCTCATTTTCTCGGTATATAAAGGACGAATTAATATTTTACGGTAATCCACGATTCTATTTCTTCTGTGCTAATTGTTTATTTAATAATGTCAACCCAGCTTTATCAAATAATAAAACTTCCGAGTCTAACAAATCATACGTACTGACATCAGTTGCCTTGATGACAAAAATATTTGGAATGTTTCGAGTGGCTAAATTTAAATTATCATCAATCACCGAAGGTAATACGGTTACTTTTGTATCTGATAATTTCAAATTATTTAATAAATCAATAAAATATTTAGTTTTTGGTTTCTTAATATTGAATTCGTCGATTACAAATACTTTTCCATTTGCTGTTTTATCTGATAACACACTACGGCGTGCCAACTGTCTCATCTTTTTAGGCATTGATTTTGTATGCTTATGCGGTGAAGGCGGAAATACTACCCCTCCGCCACGCCATAAAGGCGATTTCCTTGTACCAGCGCGCGCCATACCACGACCTTTCTGACGGAATGGTTTTTTTTGGCTTCCGGTGACCATACCTCTACTTTTTGCTGCACGAGTACCTTGTCTTAAATTAGATAACTCTGCAACAACAGCTTGATGTACGACTGCTTCATTTGGCTTTATCCCAAACACAGTTTTATCAACTTTTATTTTTTCGCCTTTAGTTCCACTATTTTTTAATATTTGTAATTCCATAATTATTTTACAATATAAACAATGCCGTTCCGTGCTCCTGGAACTGATCCTTTGAGTAATATTTGGTTTTTTTCTTTATCCACTTGTATAATTTCGACATTTGGTAAAGTGATTTTCTTATTTCCATAATGACCAGCCATCTTCATACCTTTAAATACTCTAGATGGATCTGAAGCCTGTCCAATAGAACCAGGATGACGATAAGTGTTCTTTGTACCATGCGTTTTTGGCTGAGTATGAAAATTATGTCTTTTAATAACACCTGCGAAACCACGACCTTTTGAAGTTCCACTCACATCGACATATTCACCAGATTTAAATAATGAGGCAGTAAATTCTTGACCCAATTTATATTCAAAACCCGGTATCATATCAAATTCAGCAAGAATACGTTTAGGTTCTACTTTTGCACGAATAAAATGTCCTTTCATAGGCTTTGTAAGATGTTTTTTCTTTCTATTTCCATATCCAACCTGTACAGCATCATATCCGTCTTTCATTTTAGTTTTGACTTGAGTTACAACGCAAGGGCCTACCTCTACAACAGTTACAGGTGTCATAATCCCTTGCTCATCATAAATTTGGGTCATACCAACTTTCTTACCAATTAATCCACGCATCACTAAACCTTAATCTCAATATCTACCCCGGCAGGTAAATCTAATTTCATTAATGATTCAACTGTTTTGGGAGTTGAATTAAGTATATCAATAAGTCTTTTATGTACTTTTGTTTGAAACTGTTCACGAGATTTTTTATCAACAAAAGGTGAACGTAACACAGTATAAATAGTCCTTTTTGTTGGTAAAGGTATTGGACCCGATATAACCGCACCGGTTGATTTTGCTGTACGAACAATTTTCTCTGTGGACTTATCCAACAAAGTATGATCATATGCTTTTAAACTTATTCTTATAGTTTGTTTTGGCACAAATTCACCTACCTACTCAATAATCTCAGTAACAACACCGGCACCTACCGTATGTCCACCTTCTCTAATAGCAAAGCGCAACTCCTTATCCATCGCTATCGGTGTAATTAACTCTATACTCAACTCTACATTATCTCCCGGCATTACCATCTCTGTTCCCTCAGGTAATGTTCCTATTCCCGTTACATCGGTCGTACGGAAGTAAAACTGTGGTCTGTAACCATTGAAAAATGGCGTGTGACGACCACCCTCTTCTTTCTTCAATACATATACATTGGCCTTAAACTTTGTATGCGGAGTTATACTACCAGGCTTAGCCAATACCATTCCACGTTTCAATTCTTCTTTATCTACTCCACGTAATAATAATCCGGCATTATCTCCCGCTCTACCTTCATCCAATAGCTTACGGAACATCTCTACACCCGTACATACCGTCTTCTTATGAGCACCCATTCCGATCATCTCTATTTCATCACCAACCTTCACTATACCACGCTCGATCCTACCGGTTCCTACTGTTCCACGACCGGTTATACTAAATACATCCTCCACAGGCATCAAAAACGGTTTGTCTACATCGCGCTTCGGCTCAGGTATAAAACTATCACAGGCTTCTAATAATTCCGTTATGCATTTGGTAGCTTCCGGATCTTTAGGATTATTCAAGGCATTTAATGCGCTACCCATAATAATCGGTGTGTCATCACCGGGGAACTTATACTCATTCAATAAATCTCTTAGTTCCATCTCAACTAATTCTAACAACTCAGGATCATCTACTTGATCGGTCTTGTTCATAAATACTACAATACTTGGAACATTAACCTGACGAGCTAATAATACATGCTCTCGCGTCTGGGGCATTGGACCATCAGCTGCACTTACAACTAATATCGCTCCATCCATCTGAGCTGCTCCTGTGATCATATTCTTAATATAATCAGCATGACCCGGACAATCTACGTGCGCATAATGACGATTGACTGTCTCATACTCTACATGTGCTGTCTGGATCGTAATTCCACGCTCACGCTCCTCCGGAGCATTATCGATAGCATCAAATGTCATTACCTCCGATAACCCTTGCGCTGATTGCAATAATGTTATCGCGGCTGTTAATGTCGTCTTACCATGATCTACATGGCCTATTGTACCAATGTTTACATGTGGCTTCGTTCGCTCAAATTTTTCCTTTGCCATTTGTTTCTCCTATTTGTTAGGATGCTGTCCCATGTACATGTTCCATTATTTCTGTTTGTACATTAACTGGAACTTGTTGATAATGTGAAAATTCCATATGAAATACAGCACGCCCTTGAGTTATCGATCTTAGATCGGTAACATATCCAAACATCTTATTTAAAGGTACATTTCCTTTAATTACCTGAGCGTCTTTACGCTGTCCCATTCCTTCAATTTTTCCACGACGCGAATTAATGTCGCCCATCACATCGCCTAAGTATTCTTCCGGCGTAACAACTTCAATGGACATTATTGGCTCCATCAATACCGGACTTGCCGCGTTACAAGCCTTTTTTATTGCCATTGAACCTGCTATTCTGAAAGCGATTTCTGAAGAATCAACCTCATGATAAGAACCATATATTAGTTCAACGCGCACATCTTCAATCGGGTAACCGGCAATAACGCCATTTTTTAATGCTTCTTTAATTCCTGCATCTACAGCAGGTATATATTCTCTCGGTATTACACCACCGACTATTTTATTATCAAAATGATAACCCTTGCCGGATTCATTTGGCGCAACATTGATCACAACATGACCAAACTGACCACGTCCACCGGATTGTCTCGCAAATTTTACATCAATTTTTTCAACTAATTTTGTAATAGCTTCTGTATATGCTACTTGAGGTTTCCCAACATTTGCATTTACATTAAATTCTCGCTTCAAGCGATCAACTAAAATTTCTAAATGTAATTCCCCCATCCCTGCAATAATCGTTTGACCAGTATCTTGATTAGTAGAAACTTTAAATGTAGGATCTTCCTCGCTTAATTTAGCCAAACCTTGTGATAAAGTTTTTTGATCAGCCTTACTTACCGGCTCAACTGATACTTCCACAACTGGTTCAGGGAAGTCCATTGATTCTAAAATAATTGGATTATCAGCATCGCAAATAGTGTGCCCAGTATTAGTTACTTTAAGACCAACAGTAGCCACAATTTCACCGGCTGTTACAGCTTCAAGAGCTTCACGTTTATTAGCATGCATTAATAAAATTCTACTAATTCGTTCTCTTTTCACAATATTTGGATTATAAACATATGAGCCCTTATCTAATCTACCGGAATATACTCTTAAGTAAGTTAAGCGACCCACATAAGGATCTGTCATAATTTTAAAAACAAGTGCGCTAAAAGGCGATTTTTTATCCGGTTTACGTTTTAATACAATATCTGAATCATCCGGGTCAACACCTGATACTTCACCAATATCCAACGGATTTGGTAAAAAATCAACAACCGCATCCAATAATCTTTGTACACCTTTATTTTTAAAAGCTGAACCGCAAAAAGTAGGAATAAATGTATTGTCTATACACCCTTTTCGGATTGCCGCTTTTAACTCATCCTCTTTAATTTCTTCATCAGCTAAATATTTTTCTAATAAGCGCTCATCGTAAGCTGCTGTTTCCTCTATAAGATGATGACGCCATTTATCTGCCTCATCTTTTAAATCTTTTGGGATTTCAGCAAATTCATAACGTGCGCCTAATGAAGATTCATTATACAAAATTGCTTGCATAGAACAAAGGTCAATAATACCCGTAAATAGATCACCAGAACCAATAGGTATTGTCATCGGTAATGGATTTGCTCCCAATCTCTCTTTTATCATGTTAAGCACATTATAAAAGTCACTGCCCGTACGATCCATTTTATTTACAAAAGCTATGCGCGGAACATCATACTTATCAGCTTGACGCCAAACTGTTTCGCTTTGCGGTTCAACACCGCCAACGGCACAAAAAACTGCTACAGCACCGTCTAATACTCTGAGAGACCTTTCTACCTCCACAGTAAAATCGACATGACCCGGTGTATCAATAATATTAATACGGTGATCGTTCCACATACAAGTAGTAGCCGCAGAAGTTATCGTAATACCCCTTTCCTTCTCCTGAGCCATCCAATCCATTGTGGCACCACCTTCATGCACTTCCCCTATTTTGTGAGTACGTCCAGTATAATATAATATTCGCTCTGTCAACGTGGTTTTACCAGCATCAATATGAGCCATTATACCAATATTTCGCACTTTATCTAGGGAAATACTTTTCATTATCGTCTAGGTCTTCCAAAATGTGCAAATGCTTTATTTGCTTCTGCCATTCGGTGCGTATCATCTTTTTTCTTAATTGCCCCGCCTTCATTATTAGCAGCCGCAATCAGTTCAGTTGCAAGACGTTCAGCCATTGGTTTACCACCACGACCAATAGCAGCATTAATTATCCAATGTGATGATAAATAAAATTGTCGATTTTTTGGGACTTCAATCGGTACTTGATAAGTAGCTCCACCAATACGACGTGATTTCACTTCCAATATCGGAGTAACATTTTTGATCGCTTCTTGAAATATTTTTAATCCGTCAGTCTTTGTTTTATTTTTAATCACATCCATTGCGTCATAAAAAATCTTTTCAGCAACACCCTTTTTACCGCGTTCCATCACATAGTTCACAAATTTGGCAACCGACAGGTCATTATAAACCGGATCGGGTAATATTTCTCTTTTTTCTGGTCTTCTTCTACGCATAACAATTAAGCCTTCGGTCGTTTTGTACCGTAACGTGAACGACTAGTTTTTCTGTCGTTGACACCTGCTGTATCAAGTGTTCCGCGTATAATGTGATAACGCACACCAGGAAGGTCTTTAATCCTACCACCTTCAATCAACACAATTGAATGTTCTTGCAAATTATGACCTTCACCCGGAATATATGCTGCTGCTTCCATCCCGTTGGTCAATCTGACACGAGCAACTTTTCGCAGTGCAGAATTAGGTTTTTTGGGCGTAGTTGTATATACACGTACACAAACTCCACGTTTTTGTGGATTACGTTGTAGCGCTGGACTCACATTTTTTTGTAAAATCCGCTTTCTACCTTTCTTTACTAGTTGATTTATCGTCGGCATATCTATTTATATTAAGCCTATAAATTTATTCAAAAATTATAAATATAGTCAATTACTTTAACACACATATTCATATTTATTTCTACACAATTTCACCAAAGGAAATCTCCGCTGATTCAACAACCTTTTCATCTTCATCAGATTCCAATAATATGTCTTGCAAAGCAGGATATCCAGTACCAGCCGGTATCAATCTACCAATAACTACATTTTCTTTCAATCCTCTGAGATAGTCTGTTTTTCCTGCTGTTGCTGCATCTGTTAGCACTCTTGTAGTTTCCTGGAAAGATGCTGCTGATAAGTAACTTTCAGTGTTTAAAGAAGCTTGCGTAATACCCATCAACAATGGATCGTAGGTAGCCGGCTGAGTTTTATGCGTTTTAATTGGTTTCTTACCCTCTTCTTTCAATTCCTTATTAATATCTCTTAAATCAGATTTTAATATTAACGCATCTTTTTCCCAATCACTACCTCCAGCATCAGCAACGACAGCCATCATAGCTAAACGATCATTTTCGATTGCAAAATCTACTCTGTCAACTCTTTCAGATTCTAAAAACCTAGAATCGCCAGGATCGGTCACCAAGATTTTTTTCATCATTTGACGAACAATTACTTCTATGTGTTTATCATTAATACCTACGCCCTGCAGTCGATAGACTTCTTGTATTTCGTTTACAAGGTATTCACGAACTGCACCTGGACCAAGTATTCTTAATATATCAACTGGTGAAATTGCACCTTCGCAAAGCGGTATACCGGCTGTTATGAAATCACCTTCATGAACAATAACATGCTTACCATAAGGAATCTTATAAGGACGACTCTCTCCGTCACTTGATTCGATTAAAATTTTTCGAATTCCACGTTTTGTTTCACCAAATTTTACTATTCCATTAATTTCACTAACTACGGCAGGATTAGAAGGCATCCTAGCTTCAAATAATTCTGCTACTCGAGGTAGGCCACCTGTAATATCACGAGTTTTTCCAATATCCTTTTGAATTTTAACGAGCGTCTGTCCACGCTTAACTTCTTGTCCATTAATGACATTTAAAGTAGCATTTACCGGTAATATTGTTCCTCCAGCCATTACATTTCCATCACTATCCTGTATTTCCACTTGTGGACTAAGTTGGCGATTTTTAGACTCAATAACCACCATTTGTTTTTTACCACCCTCTACAGCTTCAATCTGATATGTATCTCCTTCTTCAAAATCTTTCAGATTTACAAATCCATCATGCCTGGCAAGAATTATATCGGTATAAGGATCCCACTGTACAAGTGTGGTGCCTGCTTTAATAACATCACCCTTACTTACAAATATATTAGAACCATATGGAATATTATATTCTGTTTTAATATTTGCAGGATTTTTTTCATCAACAATAAATATTTTTGCATGTCTAACCATACATCTTGTTATTTCATTCCCTGTAACATCAATGGTATCAGCAAAATCATAATTATCTGAAAATTTAATAACACCACCATATCTGCTTTGCATATCAGATTTCTCTATAATACGTGTTGCTGTTCCACCAATATGGAATGTGCGTAGTGTAAGCTGAGTACCTGGCTCACCTATACTTTGCGCAGCTTGTATTCCTACTGCACTACCAATATTAACTTCGCGATGACGTGCCAAATCCCAGCCAAAACATTTTGCACAAACACCTCGTTTTGATTCACAGGTTAGAACTGATCTAATACGAATACTTTGAATCTCATTATTGGCTATGATATCAGCCTCCTTCTCCGTAATAATAGTTTCAGCTTTAATCATTACTTTACCATTAATAATCAAATCGTCTAATATTGTTCTACCCAGAACACGGTCAGCCAGTGGTTCTATAATTTCTTCATTTTCTTTTAAATCGCTAGTAACAATACCATTGATCGTTCCACAATCCTTCTCAGATATAACCACATCTTGAGCAACATCTACTAATCTACGAGTCAAATATCCTGCATCTGCTGTTTTCAGTGCTGTATCAGCAAGACCTTTCCTGGCGCCATGTGTAGATATAAAATATTCCATAACTGATAGCCCTTCCTTAAAATTGGAAATAATGGGTGATTCAATAATTTCACCCTGACCACCAGTCATAGATTTTTTTGGTTTTGCCATCAATCCACGCATTCCTGCCAACTGCTTAATCTGATCTTGACTACCTCTAGCACCGGAATCTGCCATCATAAATACAGGATTAAAACCTTGCCTATCATTCCTCAATCCCTTCATCATGGCATTAGCAACATGATTAGTCGCGTGAGTCCAAACGTCAATTACCTTATTGTATCTTTCCCCATCAGTTAATATATGGTTAGCAAAATTCTGTTGGATAGCCTCTACTTCTTTTTCAGCTTTTTCTATAATCGTATCCTTATCACTCGGAATTAAAATATCACTAATAGAAATCGAACTACCACTTTTTGTTGCAATAGAAAATCCAAGATCTTTCAATTTATCTAAAAATTCTACAGTTTTAGAATTACCTACTACCAGATAAGATTGATTAACAACTTTTCTTAAAGTTTTCTTGGAAATCAATTCGTCAAAGTATTCTAACTCTTCCGGTATAATGGAATTAAAGATAGCTCGGCCTACTGTTGTTTTTTTATTCCATTTACCTTTATGTCGAACATCAATTATAGCATGCAATCCCACTGCTTTATTTTCATATGCCATCACTACTTCATCTAAAGACCCAAATAATTTACCCTCGCCTTTATCACCTGTTTTTGGTCTGGTTAAATAATGACATCCCAATACCATATCTTGAGAAGGAATTGCAATCGGTTTACCGTTTGCCGGATGTAAAATGTTATGACTGGAAAGCATCAATATTCTGGCTTCCATCTGAGCTTGAACGGAAATTGGTACATGAACTGCCATCTGGTCTCCGTCAAAGTCAGCGTTAAACGCTGCACATACTAATGGATGGATTCTAATTGCTTTTCCATCAACTAAGACAGGTTGGAACGCCTGAATACCCAATCTATGTAAAGTTGGAGCACGATTCAATAATACAGGATGATCTTTAACTACATACTCAAGAACTTTGTAAACTATTGGCTCATGATTTTCTACCATTAATTTTGCACCACGAGGCGTTTGAGCATACCCCCGTTCAATCAATGCATTTATCATATGCGGTTTAAATAGCTCAAGACCCATATCTTTTGGTAATCCACACTCATGTAAACGAAGTTCTGGTCCAACTACAATAACAGATCTACCGGAATAGTCAACACGTTTACCTAGCAAATTTTGGCGGAAACGTCCCGATTTACCGCGCAACATATCAGAAAGAGACTTGAGAGGTCTACGCGTACCGCTTCTTATCGCAGTTTTTCTGCGACTATTATCAAATAGCGCATCAACCGATTCCTGAAGCATTCTTTTTTCATTCCGCAAGATAACGTCGGGTGCTTTGATTTCCATCAAATTCTTTAAGCGATTATTTCGAATTATAATCCTACGATACAAATCGTTAAGATCACTAGCAGCAAATCTACCACCTTCTAATGGCACTAATGGTCGTAGCTCAGGTGGTATAACTGGCAAAATCGATATCACCATCCATTCTGGCTTGTTTACTTTTTTATTGATGGAGTCAATCATAAATTCCTTAACAACTCTCAATCGTTTTAATGCATCTTGCTTTTTCTGTTTAGATTTTGTACTAGTAATGATATTTTCTAAATCATCTTTTAGATCAGACATATTTATCTTTGCAAGAGCATCCTTAATGGCTCCGCCACCCATTAACGCAACAAAGTATTCGTTTTCGTCACGCTCTTCTTCGGTAGCAGCGTAAAAACCATAATCTTTCTCAAGTTCCATCCAGGTTTCTTCATCAATAAGCTCAAATTGCTTTCTACCACTTTTCCCCGGTTCAATAATCATATATAATTCATAATAAATGACGCGCTCAAGCTCTTTGGTGCTATGACCAATCAAGTAGCTCAATTTGCTCGGAATTGATTTTAAATACCAAATATGGACAACTGGGACAGCCAGTGTAACATGTCCCATCCTTTCGCGACGAACTTTTTTCCGAGTTACTTCTACACCACAACGATCACATATAATTCCACGATAGCGAATCCCTTTGTATTTTCCACAATGGCATTCATAATCCTTAACCGGCCCGAATATTTTTTCACAGAACAAACCATCTTTTTCCGGCTTATATGATCGATAATTTATTGTCTCAGGCTTGAGTATCTCACCATATGATTTGGCAAGAATATTTTCGGGAGAAGCGAGACCAATGGTTATACTAGAATACTTTTTAGTTGTATCGATTTTATTTGTTTGGATATAAGTCAAAACTATACCTTTAGTTTAATTCAATGTCTATTCCTAGACCTTGTAATTCTTTAATAAGAACATTAAACGATTCAGGAGAACCGTACGGTGGAACATCCTCACCTTTTACAATGGCATTGTACATTCTTGAACGACCTTCAACATCATCGGATTTTGCTGTCAAGATTTCCTGCAATGTATGAGCTGCACCATAGGCTTCTAATGCCCAAACTTCCATTTCTCCAAACCGTTGACCACCAAATTGTGCTTTACCACCTAATGGTTGCTGAGTAACTAATGAATATGGTCCTGTTGATCGAGCATGCATTTTATCATCAACCATATGACTAAGTTTCATCATATAGATATTTCCAACAGTGACTTCATCGTAAAGATATTCGCCTGTACGACCATCAATAAGCCGGGTCTTACCATGAATAGGCAGGTTCGCCTTTTCAAGCTCTACTTTAATCTCATCGGGAATAGCCCCATTAAATACTGGTGTGTTGTATTTAACTCCCAGAACATCACCTGCCCAACCAAGCATTGTTTCGTACAGTTGCCCTAAATTCATTCTTGAAGGAACACCCAATGGATTTAAAACTATATCAACCGGAGTTCCGTCTTCAAGGAATGGCATATTTTCTTCCGGTACTATTGCTGCAACTACACCTTTATTACCATGCCGTCCAGCCATTTTGTCACCAATCGAAACTTTACGTTTGTTAGCAATAAATACTTTTGCTAATTTCAAAATACCGGGTTGCAGTTCATCGCCAACACGGAGTTTGAACGTTTCGCTTTCTAAGTAATTTTCTAAACGATTCCACTCTTTCCTGAATGAACTCCATACTAATTTTATTTTCTTCCATGAATTGGTACTTTCAATCCACGGTTCATCTTGCGCAAATCGTTCAAAATCAAATTCTTTTAGTCTCTTTTCAGTAAGCTTTGTACCTTTCTTAATTAATGTTTTATTGGAAGCTGAGTCACGAATACCTCCTGAAGTTTCATCAGTTAGTAACCGTAAAAGTATCTTATCTCTCGATTTCTTTAAATTTTGCTTTTGATTACGGGCGTCTTCTTGCAACTCGATAATTTTTTTACGATCAAGCACCTTTGATTTACTTGCACGTTTTTCAAATAATTTAGTTTTTATTACAGTACCTTTTATTCCGGGAGACGCATGTTTGGAGGCATCCTTCACATCACCGGCTTTTTCACCAAATATTGCCCTTAACAACTTTTCTTCCGGTGTAGGATCAGTCTCACCTTTCGGAGTAACTTTTCCAATTATAATATCGCCTTCCTTGACTCTAGCTCCAACTCTAATAATACCATTGTCATTTAAATCTTTGGTAGCCTCTTCACTAACATTAGGAATTTCAGGTGTCAATTCTTCTTCACCGCGTTTCGTTTCACGTACCTCAAGTTCAATCTCGTTTATATGAACTGACGTGAATACATCGTCTTTCACTAATCTTTCATTTAGCACTATTGCATCTTCATAATTATATCCACGCCATGGCATAAATGCTACAATTACATTTCTTCCTAATGCCAATTCTCCATTATTGGTAGATGCACCATCAGCTAAAACGTCTCCTTCCTTCACTTTTTGACCTATTTTTACCAATGGTCGCTGATTGTAACAAGTGTTTTGATTGGATCTACGATTTTTTTCCAACTTAATTACAACTATATTATCACCTTCAACTAAACAAAGTTCTTCTGGAATTTGACCAATTTTGATTTTGATTTGTTTAGCGTCCACATATACAACCGTACCACTTACAGGACTTGAGACGCAAGCCCCTGAATCAAGAGCTACTATACCTTCCATACCAGTACCAACAATAGGCGATTTCGGATTCATTAATGGGACTGCTTGACGTTGCATATTTGAACCCATCAAAGCACGATTAGCATCATCATGTTCAACAAAAGGAATTAATGCAGCAGCCACACTTAAAATTTGATTAGGCGCCACATCCATGTATTCTACCTTTTTCGGTTCAACCATTGGAAAGTCACCCTTGATTCTTACTCTCAGTGAGCTGTCTGAGATTTTATTATTTGCATCCAACTTGGCATTTGATTGCGCGATTAACACTCTATCTTCGTCATCAGCAGATAAATATTCTATCTTATTTGTTACATATGCAGCGTCATCTTTCAATTTAATTTTGCGATATGGAGCTTCGATAAAACCATGCCAATTAATACTTGCCATTAATGCTAAAGAAGATATAAGACCAATGTTTGGACCCTCAGGCGTCTCAATTGGACACAATCTACCGTAATGCGTATAGTGAACATCTCGAACTTCAAATCCTGCTCGTTCACGAGTCAATCCACCAGGACCTAGAGCAGAAATACGACGCTTATGTGTAATTTCAGCTAATGGATTTGTTTGGTCTCCAAACTGCGACATTTGACTTGTACCAAAAAACGTATTGATAACTGTAGTAACAACTCTCGCATTGATTAAATCCTGAGGTGTAATTGATTCCGCTTCACGAAGATTCATACGATCATGAATTGTTCGAATCATTCGACTTAGAGCTGTAGCAAACTGATTCTTTAACTGTTCACCTACTGTTCTAACTCGGCGATTGCCCAAATGGTCAATATCATCAGTTCCGCGTTCTCCTTTTCGCATATCAACAAGATATTGAACGACTTTAACAATGTCCTCCATAGTTAATACTGTATCTTCAACATTAATATTTAAATCGAATTGTTTATTCAGTCTATATCGTCCGACTTGACCTAAATCATATTTTTTGGGATTGAAAAACATCCGTTCAATAAATTTTTGAGCAGTTTCCAAATTTGGCGGTTCACTCGAGCGAATTAGTTGATAAACTACTTCAAGTGCTTCCTCAGTATTCTGCGTCGGGTCTTTTTCAATAGTATTCAGAAGCATCATAGCGTGGAAATCTTTATTTCTATCCACTATTTTAATAGATTTTATTTTTGCGTCTTTTAATACCTTTAATACTTCATTTGTTATTTCGGTACCATGTTCAAAATAAATTTCACCTGTAGCCGTATCAATAATATCTTCTACAATCGTTGCACCAATAACATCACTTAAATCCTTTTTGGCAAGATCAACTTTATTAATACATTTCAGTGCTTCAAATAGGTCAGCATCAGTAGAAATACCGAGTGCACGTAATAACATCGTTGCAGGGAATTTTCTGCGACGATCGATAATAACAAAGAGACAATCATTAATGTCAGTGGTAAAGTCTACCCAAGAGCCGCGAATAGGAATAATTCTTGCTTGAAATAATTTTGTACCATTAGGATGTATAGTTTGGTCAAAAAATACACCGGGCGAGCGCTGTAATTGTGAAACCACCACCCTTTCTGCGCCATTAATAATAAACGTACCTTTATTAGTCATATAAGGTATATTACCAAAATACACATCTTGCTCAATAGATTGAGCATATTTACTACGATCTTCTTCATCTGTAATATTCAATACCAATTTTACTTTTAGCGGCGCTGAATAAGTGACGCCTCTTTCTATGCATTCATCAGTCGAATACTTTGGAGGTGCAAGATAATAACTCTTATATTCTAATATATAATTACGATGCGAATCTTCGATAGGAAATACATTTTGAAAAACTTCTTCCAAACCGATACGTTTTCGCTCGTCTTCAAGGGTATCTTCTTGTAAAAACATGCGATAAGAATCGCGCTGAAGACCAAGTAGATCAGGCATTTCAACGACTGAATGAATTTTCTGAAACGAAACCCGTTCAGCCGCATATAAATTATTGGCTCCCAAAAAAGCCTCCTATTTTTTATTTAAAACAGAGATGAGATAAAGATAATAGACTTATCTATTTTACTTTAATTCAACAGTTGCGCCAGCTTCTTCCAAAGTTTTTTTAACTTCTTCGGCTTCTGCTTGCGGTACATTCTCTTTTACTGCCTTAGGGGCTGAATCAACTAATTCTTTGGCTTCTTTTAATCCAAGACTGGTAATTGTTCTAACTGCTTTTATGACAGCGATTTTTGCTTGTCCGGCTGCTATTAAAACCACATCAAAATCAGTTTTTTCTTCAGCTGCAACTTCTCCCGCGGCAGGAGCGGCGGCAGCGGCTACTGGTGTAGCTGCGCTAACACCAAATTTCTCTTCAATTTCTTTTACTAATTCGGATATTTCAATAATATTTGCTTTCTCTATATAAGACAAAACATCTGCTCTTGTGACGGCCATTAACTAACTCCTTTATTCAATTTATAGATCTATGATTTCTTTTCTTTTAAACTATTCAATACACCAACCAAGCTATACATAGTAGCGTTTAAAACTCCTAATAACTTCACTAATGGACTTTGCAATGAACTTGCGAACATAGCAATTAACTGCTCACGTGATGGCATATCAGCAATACTTTTGAATTTTGATCCGTCAAGGACCTCTCCATCAAATAATATACCTTTCACAGTTGGTTTATCAAATTTCTTGGCAAATTCTTTGATGATCTTTGCTGGTGTTGTAGGTTCATCATAAGATATTGCAATAGCTGTAGGACCTAATAAAAATTTATCCAATCCTTCAATTTTATTATTTTCTGCAGCAATTTTTAACAGAGTATTTTTAGCAACATAATATTCTACTGAATTTTGATAGAATTCGGAACGCAACTGCGTAATACTCCCAACATCTAATCCAATATAATCTGTGAAGTAAATTGCTTTAGCTTTATTTAATTTTTCAGTTAATTCTTCAACTTGTTGTATATTTTTCTTATTTGGCATTATATTACCTTAAAGCTGTATAATCAATTTTAATTCCCGGGCCCATAGTAGACGATATTGTCATTTTCTTCAAATAGCGACCTTTAACGGATGCAGGCTTTGCTTTCATTATAGTATTATATATTGTTTCAATATTTTCAAATAAAGCTTTCTCATCAAAAGATACTTTTCCACATGCTGCATGAATAATACCGGTTTTATCTACTCTTAATTCAATCTTACCTGCTTTTAATTCTTTAACGGCAGTTCCAATATCCATTGTAACAGTTCCGCTTTTGGGATTTGGCATTAGTCCCTTTGGTCCTAATATTTTACCTAATTTCCCCAAGTCAGGCATTGCATCAGGCGTGGCAATAATCTTGTCAACATCAGCCCAACCCGCTTTTATTTTATCGATATATTCGCTATAACCAACATAGTCAGCACCTGCATCTTTTGCCTCTTGCTCCTTCGCTCCAGATGTAATGACTAATACTTTCACACCTTTTCCTGTTCCATATGGCAACCCGGTAGTTATACGAATATTTTGATCAGCATGTCGTGGATCTACCCCAAGATTAATGGCAACTTCAACCGATTCGTCAAATTTTGCAAACGATAATTCTTTGACAAGTTTGACAGCCTCTTCTAAAGGATATTCCTTTGTACGATCAATTTTCTCTAAAACTTTTTTTCTATTTTTTGAATTCATAATTATTGAACCTAATTCACTACTTCTACGCCCATACTTCTGGCAGTACCGGCTATCATTTTAACTGCATTTTCGATAGTATTAGCATTTAAATCTTCCATTTTTATGGATGCGATTTCTTCCAGATCTTTTCTACTTATTTTTCCGACTTTTTCTTTATTTGGCTCTCCAGATCCTTTTTCGATTTTTGCTGCTTTAATAATTAATGTAGCAGCAGGTGGCGTTTTAGTAATGTAAGAAAAACTTCTATCTGCATAGACTGTAATTTCAACCGGAATTATCATACCGGGTTGATTTTGCGTAGCAGCATTAAAGGCTTTACAAAATTCCATAATATTGACACCATGTTGTCCCAACGCAGGTCCAACGGGTGGAGCGGGATTAGCTTGCCCTGCCGGAATTTGAAGTTTTATAAATCCAATTTCTTTTTTCGCCATAATTATAACCTATTTTTCTAATTCAACTTGCAAATAATCCAATTCAATTGGCGTAGGTCTGCCAAAAATACTTACTGAAACCTTTAATTTTTGCTTATCTGTGTTAACTTCTTGAACAAAACCTGAGAAATCCATAAATGGTCCATCAATAACTTTAACTGCATCTCCGGTTTTAAACGGATGAGCAACTAATTCAAAATCTTTACTTCCTTCCACCACACCAATAATTCTACTGATTTCCTCGGGTTTGAGAGGTTGAGGTTCTCCACGAGATCCAATAAAGTTTATTACACCATTTATATTTTCAACTAAAAATTTTGATTCTTTAGTAATCTCCATTTTTATTAATAAATATCCCGGGAAAAAAACTCTTTCACGAACCTTCTTTTTCCCTTCCTTCATCTCGATTATATTCTCTGTGGGAACTAGAACTTCCTTCACCATCTCCGAGTATTCACTATGTAAAACCTCAAATAGGATAGCCTCTTTAATTTTTTTCTCCTTACCGGAGATTACTCTTAATGAATACCATTCCATATTGTTTATAAGATAATGCTTAAAATTTTGTTTAAAATAAGATCTGCAATAAAAAGGAATACAGCTATTAACACTGAAAAAGATAATACAACATAGGTTGAACCTTTCAGTTCATCCCAAGTAGGCCAGGACACCTTTTTCATTTCAAACTGTACTTCTTCAATATATTTTCTAATTTTTTTAATCATTATTGTAAGATCCTTAAACAGCGCACCAAATATCTTAATTATCGCAGTGCGATAATAGCAGGAGTGGCAGGAATTGAACCCGCAACCCCCGGTTTTGGAGACCGGTGCTCTGCCAATTGAGCTACACTCCTAATTATCACCAAAATTGATATCATAAATGTTTTTTATTTATATAAATTATTTGGTTTCTTTAAAGATAACATACTTCCGAACGATAGGATCATACTTCTTATATTCAAGCCGTTCAGGATGTATCCGTTTACTTTTAGTAATAGTATACCTGTATCCTGTACCTGCAGTACTCTCCAATCTAACTATTACTCTTTTGCTGTTACCTGCCATTTTAATACCTACTTACTCAATAATCTCAGTAACAACACCGGCACCTACCGTATGTCCACCTTCTCTAATAGCAAAGCGCAACTCCTTATCCATCGCTATCGGTGTAATTAACTCTATACTCAACTCTACATTATCTCCCGGCATTACCATCTCTGTTCCCTCAGGTAATGTTCCTATTCCCGTTACATCGGTCGTACGGAAGTAAAACTGTGGTCTGTAACCATTGAAAAATGGCGTGTGACGACCACCCTCTTCTTTCTTCAATACATATACATTGGCCTTAAACTTTGTATGCGGAGTTATACTACCAGGCTTAGCCAATACCATTCCACGTTTCAATTCTTCTTTATCTACTCCACGTAATAATAATCCGGCATTATCTCCCGCTCTACCTTCATCCAATAGCTTACGGAACATCTCTACACCCGTACATACCGTCTTCTTATGAGCACCCATTCCGATCATCTCTATTTCATCACCAACCTTCACTATACCACGCTCGATCCTACCGGTTCCTACTGTTCCACGACCGGTTATACTAAATACATCCTCCACAGGCATCAAAAACGGTTTGTCTACATCGCGCTTCGGCTCAGGTATAAAACTATCACAGGCTTCTAATAATTCCGTTATGCATTTGGTAGCTTCCGGATCTTTAGGATTATTCAAGGCATTTAATGCGCTACCCATAATAATCGGTGTGTCATCACCGGGGAACTTATACTCATTCAATAAATCTCTTAGTTCCATCTCAACTAATTCTAACAACTCAGGATCATCTACTTGATCGGTCTTGTTCATAAATACTACAATACTTGGAACATTAACCTGACGAGCTAATAATACATGCTCTCGCGTCTGGGGCATTGGACCATCAGCTGCACTTACAACTAATATCGCTCCATCCATCTGAGCTGCTCCTGTGATCATATTCTTAATATAATCAGCATGACCCGGACAATCTACGTGCGCATAATGACGATTGACTGTCTCATACTCTACATGTGCTGTCTGGATCGTAATTCCACGCTCACGCTCCTCCGGAGCATTATCGATAGCATCAAATGTCATTACCTCCGATAACCCTTGCGCTGATTGCAATAATGTTATCGCGGCTGTTAATGTCGTCTTACCATGATCTACATGGCCTATTGTACCAATGTTTACATGTGGCTTCGTTCGCTCAAATTTTTCCTTTGCCATTTGTTTCTCCTCATGTTTTTTGTCAAATCAAATACAGAGCCTACGATCGGATTTGAACCGATGACCCCGTCCTTACCAAGGACGTGCTCTACCAACTGAGCTACGCAGGCACGTCTTTACTGTTAAATTTTTCTGAAACTATTCACCCTATCACCTATCCGAGCGGGTGATGAGGATCGAACTCACATATCCAGCTTGGAAGGCTGGTGTTCTACCATTGAACTACACCCGCAAATTTGTGGGGAGAGAAGGATTCGAACCTCCGTAGGCGTACGCCGGCAGATTTACAGTCTGCTGCCATTGACCGCTCGGCCATCTCCCCTATCATAAATTCATAGAAAATCTAACTGCGAGAATAGCTCAAAAGTCATTGCGCATCCTTGAGCCGGCGAAGGGATTCGAACCCCCGACCTGCTGATTACAAATCAGCTGCTCTACCAACTGAGCTACACCGGCATGTCGGGTCTACCCAATTTCAAAATGTATGTCGGGACTTATTTCAGAAAAACCAATTGTCAAATAGACGCACTTATCTTGCAGAATAAAGCCGAGAAATTTAGCCTACATTAAATAATACTATCAATAATTATTTTAAAATTAATTAAATAAATTTTATTTATATAATATTGCCTTTCTGTTACGAATAATATTGCAATTACTATTCATTATATAATATTTTTATTGGAATAAAAACTATCAACATCAAACTGAATGAGTACATTATGCTGCAATCTATAAATCCTTTCAATCAAGAAGTCATTAAGGACTATAAAGAACACTCACAAAATGAAATAAATCATATTATTGCTGAAGCTGATACTGCTTTCAAAGGATGGTGTCAAACAAATTTTAATGAACGTGCAGTATTACTTCGTAATATTGCATCAATTCTAAAAAAGAATATTGAAAAATATTCTAATATCATGACGATGGAAATGGGAAAACCAATACGTGAAAGTCGTGTGGAAATCGAAAAATGCGCATGGGTGTACGAATACTACGCTGAAAATGGTGAAAAATTCCTATCATCAATAGAAGTTAGAACCGATGCATCAAAAAGTTATATTACTTTTCAGCCATTGGGCGTGATACTTGCCGTGATGCCCTGGAATTTTCCTTTCTGGCAAGTATTTCGATTTGCGGCTCCCACATTGATGGCAGGAAATGTTGGCATTCTTAAACACTCTTCTAATGTATCCGGTTGTGCTTTGGCGATCGAGAAAATTTTTCGAGACACAGGTTTCCCGAAAAATGCATTCCGTACTTTATTGATCAATAGCAAAAAGGTGGCTTCTGTCATCGAAAATCCGGCTGTCAAAGCAATTTCATTAACAGGCAGTACGCCCGTCGGAAAAGCTGTAGCATCAAAAGCAGGTGAAATGCTCAAAAAAACGGTATTAGAACTCGGGGGAAGCGATCCATATATTATTTTGGAAGATGCGGATCTACAAAAAGCTGTGAATTCTTGCAGCATTAGCCGATTAATTAACACCGGACAAAGTTGCATCGCGGCTAAGCGCTTTATTGTTGTGGAATCGGTTTTACCGAAATTTCAATCATTATTAATTCAAAATATGCAAAATGTAATAATGGGTGATCCATTTGATGAAAGTACTAATATCGGACCAATGGCACGAATCAATTTACGTGATGAGCTGCATCAGCAAGTAGTTAAAAGTGTGGAATTAGGTGCAAAATTATTATTAGGCGGACAAATACCGCTTGGCAAAGGAGCTTTCTATCCACCGACAATTTTAGCAGATGTAAAACCCGGGATGCCGGCATTTGACGAAGAATTATTCGGTCCGGTGGCTGCCATCGTTCCAGCCAAGGACGAAAATGATGCCATCGCTTTAGCGAATAATTCTGTATTCGGGTTAGGTGCTGCTGTGTTTACCAAAGACATCGCCCGCGGCAAGAAAATAGCTGCCGAAAAACTTGAAGCGGGCAGTTGTTTTGTGAATGATTTTGTAAAATCCGACCCGCGCTTACCATTTGGCGGTATTAAACAAAGCGGTTATGGCAGAGAATTATCGGATTTTGGAATCCGCGAGTTTGTAAATATCAAAACTGTTTACGTTAAATAACTTATCTGTTTTAATCATTATCCATTTATCAATAACTTTAATTACTTTTTAAACAAATAATTACAGTGTTGATATGGACTTTTACATTAATCTAAAAAAACTCCCTAAAGATTATAAAACAAACAAGGATTTTCATGCGAAAATACTTGAGCATAGTCTGCAAAGATATATCGAAAAAGTAGAGTTGATGCCCTATCAGGCGGAAATGATAAAATTGCAGGAACATATTGAAAAATATAAAAAAAAGATGATCATTCTATTTGACGGGCGCGATGCATCCGGTAAAGGTGGGACTATAAGACGAATGACGCGCTATATGAATGAAAAACATTATCATGTAGTATCCTTAGGTAAACCAACTGGTAGCCAAAAAACAGAGCTACACATCAAACGCTACATCGAACATTTTCCGCACGCCGGAGAAATTGCATTATTTGACCGAAGCTGGTACAACCGTGCGATGGTAGAACCAATCTTTGGATTTTGTACGCAATCTCAATATCATAAATTCTTAAAGCATGTTAATACCTACGAAGAAAATTTCCTCGAAGATGAAAAAACGATTTTGTTAAAATTATATTTTTCTGTTTCAAAGGAAGAACAAAATCGCCGTTTTGAAAGGCGTAGAAACGATCCGTTACGCCAATGGAAACTTAGCGAAGTCGATTTGCAGGCTCAGGAGTTATGGGATGAATTCACTGAAAAGAAATACAAAATGTTAGTTAAAACCAGTACAGAATTTGCTCCGTGGTATATTATCCGTTCCGATAATAAACACCAAGCAAGGCGGCAAACATTAAAGTTAATTTTAAACTCAGTACGCTATAGGAACCGGAATAAAAGATTAAATTTCTCGATAGATCCAAAAACAGTTATTACCGCTGAGAGAGAAATTAAGATAATGAAAAAACAGCGTAAAAAGTTTGGAAAATTCATGCGGTAAAAAGGGAGTAAAACATTATGGGTAAAGAACCACAAAAAATAAGTCCAAAAAAATTATCTGAGAGTACTGCCGGGAAAAATCTTGATAAGAAACCTAACAAAGAACGTGTAGCGGTTTATATAAAGAAAACAACTATCGAATATGAGCTTGAACTGAGAAAACTTCAAATTGAGCTTTTAAAACTGCAGAATCACGTTAAGGATAAGGGATTGCGAATCGTAATGCTTTTTGAAGGGCGTGATGCCGCCGGGAAAGGCGGTACAATTAAGCGGATCGTTGAACATATGAATCCGCGCGGTGCGCGCGTTGTAGCGCTTGAAAAACCAAGTGACCGTGAAACCACGCAATGGTACTTCCAAAGATATTCTCAGCATCTTCCTACCGAGGGAGAAATCGTATTTTTTGACCGCAGTTGGTATAACCGTGCGATGGTGGAACCGGTGATGGGTTTTTGCACCGATGAGCAAAATAAACGCTTTTTGAAATATGCTCCCCTTTTTGAAAGAATGATAATTAAGGAAGGAATTAAGCTATTCAAATTTTATTTTTCGGTTTCCAAAGATATTCAAAAAAACCGTTTTGATGCCCGCGAGGATGACCCACTAAAACAATATAAATTATCTCCCGTCGATGCCTCTGCTCAAGAACTGTGGAACAAGTACTCTATCCGCAAATTTCAAATGCTTACCGAAACAAACAGCACCATCGCTCCATGGACAATTATCCGATCCGATCATAAAAAGTCGGCACGGATTGCCTGTATAAGGTATATTCTACAAAATTTGGAGTATAAAGGTAAAATTTCTAATAAAGAATTAATTCCTGATCCTAAAATCATTATTTCGGGAATTGACGAAATTAGATTAATGGAAGAGAATCTACTGAAACCGGGCAGTATGCCGGGGTAAAAAAGATAACTAAAAACCTTTTATAATAATAAGACATGAAACCGATTGTTTTAGATAATTCAGTACTAACAGACATTTTACTTGATTATGAAGATAAATCTGAAAACGCTTTCGAAGTTTATAAAAGTATTCAAAACTCAAATGCGGAAATCTATCTGCCATATTTTGCATTATTTGAAATAAAATCAGCCCTAACAAATAAAAAATTAATTCATGGTAACATTGATTTACGTAAATGTTTCACTAAAAATAACCCGTTAAAATGTAAATATTTTCCTATTGATGAAAAGTTTGTAACAAAATATTTAGGTTCCGGTATCGGATATTTGAAACCTGCAGATTATATTTATGTATGTTTGGCAAGTCAAGAAAACGCAATACTAATCACAGAGGATAAAAAATAATATAAGGTTTCAAAAAAAGCTGGTATCGAAACTTATACAATTGAAGAATTCTTGAACAAATAACAATGCCCTTCATACCAAAAGATTTCAAAATACCGGAAGTTTTAGAAACTTATAAGTTTTGAGGAACAAATGGAACTAGCTCTATACCATATAGATGCATTTGCATCTGAGTTATTTGAAGGTAATCCGGCAGCTGTTTGCCCATTGGAAACTTGGTTACCTGATGACATAATGCAATCAATTGCTCTGGAGAATAATTTATCAGAGACAGCATTTTTTGTTCCAAAGGGTACGGGATTTCATATTAGATGGTTTACTCCTACAAGTGAAGTGGACTTATGTGGTCACGCCACTTTAGCCACTGCATTTGTTATATTCAATATACTTGATTATGGTCAAAATATAATAGAATTTGATTCTAAATCCGGATTATTAAAAGTCATCAAAGATGACGATAATCTTATTTTAGATTTCCCTGCTCAAGCTCCCACCCCATGTGATACTCCACAGGAAATTATCAATGCACTTAATATCACTCCAATTGAATGCCTGAAATCGGAAGATCTTATTATTGTTCTCAACGATGAAAGTGACGTTCAAATTGTCGAACCTGATTTTGAAGAATTGAAAAAACTTGGATTGAGAGGTGTAATTATTACGGCACAATCAAAAACATATGATTTTGTAGCAAGATGTTTTTTCCCAGGTTTAGGTATTCAAGAAGATCCGGTAACAGGCTCAGCATATACCCAACTAGCACCGTATTGGGCTAGTAAACTCGGTAAAAACCTATTCAGCGCAAAACAATTATCCGCAAGAGGTGGTGAATTAACTTGTGAATTGTATAAAGATCGAGTTTTAATATCCGGTAAAGCTATAAAATATATGGAAGGTAAAATAAATATATAGTTACTTCAACTGCTTAGGCGTAAGAAAATAAGCGTTTTCAATATTTTATTGTTAAATTTCCGCTCATTTATCTGGATTAAAACAATATGACTACGAAAATTATCACAATATTATTAGCTGTTATTAGCATTGCTAATATTTATGCTCAGGAAAAGTTTGCAATTCCCAAATCTTATGCAAACCTGTCCTATGACTCTACCGGTACACTTATATTTACAACAAATGATGGGGATATTCTGCCATCGGTACCTCATACAGATAATTATAGTTTATCCAGCTTACGGAGTCTTCCTGTTGGTACGAGAACAGGAATAAAGTTTGACTTCCGGAATTCCGATATGTCCGGTTGGTTATACTACGGTCTGATTCAGACCGATGATATTAAACATCCTTATCCAATGTATTTTCACCGTCGGTCAGAAATTGATTCAGGGAAAGCAGAAATCAATATTATGAAATATTTATCCGGAAAATACGATATTACCGGTTGGGAACAATCAAAATTGATCAGATTAGGTTATCGCATTACTAACGAAGCCGGTGAAATACTATACGATGGAAAAATTTTAGTATCATCAGAGGAACCTTTTCAGGTTGTGCCATCGATCATTGAGGGTCCATTTGTTAACTTATTGACTCATCGTGGTGCAACCATTTCATTTGAGACAAGTGTACCAATTAAAACTAAGATCACAGTCGGCGGATGTACTTTCCGGGAATCAGTTCCCGATACACATCATGAAATACCAATCTCCAAATTAAATTCTGATAAAGATTATAAATATACGATTCACTATGGAAAATATCAGGATACTTATTCTTTCCATACTGCACCTAAACCTGGCTCGCGAAAACCGTTTACTTTCGGTTACACTAGTGACGGACGCGGTAATTGGGGCGGTGGCGAACGGGATATTAAGGGAGTCAATGCCTATGTCATGAAACGGATCGCTGTTTTATCTGGTTATAAAAATGCACGCTTTTTTCAATTTTCCGGTGATATGATCGATGGAAATAAGACTAGTGCAGAATCCATCAACCTGGAATACGCTAATTGGAAAAGAGCCATTGAACCTTTCGCTCATTATATACCCTTTGTAACCGGATTCGGCAATCATGAAGCTTACTGGTATTGGTTCTCAAATGGTGAAAAAAGAGCTATAATTGACCGCTTCCCTTTTGCTGAACACTCAGGAGAAGTCTTGTATGCCAAAAATTTTGTAAATCCCGTGCAGGGACCATTCAGTGAAGATGGAGCGGTTTATGACCCGGATCCGAATAGCACTGATTTTCCACCGTATGCAGAAACTATTTTTTACTATACCTATGATAATATTGCTATTGTTGTGCTAAATGCTGATTACTGGTACTCACCCACTATCTGGCGTACACCGGAGCATAGCGGCAGCTTACATGGTTACATTATGGATAATCAATTAAAATGGCTCAAGAGCACGCTTCATAAACTAGAGAAAGATAAAAATATCGACTATGTATTTGTAACTCAGCATACACCGGTATTCCCAAATGGCGGACATTTAGTAAATGCCATGTGGTGGTCAGGTGATAACGCCAAACGACCTTACGTTGCAGGCAAACCATTGGCAAAAGGTATTATCGAAAATCGCGATGAATATCTCGATATAGTTATGAATCATAGCACAAAGGTATTAGCAGTACTTACCAGTGATGAGCATAATTACCATCGTATGCTTTTAACGGCTGATACGCCGATTTATCCGGAGAATTACGACAAACCAAAATTGACTAAATTTCGTCCGCTTACATTCATTACTAATGGTGCTGCCGGTGCTCCCTATTACGGACAGGAAGTAACTCCCTGGACAGATTGGGTTGATAAATTCTCAACCCAGTATGCCGTTCTGTTTATCCACGTTAAGGGAAAAAAGGTTTGGTGCGAAGTAATCAATCCCGATACGATGGAATTAATTGATAGCTTTACTTTAGCTGAATAGACGGAAAATACCAAATAGACACGTTCATAATTATTATTGGAACTATATGCATTATTATGTGTATTATTATATGTACTATTTAAGGCATAAAATGGAAAAACATACAAGATTAAACATAACTTTACCAGAATCTTTGGCAAATGAGTTAAATCAAATGGCTAGAGAATTACCAGATAAAAAAAGTAGAATAATTACAAAAGCATTAGAACTCTATTTTGATGAATTAGACGGTTTTATTGCTGAAAAACGGTTAACAGAATTGCAAAATGGAAAAACTACAACTATTCCGGCTGAAGAAGTTTGGGCTGAACTTGGTTTATAACTATGTACCGAGTTGTATTTGTAAAAAAAGCAGTAAAAGAATTAAGTAGAATTGATTCCATTTGGCAACAGAGAATTAAACAAAGAATTGAGCTTTTAGCTCAAGACCCCTCTACATTAAAACCCAATATTAAAAAACTAAAAGGTAGATATAGTAAGTTTGCGCGACTTAGAGTTGGTAATTACCGTATAATATTTAAAATAAATAATGATGAATTACTGATTCTAATAATTCGTATTGCCCATCGTAAAGAAGCGTATTAAAAGTTACTCCAGCATTTTATCTTTCAGATAAAGTAATTTTTACCTCTTTCTTTTCACCGTCTCTGTTAATAGTAAATGCAATCGTATCACCTGGTTGATGTTCTTTTAGATAGTTGGAATAATCCTTTAAGTTTTTTACCGGTTTACTATTAAATGCTGTTATCACGTCTCCTTTTAGCAAACCGGCTTTATCTGCCGAAGAATCCTCGGAAACACCGGCAATCTTTACGCCTTCGCCGGAATAGACAAAATCAGGCATTAGACCGGTAGCTGCTTTTCTTTCACCACTCTTTTTATTCATTTGAGGTTTTGTTGGTTTACCACTTATTGCTTTGCCGGTAAAAGTCATTAGATCTTCTCTTTCAGCAAGATATTCTAATACTTCGCGTGAAACGGTTGCTACTTTAACCAATCCATCAGCATCGATTTTATCGGCATCATCTTCAGGCCTATGATAATCTGAACCAACACCAGTGTAGAACAATTGAACGCCGGGAACACCTTTTTCAATAAATGCCATTTGGTCACTCGCATCCAAATCTTGTGTAATTAGTTCTGATACAACTCCGGTAGTAAAATCTGTACCCATAAATATAAATTTCCATTCACGAGCAGAATTACTGTTTAAGACCATTAATTTTTTGCCGAATAATCTTCCAACTGTGTCAATATTTAAGTTTGCCAAGATTTCATTTATTGGGAATTTATTGTAATTATTAACAAAATAACGTGAGCCGACCAAACCACATTCTTCCGCAGTAAATGCGATGAAAATAATCGTCCTCGCCGGTTTATGAGTTTTTCCAAGTGTTTTTGCAAGCTCTAACATTACTGCGATACCGCTTGCGTTATCATCAGCACCATTATGAATTTTTCCTTCATTCCCTTTTCTCACATCGGGCCATCCAAATCCGAGATGATCGTAGTGAGCTGATACAACAACCGCTTCAGCAAGATAAGGATTCGTTCCGGGAATAATTCCAACAACATTTTTTAATTTTACATTCTTCCTATCAAGTACATCCTGAGTCCATTGCTGAAAATATGTCCCATCATCACTTCCGGTTTGAAGACCATATTCTTCAAATTTATTGGCAATGTAATTTGCTGCTTCATCAATTTCCGGAGTACCAATTCCCCTACCTTTTAAGTCATTTGAAGCAAGATAGGTAACAACTTCCATCATTCTGTCAGCAGAAAATACGGGAGCTAACATCGCAAGCGCTTTACGAGTTTCCAGTTTTACTTCAATATCAGCTGCAGATGGATCAATGTTATAGATCAATGGAGAATTGTTTACTGACCACTGCCCTTTATCAATATTGGTAGGCTCACTTCCAGAAAATGCAAGGTAACTGTATTTGCCATAATGTGGAAGTTTCCTGTTCAATCCATCAACAGCATCCTTATTCCCGATTGAAAGTAATGTGATAACTGCTTTCAAATCATTAGGATTAACTATTGAAATAAAGAAACTATTATCATCGGAAGTAATCTCTCTCTTACCATATCTAACGCTATTCATAAGTAATTCAGAATCATATTCCTTAATAGCATTATTAACAACTGATGCAAATTTGTTATCTAGACCAAGAAGCATAACAGCTTTGCCAGTTGGGAGTTTATCAACATCATCCTGTGATTCAATCGTAAATTTGTCTTCATTCCCATCTATCCATAAATCAGAAAAATCTTTGTAAATATGGTAATCCTTACTATCCTCATTTGGTAAAATGATCAAAGTTTGATCAGCCCCATATGCCTTGGTAAAAGTTGGCGGAGTCTCTCTCGGATCCAATTTCCTGAATAGATCAAACTGAGGATCAATCAACAGTTTTAGTGGTTTATCTTTAACGGAAATACTATACCTAACTTCTTTCTCATTCATTTCAACTATTTCAGAGTGTGTGCCATTTTCTGTAACGATTGTTACTGGAACATCAAGATAAAACACATCATCATCTTGAATTTGCTTTAGCGTGAATGATACATTGCTAAAATCACGGATTGATTTTACTTTTACATTTTCTAAAACAATTTCCGGAGCTCCGGTTCTATCAATCCATTGTTCGAAGAACCATTTAAAACCTTGTTCGGTAACTTCTTCAAATGCAATTCTTATATCATCAAAGGATGCACGTTTAAATTTGTTATCTCTGTTAAATTTCTGAAAGCCTTTCACAAATAATTCATCACCGACTTTTTGTCTAAGCATATGGAAAAACATAGAGCTTTTTCCATATCCAACAGATTCGCTCGGGGCATCGTGCCGGGAAAGAAACTTGTTAATTGGGAAATCGCTCTGCGGCGTTACATAGTTTGTATATTTCTGCAAAGTTGCTCGGCGGTATTCATCGGCTTGGCCGCGCTGTTCTTTAATGAGATGATCCGCCATATATACGGTAATACCCTCGCACCAATTGCCGGTTTCAAAATCAACATAGACCGAATTTCCCCACCAATTATGCAGCAATTCATGCGGGTATGATGAATGCAAAATAAACGGGAACCGAATTATTTTCTCACCCAAAAGAGTGAAAGAGGGCATCCCATAACCGGTTTCCCAAAAGTTTTCTACAAGTGCAAATTTTGTATAAGGGAAAGGTCCAACCAACTTACGATACATTTCCATGTACTGTGCCGTAGTTTCTAAATACTTATTTGCTAAACCCTCATCCGGCGTACGGAGGAAAGCGTAAGCTGTTACAGCGCCCATTGGGTATGAGTATTCGCTAAACGGCGCAGCAATGAGAAACACTTCCTCTTGCGGAGTTGGGGATTCCCATTTGTCGATGTGAGTACTTACACCGTTTTCATCTAAAGTTCTCTTTCCGACTGTAACTGTTTTCCAGTCGATTGGTGCGGTAGTGGTTAAATTGAAATAAACCAATTCATCATTGAAATGAGGCACCCAGTATGTTGAACCGGCAAGATAAACACCCTTCTCCCAAATTATACCTGGTGATTCACTAAAACCTCTGGCATAGTTTTCATCACTCTGCTCAACGGGTGAATCGATCTTTCCGTTGTACTTTAATGCTAATTTCAATTCACCGGAATGACCACTTGGAATATTGATTTGATAAACATTGAGTTTTAGAGCATTCTCAGATCCAACATCATCTTTATCCATACCGATATCTTCCGCATCAACTGTTCCAGCAAGTTTGGTGATTATTTCATTATCTTCAACTTCCAAGGCGTAATGCAGTTTGAATTCTAATCCATCCTTTAATTGTGATTCAGGTATAGTTATAATATCTGTAACATCAATAAATGAATCACTTGGATTTATTGTAGCATTTATTTCGTGGTGTATTTGTGCATATAAAAATAGGGGAAATAATAATAGTAGTGTTTTTTTGATCATATTTTGCTCTTGATTTTGATATTTGATATTAGATATTGGATGTTAGAAATTAGGTGGTTTTGTGTTAATTTTACTACTATCTTAACTGATACATTCTAAATATGTTATTATTATTAAAATAAAAATTGGAGGCAAATATTGTCTGATATTTCATCAATTTCAGCAGCTTTTACTGCAATAAAATCGGCATCTGAGATATTAAAAGTTATCCGAGATGCAGGGCAAAAACTTGAATCAGCCGAATACAATTTAAAGTTTGCTGAATTAACAGAATCTCTATCAGAACTAAGAATATATATCAGTGAACTACGTGAGACAATTTCAGATAAAGAACAACAAATCAAAAATTTAAATGATACGTTAAAAATTAAGGCAGATATTGTAAGATATCGCGATGCGTACTATGAAAAAGATGAAAAAGGTAGTCCAACTGGAAATCCATTCTGTTCTAAATGTTGGGAAGTAAACCATGTCTTAATCCATCTAACGAGAAACACTAGACCAAGTAATATTGATAAGTGCCCTAATTGTGGTAATTTGTTTCAGATGCAGAAAGTATTTGAAACAAAAGTAGAATAAAATACGTAATTCTACTTCAACATCTTTGGCGTAAGAAAATAAGTATTTTTTCCATTATCCAGAGATATATCAGCCCATTTATTGCACTTGAAAGATATTTGATATACTCCGGTTGTAGGCAAATTTAAAATCTTATTTTTACCGTATAAATTGGGTAATTCAGTAAAATATGGATTATGTCCAAATAGGAATACATGTTTCCATTTATCTTTCAAATTCTGGATTAATTGAACTAATTGAGGTATTCCTGCTAAGTAAATGTCATCAGTGATTGCAATTTTATTTTCAGGATATTTGATGCATTCAGCAATACGTTTGGCTGAATCATAGGCTCGCTTTGCCGAGCTTGATATGATTTTATCCGGGATAATCTCTTCTTCTTTTAACTTATAACCGATCAACAAAGCATCTTTTTTACCACGGTTTTTTAACGGACGTTCCCAGTCTGCTAAAGATGGATCATCCCAAGAGGATTTACTATGACGGATTAGTGTAAGTTTTTTCATATTTTTTTTATTTGTCATTGCAAGTTTAGCAAAGCAATCTCATTATTAAATACACCCACATTAATTCTTCCCCCAAAATAGGGGGAGATATCCGAAGGATAGAGGGGGAAAATATTATAACGTCAACTTAAAAGATTTAACAAGCATACCCGGACAAGTGATATTTCCGTACTGGCGACCTTCGTAAGTTTCAACCTCGGGATTTATTTTTACATTATCTCCTACTGCTTCAAGTTCACCGCCAAACAGATTATAAATAGTGTCATCAAAGCGCATAGTTTCGATAGGTCCAACAATCTCGCTATCTTCTACCCAAAAACAAGCGTAGCGCGTCAATCCGGTGATTCTTCCACCAATATTATCACTCCAATTCAAGTAGTGTAAATTGGATAGGAATAGTCCAGTACCTAATTTTTGCAAAACGTTTTCTTCGGTAAGTGAGCCGATTGCCATTTTAGTGGCTCGCAAAACTTCCTCTCCACTTGCATTGTTAGATTCAACTTTATATTCTTTGGCAGTCCGTGAACTGACCATCGTATTTGCGAGATTTCCTTTATCGATAATCGATAGAATTTCCGGAGCAATCTCTCCTCTTTCGTTAAAACGCGGGACTAACCCGGGGCGGAAATCTTCATTTAGAGAAAATAGTGGAGAAAGTTTTGTGCCTTCATTACGCATTCTAATAAATGCGCTGTTACCCTGCCTGATATTCGCCTCACTCACTCCCTGCCAAGAAAACATTGAAAGAAAATCAGCTACCGCTTTTGATTCAAACCAAGTGCGGTATTTCCCCGGTTTCATTTTTACCGGTTTTTTATTCATCAATTGTAATTTTTGTTTGGCATCCTTGATATAGACTTCATATTTAGACTGATCCCAATCACTGCCCGCAAATGTACCCTTTACCATTTTATGGTCTTTATTAACGAGTGAAAAATCAAGCGAATAAGTATCGGTTTCGAACCAATGTTCCTGTCCGGCTGAATTACTGCTGCCGCTAAATATTCTTCCGGAAGACCAAATTCCAACCAAATCAACTCCTGCCATAACTGGAAGTAATGCCTCAACTGCTTTATCAGTATCTAATCCATTGGCACTTTTACTTTCACGGGTTGAACCGGTATTTTCCGGTAAAACAACAAATGGATCTTCCGGTAATTGCACAATTTCCGCTCGTAAGCGATTCAATTCGTCAGCTGCATGTCGATAATCAATGTCTAAATCACCGCTCAATGTAATCTGTCCTTGGCAATTACGCTTATCATAAATGAAATCGAATGATATATCAGTATTGTTCACCAATCCTGTTTGACGAATTTTAGCATTATTAATTCGAATAAATTGGCTATTTTCACCCTGTAATGATAACGTAAGGTGTTCACCGGTTTTTAAATCCGAATAAATTCGATCACTTATCTTGTTAAATATTTTTTCCATAATAACTTAACTTCCTATTAGGCGCCGCCAAAAATGGCAACATCTTTAAATAAACATACCGGAGAGGCATGTCCAACTCGAATGACTTGGCTGGGCTCTCCTTTTCCGCAATATGGAGTTCCATACATTTTAAAAGTATCTTTATTACCAATCATTGCCAGACTATTCCAAAATGGATTGCTAATTGCACGATAATTTGGATTCCGAACGGTTTTGGTTAATTTTCCGTTTTCAATCAATTTTCCATATTCGCAGCCAAATTGAAATTTATTCCGATAATCATCAATAGACCATGAACGGTTACTTTCCATGTAAACGCCTTTTTCAACTGAAGAAATAATTTCGTCAAAAGTTGAATCGCCTGGTTCCAAATTTATATTACCCATTCTATCAACCGGTACTCGATTCCATGAGCTTGCCCGGAAATTTGCTACACCGGGAACACCGGAACGAATTTGGCTTTCCTTGCCGCCCAAACCACGTACTAATAATCCTTCTTTTATTAAATATTCCTTATCAGCCTTTAATCCGCCGTCATCAAATCCAAAAGAAGCAAATTGACCGGTATAGGTTGGGTCATAGGTGGCATTCATCAATTTTGAACCATATTGTAGTTTTCCAAAATCGTCTAATTTTACAAAACTCCAACCTGCATAATTTCTTTCATCTCCGAGAATTCGGTCAACTTCTAATGCATGCCCTACGCTTTCGTGGATTTGTAACATCATTTGGTCGGGAGCCAATACTAAGTCCATTATTCCGGTTGGACATTCTTCAGCAGTTGTTAATTCAACCGCCTGTTCACCGATTTCCTTCGCTTTGCGCAAAATCCATTTTTCATCAAATAATTCCGCTCCAATTTGTTGCGACAGTCCTCTTAATCCGCCGGCTGAGCGAGTATTGATATTAGTTCCATCCTGTGCAGTTGCCACCAAATCAAATGTTACCAACAGAAAATCTTGAGAAATATCACTTCCATTTGAGCTGACAAATCCGTGTTTAGATTCAACAATCTGTGCAAATGCATTTGTACTAATCACCTTGTCCGAGACTTTTAGAACCTTACTTGCCTTAATCATTAAATCATTCAATACACCAGCTGATGAATCATTAAACGCATTTTTATAAGGCGAATTGTAAGAACCAATTGCTTTTGGTCTTGCCGCATCAGTAAAAGAATGGATGGCATATTTAGCAGCTAATTTTGCTTGTTGATAGGCTTTTTCTGCGGCTTTTTGGATACCATTTTTACTAATATCATTCGTACCAACGTATCCAAATTGTCCATCAGCTAAGACTTCCACCATTATTCCATGGGTTTTTGTTCGCGTGTTCGTCTGCGGATGACTGTCTCTTATGAAACGAACTGTTGTTCGCTCATCAACTTCCCGCAAGCCGATCCAATCTGCAGGAATGTCAACGGCATTTAATAAATTTTGTAATTGTTTTGTCATATTGATTATCTTGTTGATTATATTTATTTTAAAATAGATTCGGTTCTTCTTTCATTGCAGTGGTCACTTTTTTAAAAGCCATAATTATATCATTAGTATCGTCTTTAGTTCCTAACAAATGATTCTGTTTTAACCAAACTGCTTCTTCCGTACATAGTTTTTCCGTAACAGGGAAATTCATATCTTTATAATTTATCCCTTCTAACCATGGATATTCCTTAGAATCAACCGCAAACAATCGCTCACGGTACAAAGGTGTGTAACCAGAATAGGTATAAACTCCTTCAGCTTGCACTGCTTTAAAGAATTTTTCGCGTGGAATTCCATTAAATTTATCTTTATTATATCGTAAAAGATACAAATGATTAGCGCTACGCGATGTTTTTGGATACATTTTTGTAATAGTCAATCCATCAATTTTTGATATTGCATCATCCAAAATTTTACAGTTTTTATCTCGCAATACCATATAGCTTTCAATTGTATCAAGCTGTGCTAATAACAAACTTGCCGCCATCGAGTTCAATCGGAAATTTCCGCCTAAATATTGATGCTCATACCACTCACCTCCCCGCACTCGACCGCAATTGGCATAAGAATAACAAGCATCCATAAAATCTTTATCATTGGAAACAATTGCACCACCCTCACCGGCAGAAAGATTTTTGGAAGTTTGAAAGCTAAATATACCTCCTAATCCAAGCGCTCCTACCTTTTTACCATCCCATTCTGCGCCATGCGCCTGAGCAGCATCTTCAATTACTTTTATATTATGTTTATTAGCAATTTGTAAAATTGCATCCATATCCGCAGGATTTCCGGCAATATGTACGGGCATTATCACTTTAGTTTTATCGGTTATAGCTGCTTCAAGCTTTGCGGGATCCATATTAAATGTTTCCGGATCCACATCAACAAAAACAGGTATGGCATTTGCCATTAATATTGCTGAACCGGTCGCAATAAATGTATAAGGAGGAAGTATAACTTCATCGCCTGCTTTTACACCTGCGGCTTTAAGACACACCCAGATAGCAGTAGTACCGGAACTTGTACTTAAGCAATATTTTGCATCATGAAAATCAGCATACTTTTCCTCAAACTGCTTTATAATATTACTTCCAACACCTAATGAATCTGTCTCCATTGTATTGATTACTTGCTTTTTCAATTCTTCTGTGACGAGTGGCCAATTTGGAAACGGCTTGGTTCGAACTGGTTTACCGCCGAATAATGCTAATTTTTCCATTTTCATTCCTTAAATAAGTACGGAAATTAAGTGGTTTATTGTTTCTAATGAAATTATTCATTCAATTTTCTATACTAATTTATATTTATCTAATAATAATTTAGTCTATGCAATAATGACATACTTATCGCACTGTCTTCACCTGTTGTGCCAATATGACAATTAATTCTGCTATTTATTCAAGATATTTAGTTTGGCACAGCGATTGTAATAGTATAAGTGAATTTGAAATTTTTTATAATTAAATAGGAGAAAACATAATGACTTTAATTAGATGGAATCCGGTAAGACAAAGAATGATGCCAACATTTGCAGAATGGGATCGCTTAACAAGCGACTTTTTTGGTGATCGTTTTGAAGATACTGAATTAACCGATTGGACTCCGGCAATAGATATTGCTGAAGATAACGATGCTTTTGTTGTAATCGCTGATCTGCCCGGTCTCACTAAAAAAGATATTAGCATTAATATCAAAGAGAATATGCTAACAATTGGTGGTGAAAGAAAAATTGATAGAAAGGACGAGAATAAAAATTATTGTCGCACTGAAAGACGTTACGGAGCTTTTAAACGTAGCTTCCAATTAACGGATCAAGTAATTGCTGACAAAATTACCGCTTTATTTAAGGATGGCGTGCTTACTGTTAAAGTACCAAAAGCTGAAGAAGTTAAACCAAAGGAAATTGAAATTAAGGTATCATAATATTTCATTTGAATTGAATAAAAAAGGGCTCGAATGGGTCCTTTTTTGTTTTCCGTGTCTTCGTATCTTCGTGGTAAACTTGAATACTTTTTTTAAGGAATTTTAATGTTATTCGAAAATATTTTAGATACGATAAAAAATACACCAACCGTTAAACTTAATTCAATCGGCAAAGAATTAGATTGCGAATTATATGGGAAATGCGAATTTTTAAACGCCGGTGGCTCATTGAAAGACCGTATTGGTGTAAGAATGATCGCTGAAGCGGAAAAGGAAGGACGTATTAAACCGGGTGATACAATAATTGAAGCAACATCCGGTAATACCGGCATCGGTTTAGCATTAGCTTGCGCAGTAAAAGGATATAAATTAATTGTAACAATGCCCGAAAAGATGAGTATGGAAAAAGAAGTAGTATTGCAGTCACTTGGAACAAAGATCGTGCGAACAAAAACCGAGCTTGCCCACGACCATCCCGATAGTATGCTGGGAACTGCTGAACGACTTCAAAAAGAAATACCCAATTCACATATGTTAGATCAATATATCAATCCCGCCAATCCCGATGCTCATTATTACGATACCGGTGGTGAAATTTTAGAAGATTTTGGTACTGATTTAGACATGGTCGTAATCGGAGCCGGCACTGGTGGCACTATTACCGGAATCGCTAAGCGTTTAAAAGAAGAAATACCAAATGTTCAAATAGTCGGAGTAGATCCTTATGGCTCCATCTTAGCCGGTGGTGATGAAGTTTTTGATTATTACGTCGAAGGAATCGGTTATGACTTTTTCCCTGATGTATTTGATCCATCAATTGTTGATGAGTGGGTAAAAACTGATGATAAAGAATCATTTTTAATGGCTCGCCGTTTAATCAAAGAAGAAGGATTATTAGTTGGAGGTTCAAGCGGTTCAGCAGTTTGGGCTGCTCTGCAAGTCGCAAAGCGCTTAAAAAAGAACCAAAAGTGTTTAGTAGTTCTTCCTGATAGCATTCGTAATTACCTAAGCAAATTTGTTTCAGATGATTGGATGAAAGAAAAAGGATTTCTTGATGGTTGATATTTAATGGATGACGGTTGATGAGAATGTTGAGTTTTAAATTTTGAATGAAAAAATTATTAACAACGACTGACTACGCTAAAGCTTCGTCAGTTAAAAAATAAACGAATTGCTATTTCTTTTTTTTCGTTTTTAGTTTTTTATTAGTGAAATTCGTGTAATTCGTGGTTAAATAATAAACAATGATTCTAAAAAATATAGAAATAAAAGCGAAAATCCGTGATTATGAAAAAATAAAAATATTGATTGAAGATCTATGCGGAATCCCTATACAAACAGAACACCAAGAAGATACATTCTTCAATACTCAAAATGGACGATTAAAACTTCGTAAAAGCGATAATCAATCAGAAATTATATACTATAACCGTCCAAATTCATTTGAGCCGAAACAATCTAATATTGCCATTTCATTTACTGAGAATCCCGATACTTTAAAATCTGTTCTATCAAAATCACTTGGAATTTGTGGTGTTGTAAATAAAAAACGTATTTTATATAAGTATGCACAAACTCGCATACATTTAGATGATGTAAAAGGATTAGGAAAATTTATAGAATTAGAAGTCGTTCTAAAGTCAAATCAAACATCAATAGATGGAGAAACAATTGCTTATAAATTGATGGATAAATTTGGTATCCAAAAAACAGATTTAATAGATGTAGCCTATATAGATTTAATTGAGACTACTACTTAGTGGACTTACAATAGAAAGTGGAATTTAAAAGACCGGTAAAAATAATTGGAAAAATGTTTTTATATATAACAATATTTGTAATCGTTACTGTATTCTTGTTTTTGAATTTTGCACCTGTCTTTGGGGATAACTCCCGGGGAGATTCGAAAACTAGAATTGAAAATTCGTCTAATTTTTTGGATGGAAAATTTAGAAATCTTGTTCCAACTAAGATGGGATTTGAAAAAGGTGAAGATTACAATAATGAATATATTGCAGATACAAATATTGGGAAAAGACCTAAGAATCCATTACCATCTGTAAAATTTAATAAAACAAATTTTACGGAGAATGATGATAATTCAATCACATGGTTTGGTCATTCAACAATTTTAATAAAGTTAGATAATAAGATTATTGTTACGGATCCTGTTTTTAATAACGCATCGCCTTTTTCGACGATATTGGGACCAACACCATTTGAATATGAGAATAATATCTGTGCAAAAGATTTGCCCAATAAAATAGATATAGTCCTCATCACGCATGATCATTATGACCATTTAGATTATAAAACAATTAAAGAAATACATACAAGGGTTGAAAAGTTTTTTGTTCCTCTGGGTAATAAAGCTCATTTATTAAAATGGGGAGTGCACGAAGGTAAAATTGAAGAATTTGATTGGTATAATAATCTGCCATACAAGGATATTGATTTTACATTTACACCCTCAAGGCATTTTAGTGGAAGAGGAATAACTGATCGCTTTGCAACGCTTTGGGGAGGGTGGATAATTAAATCCAAGAATAGTAATCTATTTATAAGTGGAGATAGTGGTTACTTTGATGAATTCAAGAGGATTGGCGAGAAGTTTGGACCATTTGATATAGTTTTTATTGAGAATGGAGCATATAATCCAAGGTGGCAATATATTCATTTGTTTCCTGAGCAAGGTGTTCATGCAAGCTTAGATGCACAGGCAAAGGTTGCATTACCAATTCATTGGGGAAAATTTAGTTTGAGTTCTCATAGTTGGTCTGAACCAATTGAAAGGTTTGCAAAAGAAGCTGAAGAAAGAAATTTAACCATTGCTACACCTCTTGTTGGGCAAACATTTATAATTGGTGGAGATATTCCTAATGAAAGTTGGTGGGAAAATTTGTAAAAAAGAAATGCGCTCACTTCTATCAATTCTATTATTTACGATTTCATCTTTATTTGCACAACAGAAAGCTGATAGCGTGGGCTTTTATGTAAAGGTCGGTGATCCAAGTCCCGAGTTTACACTAACCTTCCCCAATGGTGATTCAACATCATTTACTGAATTAAAAGGTAAAGTAATCATGCTTCAATTTACTGCTAGTTGGTGTTCGGTTTGTAGACGAGAAATGCCACATATTGAAAAAGATATTGTGCAGAACTTAAAATGCGATGACTTAATTGTCATCGGTATAGATCGAGATGAACCGAATGAAAAAGTAATTAAATTTGCCGAAGATATGAAAATTACCTATCCCTTAGCGCTAGATCCGGGAGCAGAAATCTTTGGATTATTTGCTCACAAACAAAGTGGTGTTACAAGAAATGTAATAATTGACAAAAAATGTAAAATTGCTCATCTCACTCGTCTATTTAATATGGAAGAATTCAATGCAATGGTTGAAAAAATAAAAATTCTATTAAAAGACGATGGGGGTTGAGATTAAATTAATCCGGTTCGGTTTATAATATTAAAAAAATTACAAAGGAGTAAAAAATGCGTTCATTCATAATTATTTTATTATCTTCATTACTTATTGGACAAATTCCTTTAAAATATAATGATAATATTACTCCAACTTATGACGACGCTATCACATGGTATAAGCAACTCGATAAAAAATATAAATCAGCAAAATTATTTACTTATGGACTAACCGATATTGGTAAACCACTTCATCTATTTGTAATATCCTCCGATAAAAAGTTTGATCCGAATACATACTGCTCAAAAGGTAAATGTATGATATTAATCAATAATGCAATTCATCCGGGAGAATCTTGTGGTGTGGATGCTTCTATTAAATTTGCTGATGACCTATTGCGAGAAAATAATATTCCTAAAAATGTCATAATAGGTATAATCCCGGCATATAATATTGGCGGTGTGTTAAATCGGAATTCAACAACGCGCGCTAATCAAAACGGACCTAAAGAATACGGATTTCGTGGCAACGCAAGAAATCTTGACTTAAACCGTGATTTTGTTAAGCTCGATTCAGAAAATGCTAAATCTATGACCAAGATATTCCACGAATGGAAACCGGATTTCTTTATAGATACACACACTACCAATGGCGCTGATTATCAGCATGTGATGACATTATTAGGTTCACATCCGTTGAATTTTCCTCCGGTTATGCAAGATTTTGTTAAGGCTGAGTTATTACCTAATCTATATTCATCCATGAATGAATTCGGTTTTCCGATGGTACCATATGTTTCACCAGTGAAACGAACTCCCGACTCCGGGCTACGATCAGGAGTCGGCTCTCCACGCTATTCAAACGGATATGCAACATTATTTAATACATTTGGTTTTATTTCTGAAGCACACATGTTTAAAAAATATTCGGAAAGAGTTGAATCAACTATTGCCTTCCTAAATTCAGTGTTGGATTTTTCTAAAAATAATTCAGTTGAAATTATAGAAATAAGACGCAAGGCAAATGAATATCTAAAAACTCAAGATGTATTCACCCTAACTTGGAAAGCAGATACAACTCGCTTTGATCTAATCAATTTTGATGGCTACGAAGCTGAATATAAGCCCTCAAAAGTTACCGGTTTCGATAGACTTTATTATAATCGGGATAAACCGTGGACAAAACAAATTCCTGTATATTCTTACTTAACACCGGGAATACAAGTAAAAAAGCCTGACTATTATGTTTTACCACAAGCTTGGGGAGAAGTAATTGAAAGATTAGAACTTAACAATATTGAATTCAAAAGGTTGTGCAAAGACACGGTAATTACCGGAAAAATGTATATTATCGAAAACGTTGCCAATCCATCCGAATCCTACAACGGGCATTTCCCACATTCCAAAATTGAGCTAAAAACTGTAACTAAATCTCGACAATTCTATAAAGGTGATTTGCTAATTCCTGTAAATCAAGTTGGCAACCGCTATATAATTGAAACTTTGGAACCGCAGGCACGCGATTCCTTCTTCCGTTGGAATTTCTTCGATTCAATTCTTGATCAGCGTGAATATTTTTCACCTTATGTGTTTGAAGAAACAGCATATAATCTTTTACAAACTGATGAGGATTTAAGAAAGGAATTTGAAGAGAAAAAGGCAAGTAATGAAGAATTCGTTAAAAATGCTTATACACAATTAAGATTTATTTATGAGCGTTCACCAAATTTTGAAGCGGATTATAGATTATATCCGGTTATGAGAATTATGGATTAATTAATTTATTATTAAATTAAAATATTAATTTGAAAAATAAATTATGGAAATCAAATATTTTCATACATCAAGAGATTATTTAAGTGACATACGAATTAATTAATAAACATATATATGCAACAAAAACAACAAGTATGTTGGGGTGTTAGACGAAATATTTATTTTGGGAGGTTTTATGGAATGTATTTTTTTAATTAAACTAATAGCAACGACTTTTGGTTTTACCTCAGCTATTCTTCTCTTCTTATTCGGTATTCCGGCTATGACGGAGAGCGATACAGTCAGTCATTTACTTGCTCAAGGACCTGAAATAACTAAAGAAAATATCAAATACATTAAAAAATTTACTAAATTCAAATGTATAGGTAAATTAGCCTTGTTTTTACTTTTTTTAAGTTTTGTAATTCAATTTATAGTTATTATCATTGAAAAATAAATAAATTGTCTAACAACGGCTATATCACTGTGTCTTCTCGGGCTTGGTCTAAGGCCAAATTTTTAGTTTAAATTGAATACAGTTAGTTATATCTTCAAAATTATTATTTAGAGTTAACGATTAAAGTATATAGCTAAGTGATCAAAAACTGCATATAGCCACGGAACGTTTGCGTTCAATTATTTTTATGATTTATTTTCAATCATATTTATTTGCTTACCATATCAATAAATAATTTTTCTTTATCCGTATCTAATTCCCCCTCCTTCCTCACTCCCGAACAAACATCTACTCCAAAAGGTTTTACTTTCTCTATAGCTTCAGAAACGTTTTCAGCATTTAATCCACCTGCTAAAAACACAGGTATATCAACTTGATTTACTATTTCTCTGCTAATCATCCAATTATGCGTTTTCCCCGTTCCACCAAGCTCTTTAGTGTGCAAATTAGGATTTCCCGAATCAAGTAAAATGAAATCAACATAATTTGAAACATCAATGGCTTCGGATACAGAATTCTCATCAATTACATGAATTACTTGTATTAATTCTACTTTTGGAAATTCTTTCTTTAATATTTGATATGTTTTTACTTCTTGTGAATCAACTAATTGTAAAACATTAGTTCTGCAATAATTATGTTGTTCAATTATTTCATCTGCATTTTGTAACGATGTTAATAATACTGTTTTAATATTACCAGGAGCCCATTCAGCAATCTCTCTAATTTTTGATTCCGATATAACACCGGGACCACTAGGCATTTTAGATACTAATCCAATTGCATAAGCTCCGTTTTCTATAGCAATTTGAGCTTCCGCAATTGATTGAATACAACAGATTTTTACTCTTACCATTCACTTATTACCATTTACTTATCACTTTTCACAGGCGGTTCATACCTCTCAAAATAACCCAACAATTCGCCGTTGTTATTTCTAACCGACCGCATAAATATCCTATGTTTTTCATTATTGGTAATTAATTTTTCCTTTAATCCGTTTTGCATTTTATATAATATTTCAATCATCATTTTTCGCGAATCTTCATTATGACAATTCAATAAATTACTGTTTAATAACATTCTTCCTTCCTCATAATGGTCAATCGCTGCTTTATTCATGTATTGTACAATGTGGTTTGTATCAGCAAAGAGAATGGGATCTTTTATACTATTTAGCAATGCATCCAACAATGATTTATTCATATATATTTAATATTTTTTATTCTTTTTTATTAATAGTTTATCTTTATTACTGATAAAATTCCATAATGATCACTCGCTTGAACACCATTAATAATCTTCTTCATAACAACTTTAGAATCGGTAATGGTTAATTTTTCTGAAGAAATTAGCGCTTGATCGCCGACAAAAATACAATCAATTCTTTTTGATAAATACTTTTTATAATAATCGATTTCATCAAAAATATTTTGGTAAGTAGTAGTATCATTATCTATGTAGTGAATTTGTTGATTTATATTTGTCTTTGGATCCCAAGTATAGCCGGCTGAATCGGGATATAAATATTTATAGGTATCAATTAATCCGTATTGTTCTAGAAGTTTTATTTCTTGTGATTCATTCAAAGCATTAAAGTCGCCCATTAATATAACAGGGTAATCATTCGCTGTTTCAGTAATGAATTGAATCGTTTTTTCCGATTCACCAAGTCGCCATTGAATTCCGTTATCCATTATAATCAATAAACTATCATATTCAGCTTTGTCTGCTTTACCACTATCATATA
Source organism: uncultured bacterium (assembly GCA_965369995.1). GTDB lineage: Bacteria > Fidelibacterota > Marinisomatia > Marinisomatales > JAHJCW01 > JAHJCW01. The sequence continues at coordinate 162 of CBDURO010000006.1, read as the reverse complement.
TTTCTTTAGCTTTTTGTTTTACTTCTTGTGTCGGTAATAAAGATGCATGCCAATGCGTAACGTATATATTAATTGGTTGATTATTTACATTAATACGTACTCCAATTACTTGTGTGGCATCTTCAAAATGAAAAGTAATATATTTACCAACATATCCACCTG
>CBDURO010000005.1:0-74203 GCA_965369995.1 uncultured bacterium | reverse complement strand
GTTGGCTTTTTCAATCTCAATAACTGGATACCTTGTCTATTCCGTGTCATGTTATTCCTTGCTCATCGAAGGAATTAAAATGTAATTTTTGCGGCTATTTTACCTGCCCGGGTGGCGGAATTGGTAGACGCGCTAGGTTCAGGGTCTAGTCTCCTTTAGGAGGTGCTGGTTCAAGTCCAGTCCCGGGCACAGCTCTACGTTTCACTACGAGATACAGGTTATAATGTAAGTTGATAACTATTTCAATATGTATTCCTCGTCAATCGTAGCTTTTTTAACTGTCGTAGCCTTGGCGTAGTCAGTAGCGTAGATTGATCCCGGGCACTGTTTTTATTGTCGAAGTGAAACGGAGATCCCGATGAGGAACGAATCGGGAAAGATTGAATATTTACTATCTATCATCATTATTTTACTACTCCGACACTCCCCCCCTTCACCCTTTCTCCTTTTCTCATTTTCTCCCATCCTTACTTTTATCAATTAATTTCAAATTTTTGATTTCTGATTTCTGATTTTGAACAATTTCATATTAAGTTTAGCAAAGAATTATACCTACCTAATGATTAATATAAAAAACAAGGAATGTTAATATGATCACTTTTAGTGAACGACAATTGAAAATCCCAAAAATGAGCAAACCTGTATATCTTGTAACAGGCGGAATGTCAAAATTTGGGCGTGCTATTCCGGAGAAACGCACAGAAGAACTTGTAATTGACGCATTTAATGAAGCTGCGGAATTTATTGGAAAAACATCCGCAGAATTAAAGAAATATATCCACTCATGTTATTATGGACACTTTGCCGATCATTTTGGTGATCAGTTGTTAGGTGAAGCTGTAATTCACGATAGACTTGGATTAGATCCGCTCGGAAATATCGGAATTAAAACCGGTGGCGCAACCGGTGGCTCAACCATTTGGGAAGCTTTTAAAACGGTTGCTTCAGGCTATTCCGATTGCGTTCTCGCAATGGGTTGGGAAAGAATGGATGAGGTTCCAACAGATGAGGGAAATCATCTCATTTCTTGTGCAGCAGATAAAGATTGGGAAACACCTTTAGGTCATATTTATACCGGCTATTATGCAGTTATGGCTCAAAAATATTGGCAGGTTTTCGGAAAATCCGAAGATTCTTTCCGAGAAACGATGGCAAATATTGCCGTAAAAAATCGTGGCTATGCACGAATGAATCCACACGCTCATGGAGCGATGGATATTACTGTTAAGGATGTAATAAATTCACCGATAGTTGCTTATCCTTTAAGATCCTTAGATTGCTGTTTGATGAGTGTCGGTGCAGCAGGAGTTATCTTAGCTGATGAAAAAACTGCTTACGAATTAACAGACAACCCTCTCCTACTCTATAATGCAGCCGCTTCCCACACTTTACGTGTCGCAGATCGTAGAAACATGGAAATTCCATTATTACCAAACGAATCACTTGATCAATACAAAGATCTTGGAAAGAGATTCCCTGGTGGCGATCGATATCCCGGTTTTACAGGATTTTTAGCAGCTCGCATGGCAGTATACTACGCATATCGCATGGCGGGAATTACCGACCCAAATGAGGATCTTGATCTGGTAGAACTACATGATGCCTTCACTATAAGTGATATCCAATCTTATGAAGATATTGGAATTCGACCTTACGGTGAAGGTAGAACATATGTTGAATCAGGTGATTGTTATCATACTAATCCTCATACTGGAAAACCGGGCAAACTACCTGCAAATCTTTCCGGTGGATTGATTGGCTGCATGCATGCTGTCGGAGCAACCGGAATTATGCAAACCATTGAAGTAGCACAACATATTTGGGGAAAGTGGGCAGAAATGCACGAAGATCAGAAAAAATGGGATGCTTTTGGTCGTAAAAAACCATCTGATTGGACTGATTTACAGGTAAAAGGAGCCAAACGAGGTTTGGCAATTAGTCATGCCGGTGTTGGTTCGCACGTGACGGCAACAATTCTAATTCATCCGGATCATCAATTAGATAGGAGGTTTTAAATGGCTGACTTAAAAGATCGTGGAACGGTAAAAGTTGTAGATGGTCGTTTCCAATTTAAAGGGAAATTTCACTATATTTATCCTAATACTCCCATTAGAAATGAAAGTGGTGAGTTAAATGGTGTTACAAATCCAAGAGATATGACTTATGTTCATATGTATGGCGGGGAGGCTCCGTTCTTTGATTCATTAAAGGACGGTAAACTGCTTGGAACCCGTTGTGATAATTCTGATTGTGAACATACCGGAACGGTTCATGTACCATTTAAAATACATTGTCCGGACTGTCTTAAACGTAATACAATAGTTGATATAACGGAAATTGCCAAGAAAACTGCAACCGTTCATACCTTCATGGTAACAAAACGTACAGGCGCCTTCAATACTTTAGAGAAACCTATACGCTTTATCAATATTGAATTTGAAGATGTTTCAACTATTTTGATGGGTTATTTACCTGTCGGTGAGCCAAAAATTGGTATGCGGGTTTTACCGATTTTTCAATCAAAGGATCCAACATTTACGATTTTGGATTTAGCGTGGGTACCGGAAGGTACACCCGAATCGGAATTACCTAAAGGATTTACATTTAATTGAAATTAATCTGTAGGGACAGGTTGCAACCTGTCCCTACTAACAATAAATGAAAAATCTCGATTCACTTTCCGTAAAAACACGCTTAATCAGTGTTATCTTATTTGCTATTGCAATGGGGCTATTAGAAGCAATTTGCGTTGCGTATATTAGACAAATCATATTCCCACCGGATGGAAATATTGCTAATACTCCTATTTCAGACTTTAACTTCACACTTGAAGCAATCCGTGAATCAATGACTATTATAATGATAACAACCTTATCCATCTTAGCCGCATTTAATTGGCGCACACGATTAGCGATGTTTTTCCTCGCATTTGGAATTTGGGATATTTTCTATTATGTTGGCTTAAAAATATTCCTTGATTGGCCTGCAACAATAATGGATTGGGATACACTATTCTTAATTCCAGTAGCATGGTATAGTCCAATAATAGTGCCTATATTAATAAGCACTTATTTTATAATTAGTAGTATTTTTATTATCCTACACGAAAGTAATGGCACAAATTTAAGATTCAACTTCACAGTTGTAATACTACAATTCTTAGGCTTTGCAGTTTGGTTTTATTCTTTCGTTAATAATTCAGCAATGATTTCTGAAAATGGCTACGCAAATGTCGAATATTCGTGGGCTTTGTTCTTCCTCGGATTGATCTTTGGTATTAGCAGTCTAATAGCTGCTTTTATGCTTGGTAAAAAGTCTAATTAACTTTAAAAATGAAAAAATCACTCCTCAATATCAGCACGTGACGTGAAATAAACCGATTGTTTTTCCTTTAGTAGTATTCCAAAGTTGAATTGCTTCAGGAGTCGAAGAAATCTCAACTTTTATACCCTTTTCTTGGAAAAACAGTTCAGCTTCACTGGAAAGATATAATACTCCGTACTGTCCACAACCGATAATCAATCGTTCAGCTCCCTTTTCATAAATATATTGCGCTTCATCCAATGAGACTTTATGAGAAGTACCATAAATTGCTTTGGAGAGCTTCTTTTTCCGTTTCATTACCACTCCGTCCAATCCAATGATTACATCGTGATTATATGTTATTCCTTCAATTTGTATTAAACCGAATTTTGTTTTGTTGATTTGATGACTCATTTTCTAATAATTTCTTCAACAAAATAATTTTTCATTCAAGATAACATCTATTTCTATGCCCTAAAAAACATTAATATTAATTTAAAAATACTCCCCGGCAAAATTTCCAGGGGTTTTTGGGGTCACATCTTTAAAAAACGCATGGATTTTCTTCATATCGGCTTCAATATTGTCTGTCGGTTGAATCACAGGACCAAACACGCTGGCGCGTTTTTCATAATCTACAGCTAAAAATTGTATTGGTACACCTGCACCGTGAGCAATACGCCAGAATCCGGTTTTCCACTTTTCCACCTTTCTGGTCGTACCTTCGGGATACAGTGCTAAGATCAACTCATCATGATCAGCAAACTTACTTATGGTAAACGATACCAAATCCTGCGGACAGCTGCGGTCAATTGGTATACCACCCATCCAACGCATGAAATAACCGAGCGGCCACCAGCAAAACGCATCGGCGACGAACCAGCGGTTATGCACGCCCAGCGCCAGCATTGTTCCCATGTTGGTTAAAAAGTCCCAATAGGACGTGTGCGGTGCAAGGATTACCATGAACTTCTTAGCATTATGTACCTCACCCTCAACACGCCAACGATAACACCAAAGCATAAATCTCCCAATAGCTTTTTTGATCACACTATTTGTTTTAGGGGTATTATTTTTGAGAGTTGGTATGTCCATAATGATATATTTTACAATTACCCTAAAAATTTCGCCTTTTGATCTTGAAAATATTTATCATCCGGCTGTAAAGATATACATTTTTCAATTATTTTCACAGCATCATCAATATTTCCCATTTTCCATAATACTTCTGTTTCGGTATCCATATATCCCGCAAGACTTGATAAATCATCTTCAGCTACCATTACAATACCGCTACGAATCTTTTCTAATGCTAAATCTAATTTTTTATTAACTTCACTCATGCGCCACGCAAAGCTGTTATAAAATCCGGCGGTTTGCGTTTGTTTCAATTCCATATAATGTACAAAATTAATCCACGTTTTTACTTCAGCTTCAATATCTTTATTCCTTCTTTGTACATTTATAATATTTCTAAAAGCATATGGAGCAAATTCGCTATCCAAATTATTTACTACAAATTCTTCTAAACCAGATACATTTTTATTAATATGCGCATACAACTCAACTAATTTATAATTTACTAATACTTGATCACCAATATTCGCTTCGGCAACCGATTCCCAAACTTCAACAGCAGATGGTAGATCTCCCCTATCTTCATACTTTCCTGCTAATATTTTCCATAGATCAAAATCATTGGGATTTTGGGTAGTCCTTTTAATGAAATCAGCTATTGTATTTTCACCACTCTGAATTCTTTTTAATTCGCTAAGGAATTTTTTTGGTGGTAAATATCCAATTATTCTATTTATTTCGACACTATTTGAATCGACAAATATCATTGTCGGGAAACCGGAAATTTTATAATGTTCAATTAAAGCTTTTCCTTCAGTACTGTCAGCATGCATTTTAACAGCCATTGGTGTTTACATAATTTATTACTTCTAAATCGGTAAAGGTATCGGCATCCAACCGAATACACCAACTGCATCCATCTCTAACAAAATCAAGCATTACATATTTTTCACCTGCAGATTCTAATATTTCAGCAAAGGTTACATTCTTTTCCCAAGCAATCATTGGTTCTTTTTTTGCATAAGAAAAAAGTAACATAAGTGAAATAAAGATTACTAACTTTTTCCCCAATAATAATCCCCAATTAATGCGGGACAGGCGGGATTTCCCCGACAAAAGTCGGGATTTCGATTCACTCAACATTTCTTTCAACATTTTATCCTCTTAGTTTTTCAATCAATACTTTCGGTGGTTTAACAGCTTTTCCATTGGAGTTTATGAAAGAATGAACTGTATAACCGGTCACTAATAATTTTTTAACTGAGTTAAATACTTCATATTCAATTTTCATAGATGATCTTGGCAGTTCATTGATCCTTGTGATAATATCTAATTCATCATCAAATTTTGCTGATTTTTTATAATCACAATGGCAAGATATAACCGGTAAAAAATAACCCATTTGTTCTATTTTTGTGACGTCAAGTCCGATTGAACGCAATAATTCCGTTCTAGCAGCTTCAAAATATTCCAAATATCGTGTGTAATACACAATGCCCATCTGATCAACATCGCGGTAATAAACGCGGGTTTTGTAATTGTACTCAATCATTACTGATCAATAAAAGATCCCATTTGATCATATTTTTCAATTCTCTTATCAAATAAAGTATCTTTTGCCACATCATCAAATAATTTAAGCTCTTCAATTATGACTGCTTTTAGAATCTCAAACATCTGTTTTTGATTATCATGAGCTCCGCCAATTGGTTCTTGAACAATTCTATCACAAATACCTAATTCCATTAGATCTGTGGGAGTTAGTTTTAAAGATTCGGCAGCTTGCTTGGCCTTACTTGCATCATGCCATAAAATTGATGCGCATCCTTCAGGACTGATAACAGAATACCAGGTATTTTCTAACATTATCATTCTATCGCTTATACCTATTCCCAATGCTCCTCCACTGGCACCTTCCCCAATTACAATCGATATTATTGGTGTTTTTAATTTTGACATTTCCAATAGATTTTTTGCGATAGCTTCACCTTGTCCGCGCTCTTCAGCTCCAATTCCCGGATAAGCTCCCGGTGTGTCAATTAATGAAATGATCGGTAAATTAAATTTTTCAGCTAATTTCATTATTCTTAATGCTTTACGATATCCTTCCGGTCGCATCATACCAAAATTACGTACTATATTATCTTTGGTATTTCTACCTTTTTGGTGTGCCACAAATGCAACTTTAATTCCATCAATCGTACCAATGCCAGTAATCGTTGCATTATCATCTCCAAAATTACGATCGCCATGTAATTCAATGAAATCCGGAGACCATGACTGAATATAATCTAAACTATATGGTCGTTCAGGATGACGTGCTAATTGAACTCGCTGCCATCTATTCAACTTGGAAAAAATATTTCCTATTATTTTATTCCGTTTAGTCTCAAGAGCTACTAAATCAGCATTTCCGCCATTACATTCAATTAGCAATGCTTTTCGTTCCGCAATTTTTTCATCTATTTCTTTTATAGGTATTTCAAAATCTAAATATTTTCGTGCCATATTAATTTCTAAAAATTGTTTTTAAAATTATTTCAATGTCTAATGTTAAACTTTGATTTTGAACATAATAGTGATCTAAAACATTTCTATCAGATTGAGTGAATTTTGAATTTCGCATTTTTGCTAAACCAGTGAGTCCCGGTTTGCATATAAGATTTGGATCAGATTGACTTGTGGGTATTAGCAATGAACCGACAAAACTCATATCCCCCTTCAAAATTGAATATAGATACAAATATTTTTGATTTACTTTCTTTTTACTTTTTAGCGTTAACGAGATAAACTGCTTACCATTTTCACCCCAAAATTCAATTTTTTCAATTTTTTTGGTCAATACATTAATAATAGTAATTGGTGATAATAATATTGATAATACAACCGCGAATAATATATCAAAAACCCTTTTTGTAAATTTATGTAATCTGTGAAATAAGTTATATTCGATATTAACAAAAGAATAATCACCAACCTCTTCTACTGATGCTTTACCAAGTAATACTTCTTGATTACGCGGTACCATTCTATAAGTAAGATGTAAATCCTTTGTTTCATCCATCAAATCCAAAATCTTTTGATTCGAAAATGAGTCTGTTGAAAAAATAATTTCATGAATATTATGAGTTGTAACTATATCACGTAAATCTGATACTGCTCCTAAAAATGGTAAAAACAAATCTTTAGGTTCTATAGTTAATTTACGATCTACAAATCCTACAATGTCTAATCCTGTGTCAAACCTCTTTTGAATATTTTTCGCAATTTTTATCGCTTCCTTATCAGTACCCATAATGATAGTTTTTCGTGCAAACAAAACGTGGTGTTTTTCCTTGGTGGGCTTTAAAATTCCGCGCGACATCAGAAAGTGAGCTAAAATTCGCCAACCGGGTATTAAAATCGTTATAATCGTTGTTGCAACGATAATCACTAATCGCGAAAAAGCGTACTGTTTAAAGAAATATGTAAATACTACAGCAAGAAAAAATCCGGAAAGTGATGCCATAATTGCACGTGTATACGATAAAATATAGCGCGAATACAACTCAAACATTGCGCATACCATAATCCAAAATATAATATATACTCCAGGGATAAGCCCTTTACTTACTATAAAAGCATCTAAACTATTTAGCCGTAAAGGAAATGCAATTAAAAAAGCGAATAAAACTACAAATGCATCTAAAGCGACGGATATTATTTGCGAGCGTTTTTCATTGATTATTGAAATTAATTTACGAAAATATATACCCAACCTGATTACTAGTTTAGATAAAATACTTCTGCTTTTTGAGAAGTGTTTTTCGGAAAACAATATCATTGCTTGATAGAAAGCATTTAAGCTGTCATAAGGTGCGGATTTAACTGATTCACCTTGATAATGCATTATTTGAGTTGTCGGTAAATAATGCACCTCAAATCCCAGTTTATGAACTTGATAACATAAATCGAGGTCTTCACCATACATAAAGAATTGCTCATCAAAACCGCCGATTTTATTAAATAACTCTGATCTGATGAACATACATGAACCACTAATTGCATCAACTTTATGAATTTCATCCGGATTAAGATAATTCAAGTTGTAGCGTCCAGCCCATTTTGAATTAGGGAACAATTTATCCAAACCGATCAATTTTGGCAATGCTACGCTAATAGTTGGAAATGATCGTTTACTACCTTTTTGTAAAGATCCATCGGAATTAACAATCTTTGGACCAATCATACCAATCGTGTTATCTTTCTCTAAATAATTGATAAAAGTAGAAATTGTACTTTCTTCAATTATCGTATCTGGATTTAAAATCAAATAATATTCTCCGCTAGCAATTCTAGCAGTTTGATTTATTGCCTTCCCAAATCCAACATTTACATCATTTTGGATACAAATCACACTTTTCATCTTTGATTTTATTTCATCAAGTGATCCATCAAATGAATTATTATCGACAACAATTATTTCAATCTGTCCGGCATAATCCGATTTATTAATGGAATCAATACAATGAATAATGTATTGTTTTACATTATAACTGACAATTAATACTGATACTTTGGGAATAGTTTTGCTCACTTATACCAACCAAAAATTTTCCAGAACCGGAATTGCCAAACCAAATAAGCTGTTTCAAACATTATTTTACGTGACATCTTTGATTCACCAATTGTACGATCAATAAAAATAATCGGATGTTCATGGATGCGATATCCTTTGCGTTGTGCATGAAAATTCATCTCAATTTGAAATGCATAGCCTTGCGAACGGATATTATCTAAATCAATATTCTCAAGGGCTTTTCTACGCCAAACTTTAAATCCGCCGGTTAAATCTCTGATCTTAACTCCGGTAACAATACGCGAATAAAGATTTGCAAAATAACTTAAAATCAATCGCCGTAACGGCCAACGAACTACGCTGATACCATCACAATAGCGACTACCAATAACTAAATCATGTTCTTTTAATAATTCCACCATTTGGGGAACATCTTCGGGATTGTGTGATAGGTCTGCATCAATCTGTACGATATAATCATAATCGTGTTCCAGCGCCCATTTGAATCCAAAACAATAAGCAGTCCCGAGTCCTCGTTTTTTGGGACGTTCAGCTAAATGAAGATTTTTGTATTTTTTCTGTAATTGAATTACAATTTTAGCGGTACCATCAGGCGAATTATCATCAACAACCAATATATGATAATTTGGGTCTATCCTATTCAATGAAGTAATAAGCGATCCAATATTCTTACTCTCGTTATAAGTAGGTGTTACTATCAACGTTTTCATTCTGTTAACCGTGATTTTATCATATTTAAACTATATTTTAATTCAACACATTTTATACCAAATTCTTTTTCAATCTTTCCTGTTTTCAATCCACCTTTTAAGGGACGTGGTGCAGTTTGGTTTAAATTATTAGTGCTAATTGATGAAATTAACGTTTTATCTAAATTGAAAATATCTGCAATTATTTGTGCAAATTCAAATCGATTTAGATAATCTGCTCCACCATAATTATAAAGACCTGTTACGTTCTTATTTATAACAAGTTCGATCACTTCTGCTAAACTTTGTGCCCAGGTCGGATTATTCCATTGATCATCAACAACTTTTATAGATTTATTTGATTTTAAGGAATCAATGACCCACTTAATAAAACTTGTTTCTGTACCATTATAATTATCAAACAATACATTGGTTCTTAAAATACACCAATTATTTCCAAATTCTTGTAATATTTTTTCCGCTTCAAGTTTTGTCTTTCCGTAAATACTTAAAGGATTTGTATTATCATCCTCACTATATGGTCCATTATATCCATCAAAAACATAATCAGTTGATATCTGAATAAATTGTCCGTTAAAATTAGCAGATAACATTTCTACTGATTTTGTATTTAATAAATATGCTTTTTCAGAATTCAACTCACATCCGTCAACATCGGTGAAAGCGGCAAGATTAATTATCACTTTGGGATTATAATTTGATAATGTACTTTTAATTTGTTCAAAATTAGTGATATCAAGCACGGCAAATGGAATATTTAAAGTATTAATATTATGAACATTGATATCAGTAGCAAGCAGCTCATATTTTTCGTATAATTGATTAAGAACGGAATTTCCTAATTGTCCTGAAGCACCAGTTATCAATATTCTCTTTGACATAAATTTTTATTTCACAGTAAATGAATGTGCAATAATATCCAATTTTCTCATAAAAGTAGCTTTATTCTTACTCGGGATAAATACCAACATATTCAAATTGTATGTTCGGTCTGTAACACCGTCATACCAAGTATAGTTAATGAATGGCCCGCCTCTCGCTTCATCAATTGATTCCCAAATACCAACCGATTTCCATGCTGTCCAATTATTAAAAACAACTTGTTCCAGTTTATATTTATAATCATTGTACCTTACACTTTTATAGTATTCTTGCGGAAACCGATTAGAATAATCAATAGCCATAGTTGAGTCTTCAACAATAAAACCATCCTCCCAATGAATAGAAAACCACTGGTAAGGCAATTCTCGCCCTAACCAAATAAAATTACTATCCGGTAATTCTTTGATTACTTCCCAACCCCAAGGTATTTGTATTTTCCATCCATATTTCTGTTTAAATTCTTTTGATAATTTTTTTAACCGATCATTTCCGAATAAATATTTTTTCTGTTTTTCGATAAATATTTTATCAAAATATGATTTTATCCATTCAGATTTTTCTAAAAGAGCAGTATTAATATCACTGATCGTTTTTCCGCTAATTATCATAAATAATTGGTCGCGTCCAAATTGGTCTTCAGAAAATATAATTTGCTTATTGCCGCTAATCGTTTCAGTAAATAATTCCTCGCCTAAAAGCGACTTAACTAATTTTGTACCAGAATTCAATTCATTGGTACCAATTGAACCAATTATCAAATTTGTTTGACGTTTCAATTCGTTAAATCCAATCGGATCAGCATAATTTAATTTATAAATAGGTTCCGGTTGCGGTGTAAATAACGTATCTGAGAATATTTGTGTTAAAGCATTGTTAATGCTACTTCTATCTTCTTTAGACACAATAACAATTATCTCATCAGCCGCACCAATTGCTTCCCGCTTCGTACTGCAGCTAATAACCAATAATGCTACAACAATAAAATAAATATAGTGTTTCATGATACTTCTCAAACTAGTTTGATTTATAATAAGATTATAAAATTAAACTTAATAAATTATACTTACAACGGTGTTATATAGTTAGCATCACATGGATCAGATATAACCGATGCTATTTAATAAAAATTATATTATTTCAGATTTCTAGTAAAATGCAGCTACTTCTTATAAATCTATTATTGATTAAAATAATGTATAAATAAAAGGCGCAGCAGCTGTACCACCACCAATAACTATCAATATACCAAAAAGAAGTAAGACGAATATGATTGGTAACAGCCAATATTTTTTTCGGTGTTTTACGAATCCCCAAATATCCTTTAAAAATTCCATATTAAACCTATATTTATTAGTTTATAAAATTTACTATAATCAATATAATATCAATCAAGTTTAAATTTTTCTTCCCAATTTTCTTTTTCTTGCCAAGATGGCTGATCATTTTTCTTTAATAAATAATTACCAAGTACAAGATAATCCATTTCAGTGCGCATAAAACATCGATATCCATCTTCAGGAGTACATACAATCGGTTCACCTCGTACATTAAAACTTGTATTCACGATTATGCCATATCCAGTTAATTTTTTAAATTCATTTATTACCTGCCAGTATTTTGGATTAGTATTTTTATTCACACTTTGAAGACGGCCTGAATAATCAACATGAGTAATGGCTGGTACATCTGAACCTAATTGATATAAACGATCAAGAAGTTGTAAACCGTCATAATTCTTAGGTCTAGGTATTCTCCTATTCTCTTTAATGGGAACGACTAAAAGCATGTATGGACTTGGTCGATCAAGTTCGAAATATTCTCCAATATCTTCTTCCAAAACGGACGGTGCAAACGGTCTAAACCCTTCACGATATTTTATTTTCAGGTTCATTTTTTTCTGCATTTTAGGATTTCGTGCGTCTCCTATAATGCTTCTATTACCTAATGCTCTCGGACCATATTCCATACGACCTTGGAACCACCCAATTACATTACCTTTATCAATCAAACTTGCAATATCTTTGGAAAGCTTATTAAAATCATTATAACATGAATAATTAGCATCAAATTTAGATAGAACAGCTTGAATCTGTTTTTCTCCAAACTCCGGTCCGAGATATGCACCCATCATAGAATCAGAATCCTTTTCAAGGTTCCTTTGTTTATCTGTTCCAATATACCAAGATGCTAATGCTGCACCAACCGCTCCTCCCGCATCACCTGCAGCCGGCTGAATCCAAATATCCTTAAATAATCCACTTTGCAATAATTTACCGTTTGCTACACTATTTAAAGCAACACCACCCGCCATAACTAGATAGTCTTTTTTAGTAAGCTCTTTTACAGTTTTTGCTAATCTTAAAACGATGTCTTCTGTAACCTGCTGTATTGCCAGAGCCATGTTCATATATTCCTGAGTAATGTCTGTTTCACTTTTACGAGGAGGAATACCGAATAATTCTTCCCATTTTTTATTATTACACATTTTAAGTCCGGTGGCAAAACTAAAATATTTCATATTGAGAAGAATTGATCCATCTTCTCTAACATCAATTAATTCTTTATAAATTAATTCTTTAAATTGTTGAGTTTGCTCAGAATTGGGGATACCGTAAGGAGCTAAGCCCATCAATTTATATTCTCCGCTATTTACTCGGAATCCGGTATAATATGTAAACGCAGAGTATAATAATCCAACAGAATGAGGGAAATGAAGTTCTTTTAGGATGGTAATTTGACTACCGGTTCCATAACCGATAGTTGATGTAGCCCATTCACCTACTCCATCAATAGTTAAAATTGCAGCTTCCTTAAATGGAGATGGATAAAATGCGCTAGCGGCATGAGATAAATGATGTTCAGGGAAATGCAGTGGAATTTTTGATTTATTACTGGGATTTGTTAATAATTCTGAAAATTTGTTATTCAACATTCTTCTCATAAATAATTTTTCTTTTATCCAAACCGGAATTGCTGTCACAAAACTTGCTAAACCTTTTGGCGCGAAAGCATGATAAGTTTCCAGTAATCTCTCAAACTTAATTAATGGTTTATCATAGAAAGAAATAATTGTTAAATCTTCAAAATCTATTCCTGCTTCTTTTAATACATATTTTACTGCATTAGTTGGAAATGACATATCATGTTTGATTCTGGTGAATCGTTCTTCATGTGCGGCAGCTAATATTTCACCGTCTCTAATAATCGCAGCTGCGCTATCATGATAGTAAGCTGATATTCCTAAAATATATTCTGACATATTTTACCTTAAAATGGTTTTATTATATCTTTACGTGTATAGGTGTGATTTTTATTTATCAAGACAGAACTTTTTGATACTTTAAATTGTCTTAATTGTAAATTATCTTTTCCAAACAATCTTCGAAATAATCCAAAGGGTACGATTAATAGTATAAATATAACTGACAAGACAATCTTTGAAATAAAAAATCCAAGCAAATTTGATAGGCTATACCAAAATATTGCAACCGGATATAATAACTTAGGAAGTAACATCGTAAACAATATAATAGGGATAGTTAACTTGAAAAATAGTACATCTTTTGTAATTAGCCCTATTATAAGGAATAATAAGGTTAACGCTAATCCGGTATCTTTCTTTTGTTGTTCTGTTATATGATCGGGTATTATTTTTTTCTTATCTTCTACCATTATATTATTTTTAGTATTCGTTTGTATTGCGGAGAGGGAGGGATTCGAACCCTCGGTTCCGTTTCAAGCGGAACACTCACTTAGCAGGCGAGCGCCTTCAGCCAGCTCGGCCACCTCTCCTTATAATTATTGTTAAAAACTAACCGGCGAAATTACTTCTCAGTAATACTAAGTTCAAGTTGATAAAACACATTTTTTAAGATATAACAAATTGCTTCCCGCCTATTTGCACAATTGCACCTTTTAATTCCAAAGATAGTAATATTCCTAGCAAAGATGTTACACCGATCCCTGATTTTTCACTTAGTAAATCAATATGTATCGGATCATTTGATAAATGTTTAAATACTTTTTGTTCTTCATTCGATAAATCCAATTTAATATTTTGTTGAACCGGTGTAATTGGATTAAAAAGTTGATTTTTAATATTATCAACAACTTGTTCACCATTTTGGACAGGTATCGCACCGTTACGGATTAATCTAATACACCCTAAACTTTGTTTATCATCAATTCGTCCGGGTACTGCAAATATTTCTCTGTTTTGATCAACTGCATTTAATGCTGTGAGAATAGCACCACTTTTATTTCCAGCTTCAACAACAGTGTCTATACCACGAGCCAATCCACTGACTATCACAATATTTTTACTTGAAAGCTCAGTTGCCAATTTTATTGTTACCCGTTTACCATATTGTGTTGCAGATCTTGTACCTACTATCGCTACTGCATCTTCTTTTACATTTAGTGGTTTACCAATTGAAAATAGTAATACTGGCGGGTCATATATTTTTTTAATAATTGTGGATACTCTTTATCCCACAAAGTAAATATTGTAATACCCTGTGAAATAGTTTTCTCAGCTAACTTTTCCCCTATTTCAAAATCTTTGAAAGACCGTATTGCTTTTGCAGATTTTTGATCAATCCCTTCTACACTGCAAAGTTTTTGTTCTGTTAATGAAAAAATACTTACAGGTGTATTAAATTTTGAAACAAGATTCCGTACTTTTTGTGGACCAACTTTTGGAACATTTAGCAAATTGAATATCGCTACAATTTGATCAATTTTCATTCAATTTCTTATCAATTAGCTTAATTAATTTATCAATTCCATAACCTGTAACTGCTGATATATCAATGGAATCCCCCATTTCAATTGGCCACTCCATTTTTGATTTATCATTAATGATCAGATCAAATTTAGACCTTACAATAATGTAGGGTTTTTCTTTTAATGATGAATTATGTGCGTATAGTTCCTCTCTTAATAATTTTAATGTATTTAATGGCTCCTCGTTTTGAGAATCAATTAAAAATAGCAACAATCTATTTCTTTCTATGTGCTTTAAGAACTGATGTCCTAAACCTTTCCCTTCACTTGCACCTTCAATAATTCCCGGTATATCTGCCATCACAAATGATTTAAAATTGCCAACTTTGACTATGCCTAAATATGGTTGCAATGTAGTGAATGGATAATCTGCAATTTTCGGTGTTGCCGATGTAATCCTCGAAAGTAAAGTTGATTTTCCTGAATTCGGTAAACCAACTAAACCTACATCAGCTAATACTTTTAACTCTAAATTAAAGGTACCTTTTTCACCTGGCATTCCCGGCTGCGCAATTCTTGGAGTTTGATTTGTTGCTGATTTAAAATTTACATTACCTCTACCACCAATTCCGCCTTTACATGAAATATATTTGTCATCATCATCAACTAAATCAGCTAAAACTTTATCACTTTCTGAATCTTTGATAATAGTCCCGGGCGGTACACGAATTAATAAATCAACACCATTTTTCCCTGTTCTTTCGCTTTTTCCACCGGGTTCACCATGTTGTGCTTTATAAATACGGTTATAACGGATATCTTGCAATGTATACAGATTAGCATCAACTATAAAAACAATATCACCACCTTTTCCACCATTTCCGCCATCCGGTCCACCTTTCGGGACAAACTTTTCCCGTCTAAACGATATTCTTCCAGCACCTCCATTGCCTGAATAACAAGTAACTTTTGTATAGTCTATAAACATAATTAATTAAGCGTACCACTATACCTTTTTTAATAAGTTACAAATTCGCTATAATTGCATCGGCAAAACCGGAAGTTGATACTTTTGTTGCACCTTCCATTTGCCGTTCTAAATCATAAGTTGCTGTTTTTTGAGTAATTGTACGCTGAATTGCATCAACAATCATATCTGCAGCCTTTTGCCATCCCATATGCTCAAACATCATTACACCGGATAGTATTATAGAACCGGGATTAACTTTATTTTGACCGGCATATTTTGGAGCTGTGCCATGCGTGGCTTCAAATAACGCAACCTCATCAGACATATTAGCACCGGGGGCTAATCCAAGACCGCCAACTTGTGCAGCACATGCATCGGAAATATAATCGCCGTTTAAATTAGTTGTTGCAAGAACATCATATTCTTCCGGTCTAAGCAATATTTGCTGAAACATTGAATCTGCAATTCTGTCTTTTATCACAATTTTCCCATTCACTTTACCATCATATTTTTCCCAAAGATCAGCCTCTGTTACAACTTGTGAAGAAAAATCGCTTTTAGCGACTTCATAGCCCCAATCACGGAATGCACCTTCCGTATATTTTTGTATATTTCCTTTATGAACGAGTGTAACAGATGAACGATTTTGGTCAACCGCAAATTGAATAGCTTTTTTTACTAATCTTTTACTACCGAATGGACTAATCGGTTTAATTCCAATACCTGACAAATCCCTAATATTTTTACCAAAGTTATCTCTAATATATTCAATTAGTTTTTTTGATTCTTTTGATCCGCTTTTCCACTCGATTCCGGCATATACATCTTCGGTATTTTCACGATATATTACTACATTTAATTTACCCGGATCTTTCACCGGACTAGGCACTCCTTCAAAGTATCTAACCGGTCTAATACAAGCATATAAATCTAATATCTGCCGTAATGATACATTCAAACTCCTAATTCCACCACCAACGGGTGTGGTTAGCGGTCCCTTAATTGCAACAGCAAAATCTTTTATTATTTGTGGAGTTTCTTCCGGTAACCATTCACCTGATAGTTCATGAGCTTTCTCTCCAGCAAATATTTCCATCCATTCAATTTTGTTAGTGTTATTAAATGTTTTTTGCACTGCTGCGTCAAATACTCTAACCGCCGCTGACCAAATATCCGATCCAATTCCATCGCCACGGATGAATGGAATAATCGGATTATTTGGTACCTCAAATACTCCATTAATATATTTAATTATTTCACCGTTATTCGGCACTTTAGCTAATTTATAATCAGTCATTTTTATCCTTTTTCGTCTTAGTTTCTTTGGATTTTATCGGTTTTTTAAGGACTTCCTGCGAAATTGATTTTCTCTTATAATCGGTTAAATAATATCCACTACCTTTAAAAATTAAACCTGTCCCGCCACTTATTAACCGACGTACTCTTCCACTACAATTCGGACATACACGAATTGGTTCATCAGACATTGATTGAAAATGTTCAAATTTATAATTACAGTCAGTACAAATATAATCGTAGGTAGGCATAATAATTTATTTATTCTTATTATTCAAACACTCTTCAACACTTTTAGGAATATAAGTTGAGATATTTCCGTGAAGTCTCGAAACATTTTTTATTACCGTAGAATTTATATGGATGTATTGTTCATCTGGCATCATAAATATCGTAACAATTTCAGGATTTAAGTGGAAGTTCATCATTGCCATCTGAAACTCAAATTCAAAATCACTAACATGTCTCAATCCACGGATTAGAGCTACAGCTTTCTTGCGTTTTGCGAAATTAACAATCAAATCCGAAGTGGAAGCAACAATGATATTTTTAATATGTTCCGTAGCTTTTTCAATCATTAAAACTCGCTCTTTAACAGTAAACATCGAAGTTTTTTGCTCATTATCGGCAACAACAAATATTAATTTATCAAATAACACCGCTGCCCGTTCAGCGATATTTATATGTCCATTGTGAATAGGATCAAATGTACCGGGATAAATTATTGTTTTCATTATTTTCTCCAAAAAGAAAGTGTGGTACTGCCATAAATTCTTTCACTATCAGCATTAATATGCTCATCCTTTGTGGATGTTTCTAAAACTAGTGTACCATCCGGATTGAGCATATTTAAGCATAATTTAATTAATAAATTTAAATCTTTTTGACCATATGGTGGGTCAACCAATATTAAATCAGCCGAGTGTTTTTCATTAAGAAATTTGTATACATCATTTTTTCTAATAATACATTTTTGTTGATCAAATTTTAAACAATTCTTATACAACAATTGCACTAAATATTTATTCGTTTCAACAAAGATAACGCTTTTTGCCATCCTGCTAAGTGCTTCAAATCCTAATATTCCGGATCCTGCAAATAAATCAATTACTGTTTTATCGCTTAAATCACCGAGAATATCAAAAAGACTTTTGCGTACTTTCGATTGAGTAGGTCGGTATTCATATTTGGCCGAAGTTTGGATGCTAACACCCTTATATCTACCGGCTAATATCTGCACAATTTATTATACTTTATAATGGTTCAAATACAGCTATGTAGAATATGCCACTATAATTATTAGTGGGAGGTGTATTGGCGATTTCAATCTTTCTAACAATCACATTATCGCCAATAAATTTTAGATATTGAATCGTCATATCAATTTGTGATAATGAATCAACTTCAAAAATAATCGGATTATAGTTTGTACCATTTTCACTAATCATATCTAATTGTCGAAGTTTATTTATTCCTAAGGAAGATTGTAGTTGATTTACGACGTCAGATAAATTTATCCAAACATTAGATTTAATATCGGGTAACGATATAATATTAAAATCAATCTGCTGTTTAATTCCCCCACAACAATCTATTGTTTCAATAGAATAAAAAGTCGGTTCAAAATTTGGAATATCTAAAGAATCTTTACCAATAAATTCAATTGAACCGGAGGTATTAATAAGTTTGAATGATATTATACTATCAGGCGAAACTATAGATGTAAGTGTTGAATATGTATTTATAAGTGTCGCAGATTGATTAAACTGTTGATCGAAGAAAATTGATCCATCAGACTTATCATTTGATTGAGTCAAACCAACCTTTTCCTTTATAGCTGATAATAAATCCGTGCCATTTTCGGTGTAAAATATGTAGTAACCCAATAAACTAAGTAATATAATTAGTAAAAAAGGTGATATATTTACTTTTTTATACTTATTTTTATCTTTTGCAACCTTCTTTTTCTGGGGTTTCTTTTTATCAACTCTGTCTTTCTCGGCTTGTTCCTTCTCAGCCTTTTTTTTATCGGCTCTGTCTATCTTAGCTTGCTCTTTCTCAGCCTTTTTTTTATCAACTCTGTCTTTCTTAGCCTGCTTTTTATCAGCTCTCTCTTTCCGAATTTTTAAATCGACAGTTGTCTTAGGTTTTTTATCAGACAGTTCTTCTATAATATTAAGTCTCTTCCCTTCTAGATCAAATGAAAGTTTACCAATTCCTTCATATCGCCGATTTTGTATTTGTGTTGGATTGAAAAAGTCCACTAAGTTACCAAAGGAAAAATCACGAATCATAATTGAGAGTGCATTTAATGATATAAATGATACATCTTCCGGAATATCATCAATTTTTACTTCGATTCCTTCAAAGGGTATCATTCGCTTATGTCTGAATTGGCGTAAATGTGTATTTTTTGCATCAGCGAGAAGATCAACAGTAACAAATTCTCTTGCTTCGCTAGGAAAACTAAATAAATTTGCTTGTTCTTCTTTTTCTCCAATTCCAATTGTAACATTTGGTTGACCGGCAAGGAAGCGTAATTTACCTTCACTATATCCATCGCGACCACGAAAAAAGAATTTTATAAATGCATCATCATCAGTCATATAAATCGCATTGCGATATTGATTATTTTCTAAATAAATAGTACTTACCGGACCTGCCCAAATTGGCTTACCACCTAGGTTAGTGATAATAGCTTTAATTTCAGTTACAAGGAATGACGGGCATGTTATGCTATGTAAAACATTAGGATTTGGTGAATCAATTTCGGTAAATGTTGTATAATAATTACCTAACTCACCCCATTTTTGTTTTGTTTCCCACTGGATATAATCCCATATTTCACGTTTTGTCAAGGATTCATCACTTGTGAACTTATCATGATATAGTAATTCATCATCTATCGCTATAGCGACTTGGTTTCCTTGCATAGGAAATGTATCTAATGCTTCTTTTAAAACAGTACGAATGGCATTTTGAGATTTTAGTACTTCCTTTATAGGTTTTGATAGAGCTATATACTTTAAATCTTTTAGTACAAATTTATTCTTAATGGATGACCATTCACCAAATAAAATGTGGGTGTCAGTAATTATTAGACTATTCATATCAATTAGTATTATTTATCTTAGTTGTTAATTAGTCCCAACTGGCAACACCGTCTTCAATATAACCTTGGTTATCAGCCTTGAAAGAAAATACTAAATATTTACGTTTTTTATATGTTTCTTCGATAGGGCTTTCCACACGGAACCCATCTTCCTTGAAAGTTAATTTAAACGGTTTATTTGTAATAGGACAGAAGAATTGTGTGGAATCCGGTCGGTACCTATCATAATACGAATCGACTGCTACGATTTCTAACGGTTCTTCGCTAATCACACCTCTAAATGCAGGATCCTCTTGTAAATTAGCGACTTCTTTTTTTTGCACAAATATTGTGTCATTCCTTGACAATTCTTCTGAATACATAATAACTGTAGAGGTAGTATCCATTGTCGTATCACGTTTGAATATATGGAAGCCAAAAGTTGTATCGAACTCTACTACAAATCCTAGCGGTACATTAACGTCTATTACGCTGCCTAATAAATTTAATTTTTGTTCACCAACATAATTAGAATCAGCAGTAACCGAATCGGCTACAGCATTAATTATGTGCATTGCCTCATATCCATTTTGATGATATTCATTTGTTAATTGAGCATAAAATCGTTCGATATCATATATATTTTGCATACGCGAATGACTTAGTTCTTCAAAATGGTCTTCATCTGCCCAAATCGCTACCGGTACATAAATTGCGATTATTAAAAATACAATCGCTAATACGATTAGTAATTCAATCCAATCTGTTTTGTGTTGAATTTTTTTATCCATGTCTTTCAATTCCTATTATATGGTTATAAATGGTTCTAACCTGGCTAATGTTTTTGGTCCAATTCCCTTAACTTTTTCTAAATCTTTTATTGATATAAAAGTACCCAATTCATTTCTAAGTTGAATAATTCTCCCTGCTTTCACTTCGCCAATATATGGTAGCGTCATAAAATCTTCTTTACTGGCGATGTTAATATTAATTATTTCTAATGGATTTTGCTTAATCTTTTTTTTATTTGATTCAGTTTTATTCGCTACACTATATGTGGTTATTTTTTGAACTGATTTTGAATCGATATTACTATTATTATTACCAATTTTACTCTTTGTATTTATTACCGTAGCATTCGCTAACTGAGATCGTTCTTTTATTATAGTGTTATGTTTTTCAATAATATTATCTTTTTCAATTTCTTTAATATATGATGGTATATTATTTGACGCTAATAGAATTTCAGGTGTCCTTAACAAATTGTGTCTAAAAATGCCAATTACGGAACCTATTAAGGCAGTACTCAATAAAAAATAGTCAAGTTTTTTTCTTGAGAAGTCAGTAAAGGCATTATAATTCCATTTTATTGAAAGACGGGTTTTTTAATCCCGAAATTTTATCTAATTCATTATATAGGTTCTTTTCTTGCTTAGATAATGAAGTAGGAATTTCAACTATTATTCTAATTAATTGATCACCACGATAATTACTTCGGAGACGTGGTAAACCTTTACCACGCATTCGCAAAACCTGTCCTGATTGTATTCCTTTGGGAATTTTTAAACTGGCTTTCCCATCAATTGTTGGTACTGTTATAGAATCACCTAATACAGCTTGAGCGATCTCAATATGAGCTTCCAATATAATGTCTGTTCCATTTCTAACAAAATATTCATGCGGTTTTTCTTCGAAAAATACCAGTAAATCACCAGGTTGGATTCCTTTGCCTCCTTTATTCCCTTGCCTATCAAGTGTCATGTAATTACCGTTTTCAACACCCTTCGGAACTTTTACTTTAATTGATACAGTTTCTCTTCTAATACCACTACCATTACAAGATGAACAGGGATTCTCAATAAATTCCCCTGTTCCCCGACAAAGAGGACAATCAGTCACAACTACCGATTGACCAAAAAACGATTGCCTCACTTGTCTTACTTGGCCGCTACCATTGCACTGCTTACATTGAGTTGGTCGTGTACCATGCTTAGCACCACTTCCATCGCAAGTTTTACAGGTTTCATTACGTTTAATTTTAATGGTTTTTTCAGTACCGTTTAAAATATCAATAAAATCTAATTTTAGTGATACTCGCAAATCCTTAGCTTTGCGATACCCACTACGAGCTGATCGAGTTGTACCACCCATTCCAAAAATATCTTCAAATGGATGACGGCCACCAAATATGCTACCGAATTGACTGAATATATCCTCCATCGAGAAATGCATGCCATCGAATCCTTGTCCACCCATATCACCCATTCCAACTCCCGCATGACCAAATTGATCATATTTTGCGCGCTTATTATCATCATTTAAAGCTGCATAAGCTTCCGCAGCTTCCTTGAATTTTTGCTCAGCTTCTTTATTATCGGGGTTGCGGTCAGGATGGTATTTCTTCGCAATATTGCGATATGCACGCTTTAACTCATCCTTAGAAGCGCCTTTGTCGACACCTAATATTTCGTATAAATCTCTCATTTCTTATTTACAATGACCTTAGCATGACGCAATACATGATCTTTATATTTATAACCTTTTTCAAATACTTCCAAAATTTCATTATCCTTTTTTCCTTTTTCAGTCTTTACCATCATCGCATCATGCAAATCAATATCAAGGGAATCACCGGGCTTGCCAATTGGTTGAACCTGCCATTTTGTAAAATATTTTTCAATTTTTGCGATAATTAATTTCATACCATCATTTATAATTACATCATCCTTCTTTTTTTCACTTTTGACCACGCTCACGACTCTCTCTAAATCATCTACTATTGGTAACAAATCTTTCAGAATCCCCTCTCCTTCATATTCAAACATTCGCAACATTTCTTTATCGCGTCGTTTTCGAAAATTCTCGAATTCAGCCTTTAATCGCAGTCTTTTATCTTTAAGTTCAGCAACTTGATTTGTTAATTCTAGGATTTTCTTTTTATCACCCGACAATCTAGGCTTTGTACTTTTCTTTTTTGTTGGTTCTCCGGCAATTGGTGAACCATTTTTTGGCGTGCTTTTCTTCTCAACAGACATTAGGCATAATCTCCACAAATTCTTTTAAAATTCTAATTATATTTTTATATGGAATGCGAGTTGGTCCAAATATCCCAAGTTTCCCAGTGATTGAATCACTTTCAAAACTAGCGGCAATTATGGAACAATGATTTAATAAATCATTTTCACTCTCATTTCCAATTATTGTAAGCATATTTTGCTTTAAAATTTTATTAGATAAAATATGCTTTATATGTTTTTCATCCAGACCTGAAATTGTTTTTTGTAATATTTCATATTCGTGAAATTCAGGATGACTTAATAACCCTTGATAAGATGACATATACAATTGATTATTTCTATTCAATTGGATTGGAAGCTGTGGGTGTTGAAAAATTATCTGAATAATTTCATGTTGTGGTACATTATAATTTTTCAACAAATCAGATATTGAAGCTTGTATTTCATCGACACTAAGTCCAATTAATCTTTCGCGTAATATACGGTTTACAATAGTTATATCATTTGGACTAACAGAAATATCAAGATTTAAAACAAGTGATTTCAGCAATCCTGATTTCAATGCAATAACCATCATTAATCTATCAGATGACAATAATACTAATTCGATCTCAGTTAAAATACTTTTTCGCACTTCAGAAATGATCACTACTCCAAACAAACCGCTTACTTTAGCTAACATTAGAGCTGTCCCTTGCATTAATTCATCGACATTGGCGGAAATACTTAACAACTGTTCTTGAACATCTTCGAATAATCCTGTTTCCATTTCATCATGATTGATGACATTATCTACATAATAACGATAACCTAAATCAGTCGGAACGCGCCCCGATGATGTATAAGCATGACTTAGGAATCCAAAATATTCCAACCTTGCCAAAATATTTCTAATTGTGGCAGGACTGAAAGGAATATTATACTTCATTTTAATATTATTGGAAGCAACAGGTCGGTTTTCTGTAATATAATCTTCAATTACAATACGTAAGATATTGCCTTTCCTTTCATTCAAATGAGTATATTTTGGTTTATCCATAACATTAAATTTAGAGCATTTAAAAATTGACTGTCAATATTGAGTTTATTTTAGTAGAACTCTTATTCCTCTGTAACTTCCTATCAAACCAATTAAAATCGCAATTGCCATCAACCATACCATACCATATATATTAAATAATATTTTGAATGAGAATAAATCTGCAAAATATGCATTTGCGCTTCTCGCTGCGACAAATAACACTATAATCGCTAATAGTGAGCCTAATATTCCGTCTAAAATACCTTCTATAATGAACGGAGTTTTTATAAACATATTTGTAGCACCAATGGATTTTAAATTCTGAATAAGATCTCGCTTAGCATAGACAGATAGTTTTACCGTATTTGAGATCACAATTATAGTAATTACTAACAATCCAATCGCAATATATGATAGTATTTTAACGATGGTTTTATAAAAGTATTCTACTCGTCTGATTAAAGTACTTTCATAGACTACTTCATCAACATTTGGAATTTTTTCCAAATTAGTCATTAATGGTTCAACATCAACTTCCGTATTACCATGTTTGTCTATATTTATCACAGCGCTGCTAGGAAGTGGATTGTACCCTAATATATCAATCAGATTTTCATCAAATTGATCTTGATATATCTTTAATGCATCTTCTTTTGTAACTATAGCAATGGATTGCACGCCATCTAATTCTTTTATTTGATCTACTATTAACTGCGCATCCTCATTATTCACATGATCTTCAAAGAACACTTCAATTCTATATTCTGATCTGACGTAATCTATTAACTGGTGGGAATTTTGTTGGACTATTATGAAGATTCCAATTATCACTAAAGAAAGGAATACAGATCCAATGGCTGTAAATGTAGTTAATTTATGTCTCCATAGATTTCGTATTCCTTCATGCAATAGATAAATCAGTTTACTCATCTGCTTTGTATAATTCCATTTTTAATTTCAATAAAACGGTGACCTAATTCTTTAATTAATCTATAATTGTGAGAACCCATTAAAACCGCAGTTCCTTTTCTATTGATTCGTTCTAATAATCTGATTATCTGTAATGCAGTTGAAGGATCCAAATTCCCTGTTGGTTCATCTGCTAGAATAATATCAGGATCTTTTACAAGTCCTCGCGCAATACATGCTCTTTGTTGTTCTCCACCAGATAATTCCCATGGATATTCATACGCTTTATCTTCGAGACCAACTTCTATTAAAATTGCTATCACTCTATCTTGAATTTCTTTTTTATTACAACCAACTATGTGAAGCGGTAATGCAACATTTTCAAATAAATTTCGATCATTCAACAAATTGAAATTCTGGAAAATCATTCCAATATCACGTCTTAAGTGTGGAATTTTACGTTTTCTAATTTTTTTTGACGAATATCGATTTACATTGACTTCACCTTTATCCGGTAATAAATCCATATAAATCAACCGAATAATAGTTGTTTTTCCCGCTCCTGAAGGTCCGATTAGAAAGGAAAACTCGCCGGGTAATATCCTAAAATGGACATTAAAAACGCCCATTCCGTTTGGATAAGTATATGTTACATTATTAAAACCAATCATTATAATTACATTGAATTTATGTTACTATCTTAAGAATAAACCGTAAATAAATGCAAAATATGTTGTAATTAAGAGAAACGAATAAATTCTAGAAATAGGTTGTTTTACTAGTCCTAATGGTATGAGTATTAGTCCAAAGGCAATCATAATAGGAATTTCAAAAGTCATAATTTCTTTCGGACTTATTATCGGTTTTACAAAACCGACAATACCAATCACTGATAAAATGTTAAATATATTTGATCCAATTATATTGCCAACTGAAATAGCATGTTCCTTATGAAACGATGCAACAACGCAAGTTGACAATTCAGGTAGGGACGTTCCGAGCGCCACAACCGACATACCAATTACTACTTCACTCACACCTAATATACTTGCAAGTCCTATAGCTCCTTTAATAAATATATCTGCTCCAAGATACAATCCGATAATTCCAAATATAAATAGTATCAATGCTTTACTAGTTTTTCCGATTGGTGTTACCGATTCAACATCCTGTTCTCGCCTAAATTTTATACACGACCAAGTATAGAGTACTAATCCTGTGAATAAAGCAAATCCTTCAATTCGAGAAATAACTCCATCATAAAGAAAAACAATGAAAACAATACATACAAATAGATAAATGTATAAATCTCGTTTTATACGTTGGAAATGACTAGCTATAGGAAAAATTAATGAAGTGAAACCAAATACTAATCCGACATTGGCAATATTTGAGCCAATTACGTTTCCAATAGCAATTGTCGGTGCATCAGTTAATACTGCTTCCATGCTGATAACTAATTCTGGCAATGACGTTCCAAAAGCAACTACAGTTAATCCAATTACAAAAGATGATATTTTTAAACGATTTGCAAAAAAGACAGCACTTTTTACTAACCAATCTGCTCCAAAAAATAGAAAGGCACCGCCGATAATTAAATAAAGAATACTAATAAACATTAGATATACAGTGAATTCTTATTTATGAATTCCCAAACAGGTTGTGTCACCATATATCGTATAGTTTTATTTTCTTTCCATCTTTTACGAATCTGAGTAGCTGATAATTCAAATCGTGGAATATTTGCGAATTGAATTTTACTTAAAATCCAACTTGGAACAGAACTTGGTTTAAATCCGGGACGAATTGCTACAATAACTTGACATTCTTCCAATATTTTTAATGGTTCATGCCATTTATGAAAAGTTTTAAGAATATCACTACCAATTAAAAAATACAATTCATCTCGTTTAAGTTTTTGTTCCTTTTTAATATGTCTAATTGTATCAATAGAGTAGGAAATCCCCCCCCTCTTAATCTCAGCATCTGATATTTCAAAATGGGAATTTCCCTCAACAGCAATTTCCAACATTTTCATTCTTTTATCAATCGAAGAAGTATTATTGTTAGATTTATGTGGATTTTTAAGAGCTAGAACAAAAATAAGTTTATCAAATTTCTCTTCTTCGCAAATCGTTTGAGCAATTAATAAATGTCCTATATGAGGAGGATCAAATGTCCCGCCAAATATACATTTTTTCATTTGTTTCCGTCCGATTCTGCTGATTTAATATATTCAAGAGATTTCGCTTTTAAAGCAGATGATGAAATTTTGCCCTCATTAGATTTGTAATAATTTTCTGCTTCTTCTACTTTTTTCATTAACGAATATGACCGAATTATTCCAACATGTGCTTCTTCTGCAAGATCAGTGTCGTAGTATTGTCCTAATAAATCTTCGAAGGCTACTATAGCAGAATCATAAGCATGTAGTTTTATATACAATAATGCTGTTTCTAATATTTTTTCGGCCAATTTATTACGAAGCTTCTTAATTGTTTTATTTGCTTTATCACGATATTCTGAATTAGGATACTCATCAATGAATTCCTGGAGTTTTTGTAATGCCTTATGTGTATTACTTTGATCATGATAATAATTTGGAGATTCGGCAACATATGCCTCACAAATCCGCCATCTACATTTTTCAACATATGGACTATATTTCATTTTACGAGTTAATCGTTCGTATTCATTAATTGCTATAATATATTCCTTATTCTTAAAATATGATTCTGCCAAATAAAATTGTGCATCATCGCCCCACTCGGTGTGTGAACCACTTAATACAATGATTTGGAATTCCTGTTGCGCATTATAATACTTCTTATTCTCAAGAAATTCTTGTCCGCGTTTATATCGCTCTTCAAGCGGTAATTTCTTAACCGGGTTTTTTCCAGCACAACTAGCGATTATTCCTAAACTAATTACTATTAATATAAAATTAATTATTCTTATTTTGGTTATTCTCTTTACAAATTCCATTGAACCGATATTCCTTTGATTACATAGTTTGATTCTGATCCTATAGATACGTCTAACTTATAAGATAGATCTTTGTTTTTATTCGCGTTCCACAATGCGTCTAATGCGCTAAAAATATGGTTAAATAATAATGCACTAACAGCAAACTTAGCATTTTTATAAAGAACATTGCTATCATTACGTAAATTTAAATAATGCTGTTTATTGGGAGTCATCACAATTAACTCGTCTTCTCCATTCTTGATCTTCTTTCGTACTATTTCCCAATTTGATATTGCATCATCCCAACCGGCTACAAATTGATCATATTTGCCTATACCTTCATAAAAATCCCAATCTCTTAATTCAACATATTCAATATTAGGATTTTCTAATAATATTTCAGAGGATTCATATTTTCCATTTATAATAATGGTAATGTGATGACTTCCATCAATTCGTACATCATTAACATTAGGAAATCCATTTGCTTTTATATCGCTTAACAAAATTGCACTATCATTTACCCAACGTCTCATATTCCAATGTTCATCAGCCCAATTTTCATAGTCTTTAGTAATATCATCAGCTTTATTTATCCACGATATGTATCCTGTTATACCTGCAACTTCAACTCCGGCGAACAAAACTGTTTTCCACCATGGTGAACGATTTATATATTGTCCAAATCCAGGTATGACTAATGAAGCAATCATCGGTTTTAGTATGGATTGCTTACTATTAATATCTAATGAATCCGAAAATATTGAATTGTGAACAAGATTTGTTAAATCTACTTTCGTAGCAAAACGATTATCGAGATTTATTAATAAATCGTCTCCGCAGACAATTGTAGAAAGCACTATGAATAATGTAATTATTTTCCGCAATTTAAAATCCGAATAGTAAAGTTAGATAATATCGATTCTCATCACCATAGTTTATTTCGTTACCGTTGCTGAATTTAGTAAAAGTTGTTAAGCCATGGTGAACTTCAAAACCTAATGCTGTTGGATAATTATAAAACGAAAATCCATTGAATCGCAAATGAAGACCTACAGATTGTTTCATATTAA
The DNA here is from genome assembly GCA_965369995.1 of uncultured bacterium. Taxonomy (GTDB): domain Bacteria; phylum Fidelibacterota; class Marinisomatia; order Marinisomatales; family JAHJCW01; genus JAHJCW01. Next base: position 44,583 of record CBDURO010000005.1, on the reverse strand, counting down.
ATTCATCAGTCCAGGTATCACCAAATTGATATTCAATGCCAATTGTGGAATTTTGCCATATCATCCAACCCAACGGTATATGTAATTGTCTAAACATCGGAATCCGCAAGGCAACTTCCGAAAAAATGGAATTTGTTCCTTCAAAGCTATAATATGGGTAGCCTTGAATACCATCCATACCGCCTCCAAAGTAGTTGAAAAATGATTCAACCGAAGAATTAGATAACCAACCACTTTTCGCAGTCAAATTCAAAGTCCATCTTTTTGATGATAAAATAGTAGTGTGAAAAGAACCAATTGCATCAATTTTTAAATAATTATTCGGAGCAAATTCTTCAACTAGTGTTCCGGAATTTGATAAATTTAATCCTTCAATAAAATCATTCATTTCATAAGACATATTTACTCTGAATTTATAGCCCTTAGAAGGATTAATATTTCGATCAACGGTTGCTTTAATATTATCCCAACCGAATTTGACTCCTGTTGACAAACCACGATAATAATCGTAAGCATATCCAACATCAAGACTTAAATGTCTAATACTCTCTTTAATGAATGCTCGATATCTTTGCCATCGCGCATAAATATCAATTACATCATTGCCAAAAAATGGTAATTGCAGTCCGGCTTGCATTAAAACAAAGCGAAATTTTAATCTGTCATCAATATCGTAAACCGAATATTTAGATTGTTCAACCGTATTCCGGGTAGCATACATAAACTCAGTATAAACAGTTGGATACAATTTTCGATAAGCCAAATTAAAAGAAAAATCTATATCTTTATCAAAATTAACGGTTACTCCCCCACTCAAAGACAACTTATCTAATATTTCACTTGAATAAAAATAGAATCCCGGTTTAAAAGTACCATAGTCAATCATTAAGCGTGGCATCACAAACATTTGTGCAAAATTATCTTGATACTTTTCAGCAATGCTATGGTCAGGATTGTTAATAGGTGCATGATACTTTGAATGATCAAGATTAGAATAAGCTACTGAATTAACTGCTTTAGGAGTATCAATTATTGCAATTTTATATCCACCATCTTGATATAATGAAAATAATATTTTCCCATCTTTATTTACATTGGGCATAAAAGCACCGCCCTTTACATTGGTATAGTGATTTACACCAAAAGTATCTTGTTGTGAAATATTATAAATACCATCTATATCAGTAGAAAATAGCAACTTTCCAACATTAGTGATACAAACATCTCTTTCGTCATTATCAACTGTAGAAATGATATCAGTAACATCATAATCATCTAATGATAAGGAAGCAATATTTCTGAAGTGATGAGTTGTATAATCGAATAATAAACTATTTTCTTTTGGGTTAAAGTATAAATTGTGTAAAATTCTATTGTCATCAAAAACTTTAATTTTTCTAGATTCATCTGACTCCAATGAATAAATAAAAATGCTTTGTTTCCCGCTATCCATAGCGATATAAGCAATCGAATTTAAATATTCGATAAAAACCGGTGACACTGCCCGAGCTGATTTTGTCAGCCTTGTTTCCTTATCTTCTTTAATATCATAAGCATAGAGATCATAGTAGCGATACCCTTTCAAATTGTTCATATTGGGCTTCTTGCTGTAATAAATAATACTGTCTCCGGTTCCCCATGTAGGAGCGGAGTGCACCAACGAAGCAATTTTTTTATCTTCTTGGTAAGTAAAATTGTAAACATAAAGATCAGTCTGACTAAAATAATCATTTTTTTTGTTGGAAATATAGGCGTACCGACTTCCATCATTTGACCATTTTGGATATAAATTAGTGGTACCTACATTTTGTAATATTTTTATATAATTACCACCTTCACTAATGGATTTTGTAGAGTTTCGATATTTTTCAATTAATTCATCAATATACTTTTCGTACAATTCTTTTCCGCCAATTCCTGTTGTTTTCTCAATAACTTTATCTATGGAATATTGAAATGGATTCGATAGTTCTTCCATTAATAATCGAAGCGTTTCTTCGCCAAACTTTTCAACAATATAGTTCACAAACGCATAGCCGGAATTATATACCGATTCATTTCCAATACCACATTTTCCGAAAGTATTTATTTCCTCAAAAGATAACAAATTATCATTCAATGCTTGGTCACGCAAAATCATATCACGATGAGAATCCCATGTGTCCCAATCTGAATTGGCGTACATATGTTGAGCAGTTCCCTCAGCTAACCAAGGTGGTACCACAGCCGCCGGAATTGGGTAACTAACCACCGTATTGGGATAACCATACAATACATTTTTATGCGTCTCGTTTTCATAGCCAATCCATTGGAAAAAAGCTCCGGGAATTGATGTACCGGCTTTCATCGCTTTTTGTATAGAAATAATGTGAGTAAACTCATGCGTTAATACGTTCTCTAACCACTTATGGCTGCCACGCAAAGCGATGTCCAAAGGTAACGCCCATATCTCCATTTTATTATCATAATAATATGCCACACCATTTGCAACATCTTCCGTATCTATAAAAATTAAATGCGTTTTTTCCTTTGGTTCATGTTGATATAAATCTGTAATAAATGGATAAATATATTCAAGAATTCCCGCTGCTTCATGAGCTAAGATTTCCGTATCAGAATAAAAATGTATTTTAAAGTGCTCGGTTTCTATTGTTTGCCACTCAATCTCCGGGTAATTATATTGACCTTGAGAACTTAAATTAATCGGGATAATAAATAAAAGTAATATAAAGTAATACTTCAATGAATCACGCCTACTTTTAATATTGTTGATTCTTCACGATATTGATTTGTTGCTGTCAGCTTAATAAGATAAACGCCGGATTCAATACCCCTTACATCCCATTCGGTTTCCCAGACACTGTTCTTTACATCGATATTACTTTTGATTTCATCAATAAAATATCCCGCTGCATCATATATTTTTAAATTAATCTTTTCAGCTGAATAATTGAATACTCTGATTTTGGCATTTCCATCTCTTACCGGATTTGGATAAACATAAGTACGTTTTTTATCAATAAGTTTATCTCCGTTCGTCGCTTCCTTTATATACTCAATTGTTATTGTATTGGAATTGATTTCATCGGAATAATACATTGACCATTCATTTCCATTTGTAGGTTCAACTTCATCAAATGACCAAATTGTTGATTCAGTAATTATAATATTCCGATTATTATATTCACTAAGCATACGTAATCTACTGTTTTTATGATTAGTTAACTTATACTGCAATTCCCCTACATTATTTAGAATGACGATCTCTCCATCACTATTCTGAAAAATAATTTCCGGTTTTTCGTCTCCAATAATATTTTTAGCAAGGATTGGTGGGATCGCTGCTATATTAACCGGAAATCCCGTTGAGTAAATATAATTTTGATTAAATGCATAAAATTTGCCATCAATATCAATAGCTAATACGTCAATTCTTCCATCTAAATCCAAATCTATAGCTGATATATATTGGAATTCAATATCATTATATGCGATTGATTGATCACCAATTATTATTCCACCCTCAAAAGGAATTCTAACTGAAATATTTGAATCGGATTTGGTATTTATTAATAATATTTCCGGTGCATCATTAACAATATTTACTTCGTCACTATCCAAACTTCCGGTTAGATGAGAAGTCAATTTAGGAATATCATATAATGTAGAATCACGTTTAATGACAAATCCGTCATAGTATTCGAACCAAATCATCTTAAGTGAATCACCTAAATCCGACAATACAACTAAATTATTATTATTGATATTTGTCATAACAAATAAATTGTTGGTTGAAGGTAATTCATAAAATTCATTTTTATCTATAATTTCCATATCCGACCACCATAACTTTTTGCTACCACCTATAATTTCTTTATTTCCATCTCCTGTAATATCAGTATGATAGAGTATATGCAAAGAAGTATCGAGAAAACCCGAAAGCGTCAAACCATTTGAAATTGTAATCTGCATTTTGTCAGATGCATATCCAATATTTCCGATATTTAAATTAGATATTGCACCAGCATTAGAATTCGTATTAGGATAAGTCATTGAATTAAATTCAAGTGGATTACCTTTAGTATTCGCATTGACTTCATCATATTCCGGATTGCCTCGGTACCACATATCAAACGGTTCACCTATTGATGGGTTTCGGAAAAGGGCTGTACTTACATAACCGATATCTTGAGCGCCACCCGCCTCCTCTAAATCAATTCCTTTGAATTTTGGATCATTATTGATTGAATTTAATTGAATATTATCTGAAATAATTGATTCATCGATATGCCAAATTAATAGTCCAGAGCCCGGTAGACCAATGTCATAATCGGGTACCGCAACAATAACACCATTCTCATCCCTTACAACCCCGACTGAATCAAAAATAATTTCGATGATATTTGGAATCGTATCCGTTTTATTATAAACTACTTGTCTAACCGAATCAATATCAATATTTGATCTAAACCAATTAGTTCTATTTTCTATTAAAAAGTATTCATCGTCGTCTATATCAACTTTTAGTATTTTTCCTGTCGGTCTTGATTCAATTTCTACAATATCATCGGGAATTATAACTTCCGGCTCCTCCCATCCAAATAATATTCGATTCCAAGCCATTGGCGGTGCAGGAATTAATCCTTGACCATTATTTGATCCTTGATCCATTAAACCAAATACACCTATTCCACTTTCACCTGTTTCTGTGTTCCACAAAGGCGGTAAACCGATGGCTTGTCCAATTAACATAGCAAATGTTCCGGTTAATCCATATTGATAATTGCAAATATTTTGAATACCACTTTTCTCAAATTGTTCTACCATTTCAGGAAATAGAACATGATTTTGTGTTTCGGGTAGTATAATGCCACTTTTAATGTATGTATCACCCACATTAATTCCAGCATTCCTAATATGCTTACGTATCATTGAATAATCAATATAGGTCGATGGTATATCTTCAGGAGTGGTATCAATTTCAAATGCAAAATCCTGACTAACCCCTGCATGGAATATTACAACTACATCATAATTACTGAATATTATATTATCAGATGAATCTGCAGTTGTTACAGCGTCTGAAAATAATTCTACGATTCGTTTTTCGTGTTTAAAATCTCTTTCTTCTTGACCTAAATCACTTAAAAAGGGATGGTAATAAGACATAGAATCCAGCATAGTGTAAACCAATTCAGGATCAGTTGGGAAAATATCTGATCTTTCAAGATCGATTCCAAAATGTCCATTAGAAACTGAACGGAAATAACTATCAAGTGCTTTTAATTGCGATTCAAAGTACGATTTATCATGTGGTGGAGGGTCAACTGTATAATTACCACAATAATCTGATGCATTAGTTAGTAGGAATTTGCCGTTTCCGGTTGTTCCCTCATGATTGTCAGCTATGAAATCTACACGTAAGACTAATAGCTTTAAATCGTGTTCGATTGCCCCCCATAATAAAGAAACGGTCGTTAGCAAGACAATCATAAACATCTTGCTAAAACGACCGTACATTTTAATAATTAATTATATCTATATTTATATTTTAAAAAGCCCAGTTAAGGGAAAAACGCATTGTATTTTCTAGCGGATGACCCGGTTCACCAAAAGTATAACCAAAATCAAATCCATATCCACCATAACGTAAACCAACACCCATTGTTGGGTTAAATAATTTTCCGTTATAATCGTAAATATATCCTAATCGAATAGCAAATACATTTGCATACCAATATTCTAAGCCAATATTATGAACAATTTGCCTAAGCTCATTTTTAATCGAACGAGCATCTCCGCTTCCAACTTCCTTTTGTCCATATTCGTTATATTTTCCCCCTTCAGATTCAACCATTTCTCCTTCATCAACATCAATATTACCATTGCCGTTATTATCCACCCAATTCCAACCCCCGATTATGCCATCGGCAAGATTGCCGGCAGAAGCCATATCAATATCGCCGCCTAAGAACCAATCATCAAACCAGGAAGTGAATAATGCCAAATATAAGGGATCGGTATGGGCGGTTTCTTGTTTTCCATCATTATTATAAAATGCGTTTTTGGTTGTTTCATTCCCATCCTCATCGTAGCCACCGATAATGCCGTCACCATCCCAATCCATGTCAGGATATGAAGCAACTAATAATTTATTAATATCCCACACTACAGAAAGTTTATTATATTCAGAATTAAGCACCTGATAATTAAAGCCTAATGTAAAATTAGTTGGTTGCGGGTCGGCCTGAGCAGGATCAATAAACGATACTTTAGGTCCTATATTAGTAATTGTAGTTCCCAAAGTTAGATGTGGCAAGAGAAATTCTTTCTTCATATAACCCAAATCAAAACCGAAATCAGTTGAACTTCCTGAACCTTCCTCAGCACCTGCTCCCTGATCAGTTAAATGTTGATACGATACTTTTGCATTTATACCGAAAGCAGATTTTTCATTGATTTTTGTACTATACGATAGATTAAAGGCAAACATATAACTTGAAAATTTTCCTAACTCAGTTCCAATTTCATCTGTCCGAGTTTGCTCGCCAAGATTTAAATAAATCAAATGCCCACCAACCGTTCCGATATTAGGGATTGATTTGCGCATAGCAAAAAAATCATAAGCCATATCATCAGCGAGGTTTGGAAGCCAATTAACATGCATTAATGCCAATTCGGTTCCTTCTAAAAATCCTAGTCCTGCCGGATTCCAATAACTTGCATAGGCATCGTCGGCAAGCCCTACATGTGCTTCACCCATTCCTCCTGCGCGAGCACTGGGCGCAATTAATAAAAATATTGAACCTGCTTCACTTTGAGCAAAGCCCAATGTGGTAATTATTAAAATTATTATTAAGCCAACGACAATAAAACGCTTCATACGGCACTCCTTAATATATGATATTTAATTTAATTAAACTTCTTTTGAAAAAATAGTAGCGTTTTAAGTATAGATATGTCCTATTTAATTAAACAAATATATTAATATTAATAATGCTGTGCAAGTACGATTATTAGTCAATAAAACCTAAGGAAATTATTGGAATATAAGTAATTGCTAATACTGCTAACAATCTCACAATAAAAAATGGTAATGTTGAACGGTACACTTTTAACATCGGTTTATCAAACCGATAAGCTGATAAAAATAAATTCATACCAACCGGCGGAGTAATAAATCCAAGCTCTAAATTGGCAATGAAGATAATTGCCATGTGTACAGGATGTATACCAAAATAATCTCCTAACGGGGCAAGCAATGGTACGAATACAATAATCGCAGAAAATATATCCATTAGACTTCCCACCAAAAGCAACAAAATATTTAACATTAATAAAAATACATATTTTGATGAGATTGCTGTTTTTACCCATGCTAATAATTTTAAAGGTATTTGTGCATCTACTAAGTAGCTGGTTAAACCCATTGCTACTCCTAGTATGATCAATACACCACCAATCAAAGCAGTACAATCAATTACAATTTTAGGGATATTTTTCCATTTGAAATCTTTATAGATGTATATTTCAATTATAAGTACATAAATCACCAATGCGGCTGCAGTTTCAACTAAAGTCATATAACCGGTAAATATACCCAATAGGATAAAAATTGGAATTAATATTTCCCAAATTGATTCCTTAGTTGAAGAAAATACTTTTTTCCAATTAAAAGGCGTTCGTTCTATTTTTTGTACTTTGCCTTGATAAACAGCCCAAATACCAATTAGGACAATTAGCAAAGTACCCGGTATAAATCCGGCTAAAAATGCATCCTTAACGGATACACCTGCCGAAACACTATAAATAATTAATGGCAAACTTGGTGGGAATAACAGACCCAACGAACCGGCTACAGTTATTAATCCCAATGAGAACATTTCTGAATATCCCTCTTTCCTTAGCATTGGATACAGAAGTCCACCAAGCGCCAAAATTGTCACACCCGATCCACCGGTCATTGCTGTAAAAAATCCACTTAAAATCACGACAATTATCGGAGTACCGCCTGGAATCCAAGAAAATGCAGATTTAAAAAAAGACATCATCCTACGGGAAGCTCCGCTTTCGGCCAACACAAAGCCAACTAATGTAAAAAGTGGAATGGTCGGTAAAGAAGGAGAAACTACAATACGATAAGTCTCAGCAGGAATAGCAGTAATTGGTGTGAAATCCTTCCAAAATAGTAATACCGCAATTCCTCCCAAACCAATAAAAATCGGCATTCCGTATACTAAAGAAACAAGAATTAAAGTACCAAAAATCCATATAGTCCATCCTAGTTCCTGTAGAAATCCTGCGTAACTTATTACAAACCAAAAAAGTGTTACTATAAGTATAACACCTCTATAAAATTTTGAATTACTACTCAAATATATAAGTTGAATAGCAATAACTGCAAAACCAATTGGCATAATTATCTGCGCTACCCATCGTGGAATTCCAGGGACCACAGGCACTGAATACTGAAACTCTATCTTTATTAATTCTATGCTTGCAATCATTAACGAAATAACAATAATAACGGAAGCAGTTCGTGCAATAAATTTCCCAATATTATATGAGCGATCGTGAGTGAATAATGGCTTACTCGTAAGGGACAATAATTTATTATTCTGCGATGCTATCATAGCACCAATAAATGCTACCCAAAGGGTTAAATGTTGTGTCCAAATTGGAGCACCCGGAATAATAGAAACGTTAAATAGACGAGCCAGAGCTTCAAAAGCAGGTACAAGTACAATTCCGGCAAAAACAAACAGGGCGATAATTGACTCGCCCTGTTCCAACAACCTTAGTAATAATTTTTTATCTTTAATTCCCGTCATTTTTGGATTTCGAATCTAACAAATCCTTTTCTTTTTTTAATGCAACGACTTTATCAAATATATCAGCCGGTACATAAGAACCACGTATGTCCGGATACCATTCTTCTACATATTCTCTCCAATATTGTAAATCTTCTTCTGTTAATTCATGCACCTTGAGACCATATTGTTTCATCACTTCAATTGATTCCCCATCCTTGTATCTTCCGGATTTTCTCTGTTCTTTATCTATTTCTACAATAATCTCTAACATTTTTTCATGATATTTAGGATCAATTTTTTCCCAAATTCTTTTATCAATAACAATACCACCGGTTAATAAACCCCACCGCATATCTAACATATGATTTGCAATTCCAAACCATTGGCTAGCTAAGGCCACCATCGGATTTGTTCCGATAGCATTAATTAATCCGGTTTGGAGACCTGATAATATATCTATAGATGCTAATTGGACAGCATTAAATCCTCCTCTTTTCCACAGCTGTAATGTTCGAAAATCACCTGCCCAATTGAATATCTTTCTACCTTTTAAATCTTCAGGAAGTTTCATAGGGTCTTTGGTAAACCAATGTACCCAACCAATATCAGTCCAGGTGAGTAGTTTAAATCCGCTTTTTTCGATTCCTGCAATTAAATCATCTTCTAATCTCTCTCTTATCCAATCTACATCATCCCAATCATCAAAAAGCAGCGGAATTATTAGCGCGTAAATATCTTGATTAAGTTCTGATAACCCCTCAGTAGTGACGGCTGCAGCATGAATTTGTCCTATCCTAATTTTTCGTATCATATCACGTTCATCACCCACAACTCCCCCGGGATATATTCTCAGCTCAACAGTTCCATCAGTTACCTCTTTCCACTTTTGTCCCATTTCTACAAGCATACTGTGCCATTCTGTTCCTTCAGGAGCAAGAGTTGCCATTTTAATTATTATTTTTTTTCCCATCAATTGAGTTGCAAACACAAATATTAATATAATTTTTATAGCATTTTTATACATTCATCATCTCCGATTAGTAAAATAATTCATCAATTCGTCCCATTAACCATTTCGCACGCGATTTTGCCATAGTATTTGTTAATCGTAATTCCTTAGCACTTTCTACATTAAAGTTTAAAACATAATTAAGGTTTTCAATAAATTCATCTTTATTCTGATTGTTGATACAAACTGATTCTGCATATCTTACAAATACACTACAATCTTCTCCCGAAGAAGCTTGAACAGCTTTATTAAAATAATCACGAGCTACTTGTTCTCTATTTTCCACTGCATCAGGTCTGCTCATAGTGAATGATATCATTGCACTATACAGCGCACCATTGTTCCATGACTCATCAATTGCCATACTTTTTTCTAACAACCAACCAACTTTTGGAAGATCAACAACATAAATAGGATTACCATGACTTGATGCAATTAAACCACCTAAAGCAGCCGAAAGCCAATAGAGATATGTAATATCTTCCTCTACAAAAGGATTCTTTTCAATTTCACGTTTCTCCAACCAAATTGTAAACTCAGGATATTTTAATTCCATGCCATGTAACCCATATTGCATAGCGCGCTTGAACAATTTGTTAGCACGGTCATATACTTCGTTACCAGCCTTGTAATCGTCTATACTTAATTTTTCTGCATCTTCCATTAAAAATCCATAAGCATACATCGTAAAACTTGATAATGCAGTTAAAAGCATTTCACGATTGTCAGGATCTTGGTTAAGAAGAATTTCAATTATCTTCAAATTGAAAGGAAATGCTTCTTTAACTAATTGCGGGTCATCATCAGTTAAATAAACATATTCAATCGAATCGAAAACACCGTCAAATTGTTTCAATAATAACTTTTTCGGTGAACAACCGATAATAAAAATGACCATTAAAAAAAGAATGGTCATTTTTATAATTTTTCTGATGTGACTATTCATCGTCTTTTTTTTTATGAAACATATTTACAATAATCAATCTCTTAATTCATTGTATAGTGGGAAATTACTACATAATTCTTGAACTGAGTTTTTAACATTTTCAATTAATAATTCATTTTCATGATCATTGATCACACTATCAATTAATTTGATAATTTCTCGCATTTCGGCGATGCCCATTCCACGTGTTGTAATTGCCGGTGTACCGATGCGTATTCCACTTGTTACAAACGGGCTACGTTGGTCAAATGGTACCATATTTTTATTAACGGTAATCCCTGCTTTTTCAAGTGCTTTTTCAGCGGCTTTCCCTGTAATATTCTTATTAGTTAAGTCAATTAACATCACATGTGTATCTGTTCCACCTGATATTAAATGATAATCAAGTGACATAAACTTTTCAGCCATCGTCTTGGCATTTTTAACTATAGACTTTGTATATTCTTTAAAATCCGGTTTTAGAGCTTCACCAAACGCTACCGCTTTTGCAGCGATAATATGCATCAACGGACCACCTTGAATTCCCGGCATTACCATAGAATCAATTAATTCTGAGATATTTTTCACTCTTCCCGACTTAGGAGCGACTTTTCCCCAAGGATTCTCAGGATCTTTACCCATCATTATCATTCCTCCGCGTGGACCTCTCAATGTCTTATGTGTTGTAGTTGTAATAACATCACAATAGGGCATCGGAGAAGGATGAATTCCGGTAGCAACTAAACCGGCAGGATGAGCAATATCAGCCATTAAAAATGCGCCAACTTCATCGGCAACTTGTCGGAATTGCTCAAATTCAATGAATCTTGGATAGGCACTCCCACCACATATAATCAATTTTGGTCGATGTTCCTTTGCTAATTTCATTAAATTATTAAAATCAACTCGACCGTTTTCCTTATCAACTTGATAGGAAATCACATTATATAAACGACCTGAAAAATTTACCGGACTTCCATGCGTTAAATGTCCGCCATGAGCAAGATCCAAGCCCATAATTGTATCACCGACATTTACGAATGTCATTAATGCCGCCATATTTGCTTGAGATCCTGAATGCGGCTGTACGTTAGCATATTCAGCGTTGAATAGCATTTTAGCTCTATCACGAGCTAAATCTTCGGCTTCATCCACATGCTCACATCCACCATAATATCTTTTACCGGGGTAACCTTCAGCATATTTATTGGTCATTACTCCACCGGCTGTTTCAAGTACTGAGTAACTAACAAAATTTTCGGAAGCTATTAATTCTAAAGTATTGTGCTCCCTGCTTTCTTCCCGACCTATTATCTCAAATAGTTCAGGATCTGTTTGTTTTAAATGCGACAAGGCCCCTCCTATTACCAGCTTGAATCTTTATATAGTCTTTCAGTTACCCAATTGTAACAAGGTGTTTTTACCGTAGCGTAACCTTTAGCTTTTTGACCTGCATCCAACATGAACCAATCACTTTTTGTAAATAATACCTCATTATCTCTTAACCAGTTTTTAGAACCGGAAACATTCCGGTATCCTTTACTTTCAGCTTGACTGTAATATTTATATGCTAAACGCGCAACGATGCGGTCATCGTGTGATACTTCAGGAGTACGGCAAGTATGGAAAGCTTTGTAATATACATCGCCTTTGGCGCCTAATGCTTCACCGGAAGATTTTGATCCTCTTATTGCTTTATCTGCCCAATAGATAGCTTTGCCGAAATTCTCTAGTTCAGAATTAACTTCACAAATTCTAATGGCAGTTTGGTAATCACGTGAATCGAGTTCATAAACTGATTCCAAAGATGTAGATGCATTTGCAAAATCTTCATTTAAGATATATGCGTCACCGAGTTTACTAAAAATAACTTTATTCTTAGGCTCTTTTCTACTCACAGCTTTTAATACATCAATAGCCTCATTAATGCGGTCATTTTGTAGATATGCATCCGCCAATTGAATACCATTTGAACCAGTTGGATTATTATTATATTTGTCTAAATAAAGTTCGAGTGGATCTTTCCCTGTTCTTTCAAAGGCAGTAGTTAAATCAGCAATAGCCGCTTCATTGGTTGGATCAATTTTTATTAATTTTTGTAAAACTCGGATTTGCTCTTCATACCTGCCTTCTTTGCGATAAAGTGACGCTAATTCCGTCATTACTCTAATATTATTAGGATCAAGTTCATCAAGTATTCGCTCGTATTCCACGATCTCCTGATCAGTCTTTCCCTGTCGTTTGTAGGCATAGGCTAAACGTACTCTAAGATCAATGTTGTTAGGAATTTTCTCTACCCCTTTAAGTAAAACATATTCTGAGCTATCATATTTACCCATTTGCTCATATGCAATACCATAGTATTGATAAATTTCCTCCGGTGGTGCAAAGGTTGCATCCCATTCATCACAACCCAAATCAACAACTTCATTGTAAACACGTACGGTTGATTCCCAATCGCGAGCGTGGTAATATTCTGCTGCACTACTCATTAATCGCGGACAGCGAACATTTCTAACACTATCAATTCTAGCTTTTTCAGCTAAATCTTCTGCGGAAGGACCACTTGGTGGAACACACATACTAATAATTAAAGCTGATAATGCTACTAAAAATAATTTAAATGATACTCCTTTTTTGTCCATCACTGAGCTCTCCTTTTTACAAACCAAATATCTCCTACTGTGATTCCAATACTAAATTTTTGAATATTTTCATCACCAATTTCAAATAATCCTTCTCTTTTGCCAATAGAATATGCAAAATCAATCTGATTTTTTGTAACGCCAAAGTTAAAACTAAGTCCCATTGAAACACCATACTCTTTTATATTTTTTTCAGAATTCAATAGTTTAATATTATCAGAGTATGCACCAGCTTTAAAGTTCATTCTATCAAGGAAATTTTTAGGTATTCTTGGTGTGAATTTTATAATTCCGATATTAAAATGATCTATTGATTTTATTTGATCATTTAAGGCAGAATAATTTGCCCCTATTTTTTCCTTATCCTCCCATCTAGAATATTCACCAAGTAAGCTTATTCCTTTTTGTATGGCATAGTCAAATCCAAATTGATATTCATACGGTGCAGATACGTTCTCTGTGTTTAAAACCAATGGATCTGTTGAATCTGATAGCTTCGGAAAATCAGAATTATCTTGTTCGCCTGAATCGTTGGAATCTTCAAATGGTTTATAATAATAAGATTTAACAGAAATTGCGTTCAAAGGCAATCCCCATCCAAAATATAAATTAAGCGGAACATTCCACTTAGATAAGATATCGCTATTTATATAAAATTTTGCCAAACTGCCCGAGTAAACATGTCTTTGCTGAGAATAATAATCTAAATCAGCAATTGAAAAAATCGTTTGTTGACGGGCTGACCCATATAAAAAATCAAAGGTAACACCGGCGTTCAAATTATTTAAAACATTGCCGGCAAATGAGATATTAAATGCTGTAATTCCACCAAAACTGCTATACGAATGATTAATTGTTAATATATCGCCAAAAGCTATATAATCATTCTCATCGCTTCCATCTAATATTAAATACTGATTAAAATACGGATGAATTCCAAGGCCAAAAGCATATTTATTTTTAATCGGAATGATAAACTGAGCATATCCAAGGTTTGAATTACCATTAATAATATCATTTAAAACAATCTTTTGCTCAACCTGATAAGTCCCGGTGAAATAAGTAAAATTTAAATTTTTCCAAGTTGATGGATTGTGCAATGAAACGTCTTTTGTAAACGAAGGTAATAATCCGGTTGATGATATTCCCAATGAAGCTGCATCATATATATCTATTTTTTTTCCAATTCCGTATCCATTTAATAAACTTTGACTAAATAAAGTTGAGCACAGAAATACCGCTAAAATAATAATTTTATTAAAGTTTGACATATACAATCTTAAGATATGGGTTATTATCTGAATTATTTTGATCAAATATTAAATTTGCAGACTGAAACGGATCACTGGAAGAACTACCATATAATTTGAGTCCAAAATTATTATAACTACGGGTATTCACACCCTGCAAAAATGATCTGATTTCCATTTTCATTTGATTGGCTTCAAAAATACCGGTCATCAGAACATCCGATTCTATTGAATATTCGTCTTCATCTATTTCCCAATAATTTGAAATATTAACAGAATCTTCAAGTATTGCGGCTTTGATTTCAAAATTATCTAATGATATTTCCGGAATTGAATTGAAAATCAATTCTGCTGATTTAATGACCATAATAACTGTTGAATCTATCGGTATCTCACTTAAATCAAATTGGATTATTGATTTTAGTCCGGTTGCTCTGCCAACCGATATACTATTCATATCACTCTCTGTAACTTCGCGTGGTTCTACGATTGTTATATCTTTCAACGGAAAAAAGACACTATGCAATGTATCCTCACTAACTCTGTAGTATACATTAATTATCGGGAAATCCGCTGTTTCGCGACTACGAATTGATACAATATCATCAATTGGATCAATGTTCTTTAACATAAATGTCCTATTTTGAGTGTCAGTAGTATCTGCTATAAAACTAATAACATCATCTTTATTTTCAATTGTAAAAGACAATTTTGGATAAATTGATTCAGTAGAATCAGGTACTTCCTGAGTAAAGATACTGTGTCCAATCGAAACTGCGTTAACCACATCAGTTTCGTTAATATTTAAATAATGACTCTCCGTTTCACTAAAGACTGAATCTCCACCTTCAGGGAAATAGTATAATTCAAATTGACCATTTGTAAGTAAGGTATCATCTGTTGCTGTGAAAGTGAAAACCAAACTATCAATGGTAACAGTTGAATCAAGTAAACTATAGTTTCGTACAATACCGCTTAATGATAATGAAGAAAATTGAACGAGGGAAAATAAATTATCAAAACCATCAGCGCTACCAAAATATATTCCATCTGTACTGCCCATTAACGGTGGTGCTAAATATGTACCACCTTCTATAGATCTTACCGTTATTGTATCAAGGTTTAGGTTTGAGTCTGATAAATTGTAGGGAATTGGATTTTCGGTACAGCTGAAAAATATTACAATAGACATAATTATGACTATTATAGTAATTAGACGATTGTTATTCATAAGATTATTTGAAGTTACTACGTGCTATTAAGCGGAAAGTTTCTCAATAACTTCGTTAATCTTTGTTGCTACCTCTGAATAATCCGGAGATTCTGTATAATCAATATTAATGATATGAATTTTCGATTTATTTTTCTTTACACCATCAATTTTAAGTAATTCTTTACTCATATCATTACCAGGTTGATTAAGCAAAATAATTGCATCAGCGTATTCTGCTGATATACTATAAGCATTAATTACTTTTTTATCTAAAGATTTTGGAATTTCAATTCCAGCTTTCTTATATGCATCACGACTAAATTTGGGATATTCATCAAGCCAGTGTATTAACTGCACCGTTTTAATATCTTTATAAAACTCACCACCTTCAAATTTTTGCTTATATAAAGCAGGAATTAGTGCTGATTGCCATCCACTGCAAAGTATTACATCAGGACTCCAAAAAAGATGAGGTAATGTTGCTAAAACAGAATTACTGAAAAATGCCGAACGAACATCATTATCGGTTAAAATACGACCATTTTTAGATTTATAAAGCAAATTCGATAACGGTTTAAACCACTCTGTGTGTTCAAGAAAATACACTTGCACTCTTGTCTTTGGTATAAAAGCGCTTTTAGCTGAAGTGCTAATACTTTCACCATCAAATTCAAAAGGTATGTCTCGCAGTCTAATTACCTCACGAAGGATATATTTCCTTTCACTAATAAAACCGTATTTAGGAGCTATTGTGCGGATATCATGATGCATTTCTTGCAGTTTTAACGGAATATTGACTGAAAAATCGCCTAAGGGCGATACACTCGCGAAAGGTGTCATTTCAGTTGTTACATAGAATAATTTTTTTGACATATAATTTATCTTTTAATTTTTATAGTTATTTCTCACATGACATATTCATACACAATACCCAACAACATAAATTGGAAATTAATACATCAAATGAGAGGGTCGAGTTTACAATTTTATTAATTCATCTACAATATATTACATTAATCGGACCAATGCGATGCAAAATTAAGAACTATTCCTATCATCATGAATGAAGATACTAAAAACGACCCTCCATACGATATAAACGGCAACGGTAAGCCTTTTACCGGAATTAATCCGACTGTCATAGCAGCATTAACAAATACTTGCGCTAATAAGATAGATGCAATACCAATTAATATAATACTCGTAAACCGATCTTTAACAATATATGCAAATTGGATAATCTTGTAAATAATAAAAGCATACAATAAAAAAATTGCTAATATGGCAACGAAACCAAATTCCTCGCCGATCACTGATAATATAAAATCAGTTTCTTGAACCGGTAAAAATTTCAATTGTGTTTGCGTTCCTAGCATCCAACCTTTTCCAAATAATCCACCCGAGCCGATGGCAGTCTGACTTTGTATTATTTGATAAGCCGCACCCAATGGATCAAGTTCAGGATTAAATAAAGTTAGTATTCGCTTTTGTTGATACGGATAGAGAATATTCCAGAAGACCGGTGCTAAAAGTCCAAGAAATATATTTCCGAAAAATACGGTAATACCTTGCCAAATTTTCGGTTTCGATAATAAAATTATAGCCAATAATACAATGCCCCACAATGTAAAGGAAATATTATGAAATGCTGTCAATATGCTAAAAATTGGTGCAATTAGTATAAATAGATGATAAGGACGGGCTTTGACCCAAAAAAGTATTGGCAAGATGGGCGCTATCATAATTATCGCAGTACCTAAGTCGGGTTGACTAAATACAATTAATGCGGGTAAAAGAATAATCAATATAGGTATTATAAACGATAACATATTATCCATTTTTATATTTCTATCCGATAAATATCTTGCAAGAAAAATGATAGAAATCCATTTAGCATATTCCGAAGGTTGAACTCCAATCGAACCAACCTGTATCCAACGATTTGCAGATATAGATGAACTGATAAATAATGGTACAATGATTGCAATTATGGCTAATATATATATAATTATACTATACTTATGATATAGCTTAATAGGAATATTGAGCATAACAATCATTGCAACAATTCCAAATATCAAGAATATTAATTGCTTAAAAAATGAAGATGAATAAAATTGTATATTTTGATGAAGTGAAATACTATATAGTGCCATCAAGCTAATAATAATTAAAAACACAATCGGAATTATTATTATATATACTTTTATAGTTTTATTCCGCATTGATAACATTTTTATTGTTATTCTCCATATTAAAATCTTCATAAATATACGATAATATTTCACGTGCAATTGGAGCCGCTTCATCACCGCCATGTCCGACATTTTCTAACAAAATAACAAACGAACGCTTTATATCGTCTTTCACCGCATAACCGATAAACAATGCGTGTGGTTCACCATGTGGATTTTCTGCTGTACCGGTTTTACCCGCCACCTTTAAACCATCAATATGTGGATTAGCTAACTGACCGGTTCCTTTTTTATCGTTGACAATTCGAAAAAGTAAACTGTTTAATCTATCCCATGTGTTTTTCGATATATTTTCAATTTTTACATTTTTTACTCTGGAAGATTCTGTAAAGTGCGGTTGTTTTGTACTACCATTTGTAAAAAATAAATTTATGTATGTTAATAATTGTATTGGAGTTACTAAAATTTCACCTTGACCAATTGAAATATTCAATTTTAGTCCTCGGGTCCACCCTCTTTCACCATATCGTAAATTAAAATATTTCTCATCAGGCACATTACCGGAACTTTCCGATGGCAAATCTATTCCTGTTTTTTGCCCAAATCCAAACTGTCTGCATAATTCTGCCCAGTCATCTAAAGGTATATTTTGTATAACATTATAAAAATACACATCACAAGATTCTATTAATGCTTTATCCAAATCAACATAACCATGACCAGCTTCATTCCAACATCTAAATATGCGATTTCCAAGTCGATATTTACCGGAACAATAGATTTGTTTATTTGGACTGATAACTTCGTGTTCCAATATGTATGCTAATGCAATCATTTTAAAAGTTGACGCCGGAGGATATAAACCACGAGTTATTCGATTTAATAATGGTTTATCAGGATCATTCAATATTTGATTCCATTCATTAGACAGAGTAACCCCGGTAAATAAATCGGGCGAATAACTTGGTGAATTAACAAAACTAAATATTTCTCCGGTTTCCGGCTCACCAATTATAACACATCCGCGTTTCCCAATCATCAAATCTTCAACATACTTCTGAAGTTTAGAATCTATGGTAGTTACTAAATCTTTACCTGGCTTAGGTAATATTTTATTCCTATCTGTTATTTCGCCGATAAACCTACCATAAGCGTCTACTGCTTTATACTCAACGCCTTTTTGATCTCGTAGGTAACCTTCGTATGATTTTTCTAATCCGCTCCATCCAATCAAATCTCCATAATTATATTCATCAGAATTGGAAATATTTTTAATATTGATTCTATCAACTTCAACTACATAACCAAGGAAATGCGATCCATTCATATTAGACGCATAATGTCTCTCTTGAATTTGTTTATAATCGATGCCCGGCAAATCGAGCTTATGCTCTTCTAAGCGAGAAATTTGCTCAAATGTTAAATCCTTGATCAAACGTACCGGTGTGAAATATCCATAGTAATATTTTTTATAATTTTCAGATAGTAATGTAGAATCACAATTTAATAATTGGCTTATAATTGAAATCGTGCTGTCTATATTACCAATAACATTCGGTAAAGCAATTAACACATAGGTAGGCGCGTTATCAACAATAATTTCTCCATTTCTATCAAGGATTGAGCCTCTTGGGGCATGTAGACTTTCAACTCTTATACTATTGATATTGGCTTTTTCTTTGTATTTATTATGTCGTATAACTTGTAATTGAAAAAACTTTACAATTAAAATACTAAATACAATTAAAACTATTACATTTAAAGTGATATATTGTCTAATAGATGTATCATTACTGGTTTTTAACATTTCAAGTTCGTCGCAACGGTACTATAAATTGAAGTATTGCTAAAATAGATAATGTGTATAAGGAAGTTTTTAACCACGTTAAAAGAAATATCTTTAAATCATTATAAAATAAAAAATCATAGTTGAAGTATGTGTAAATCAAAAAACTGCCAAATATTATTAAAAAGCATGAAACATTAAAAAAGGCAGGAACCATTTTGTAATGTTGGGTTTTTAAAAAACCACCCGCATATCCAACAATTGAATATATTAACGATAATAAACCGACTGTCAACCCACCGTCAAAAATACTTATTATAATTCCTATACTAAATCCTGTCAATACTCCTTTAAAACTTCCATAGATAACTGCAAAATAAAGAACAAAGATTATTAAAAAATCAGGACGAACACCACCAATTGATAAAAGATTCGAAAGGAATATTTGCATTAATAATACAATAATAAAAATTAAACCATATTTTTTCATTGATATGTTTCCTCATTTATTATAACAAAAACAAAAATAAGGGAACTTAAATTGTCTTCAATCCGTATCGATACAATCTTTTGAAATTGACTTCGATCATGAGTTACGCTAGTTACAATACCAATAGGTAAATCAGCCGGGAATATATCGCTTAATCCTGAAGTAATAACCCTATCACCAACATTTATTTCTGAATTTTTATATACTTCCCGAACATCACATATATTATTTGTCCGCCATCTTAAAATACCGGTTGCCCCGCTTGGTAAAAATCGGACACCGATACGAAAATCCGGATCACTAATTAGTTGAACGATCGATGACTTTTTCTTTACAACGGATATTTTACCGATGATTCCGGAAGGAGTAAGAATAGGGTTATTTTTTTTAACTCCCGCGTCTAATCCAACATCAATAGTCATTGAAAGTAAATTTGATGTCAACCCCATATTTGTGACTTTTGCGGGAATTATTTCAATTGTGGTTTCTCTCTTGAAATTTAATAATTCCTTGAGTTTTACATTTTCAGCTTCATATTCAAGCAATGTTTCTTTTTCAAGTGACAGAAACATTAATCGCTCACGCAATATGTCATTTTCCTGAGCCGCATTGGCAAGTATATTAAATCTTATAAACGGCGATTTAATATACGTTGTTATTTTATTTACAGTTAGACGAAACTGTGTTAATTGGTTTGAATCGCTGTTATAAATAAAAATAAAAGAAATAATTACAGATAAAATAAATGTAAGGTGATGCTTATTTTTTTGAATTATTACTAAAAGTTTAGCAAGCATTTACATCAAAATAGCCTCATATTTGTCTAAATTTTCGAGTACTATACCAGTCCCTTGTACGACTGCTAATATAGCATTTTCAGAAACGTTTACAGGAACTTTAGTTCTCTCACGAATAATTTGATCTAATCCTCTTAACAATGAACCACCACCGGTTAAAATAATTCCCCTATCAATAATATCGGATGCAAGCTCTGGCGGAGTTTGTTCAAATGCTCTTCTTATCGCTTCAACAATATTATTTACTGAATCTTTCAAAGCTTGTCGGATTTCATCCGATGAGACGTCGACAACTTTTGGAATTCCCGAAACAAGATCTCTTCCTTTTACTGATATCGTTTCCGCTTTCATTCTCATCGCTGAACCGACAGTTATCTTAATAGCTTCTCCGGTAGGAATTCCGATGTCAAGCTTATGTTCATTTTTAAACCATTGTACAATTGCATCATCCATTTCATCACCAGCGATTCTGATTGTTTCTTTAGAAACTACTCCGTTTAGTGCTATTACAGCAACCTCTGTAGTACCGCCTCCAATATCAACAATTATATTTCCAACCGGTTTGCTGATATCCAATCCTATACCAATAGCTGCAGCCATCGGTTCTTCGATTAAGAATACTTCTTTAGCATTTGCTCTCTCACCGGAATCTTTAACAGCTCTTCTTTCGACTTCTGTCACACCTGAAGGAACGGATATTACCATCTTTGGTCTTGCTAATCTGTTTAGATTTATCTTTCTTATAAATCCTTGCAGCATTTCATCAGTCATATTGAAATTGGCGATAACGCCATCTCGTAATGGTCGTATAGTTTCTAATCCACGATGTGTTTTCCCCATCATCGCTTTAGCGTTATTACCGACAGCAATCACCTTATCATCATGAATGGAACGCGCTAC
Organism: uncultured bacterium; assembly: GCA_965369995.1. GTDB lineage: Bacteria > Fidelibacterota > Marinisomatia > Marinisomatales > JAHJCW01 > JAHJCW01. The sequence goes on along the minus strand of CBDURO010000005.1, from coordinate 22,560 downwards.
AATTGATGGTTCATTGATTACAATTCCCTGTCCGCTAAGATAAATTAAAGTATTGGCTGTTCCCAAATCGATAGCAATATCACCGGAAACCCAATTAAAAACATTAGAAATTTTGTCAAATATATTCATTTAAAATGTTCAAATTTGTAATAATATCATAAAATACAGACTGTTAAGTTAGTGAAATTAAAACTGATTCTGATAATTAATAAAATGAATTTGAGTAATTATTTTAATCAACTTCTATTCTACTTTGGTCACCTAATATAAACCTATGTGCCGACTGGTCTTTATTATTACCGATTATTTGTACATCATTTCCCAATAATGAGCCGGTAATTTTATCTGTAACATTTTTTATTTTGCTATCGCTCATAATTATAGAATAACCAACTTCGCTATTAATAATTTCACAACGCCTTCCAATTGAAGTATGGGGTGTAATATGTGCGTTTTCAATAATGGAGTCATCGCCAATTATAACGGGTCCATCAATTTTTGAGTTAATTATTTTTACATTTTTACCGGTTTGTAAATTACCGGATACTTCAGTATTAGTTATTATTCCATCTCTACTATCGTCTATATTATCAAGTACTAAGCGGTTTGCTTCCAATAAATCAGAAGGTTTACCAGTATCTTTCCACCAACCGGTTATTTCTGAGTAACTAATATGATAACCTTTATCTAATAAATACTGATGTGCATCTGAAATCTCTAACTCGCCTCGCGTTGAAGGTTTGATATTATTAACCGCTTCAAAAATATTATTATCATATAAATAGATACCGGTAACTGCCAAATTACTTTTTGGAACACTTGGTTTTTCTTCGATTCCTATAATTTTGTTATCCTTAATTTCTGCTACACCAAAGCGATTTGGATCCGGTACTTTACTTAGTGCAAGATGACAATTAGAATTCGCATTTTTGAATTCTGTAACAAATCTACTAACTCCCCCGACTAAAATATTATCACCCAAATAAAAAATAAAAGGATCATCTCCTATAAAATTCTCAGATATTTTAACAACATGAGCTAATCCAAGCGGTGCATCCTGCGGGATATAAGTAATTTTAATATTCCGACTACTACCATCTCCGAATTCAGATCTAATGGAATCATCCCCTACATTAATTATTATTGCAACATCAATAATATTGGCTTCACGGACATATTCTAATGCATAGTCTAACATCAACTTGTTAGCAATTGGTATCAAATGTTTATTTTGAGTATGAGTTATTGGCCTTAGCCGTGTTCCGTGTCCTCCGGCAGTAATAAGTGCTTTCATTTTTTTCTCCTCATACCATCTTTAGATAATTTATCAGCTACTGAATTTTTCTCTCGTGGAATATAAGTTATAGACCAAGAACTGAAATTTTTAAACAGACTAATTGCTTTACTATGGAGTACTTGCATACGCTCATTTTTAACTTTATAATTACCGTTTATCTGCTTTACAATCAACTCGCTATCTGCAAATATGTTGATATTAAATATATTTAGATTATGTGATTCTTCAAGTCCTTTGATTAATGCTTTATACTCTGCTTCATTATTGGTTGCGCTTCCAATAAATTCTGAAAAACTGAATAATTCATCACCGTTGCGATAAAATACACCACCGATTCCCGCTGTTTTTGTGTGCAAATCCGCCGCACCATCAACATATAATTTTACAGATGCACTATCATCTAAACGTTCGCTAATATTGCGAAGTATATAAATATCAATATTCTTAATACTATTAAGTACTTTTGATTGAAGTACTTTTTTTAATTCTGAGAGTTCGGATTTGGATAATTTTAAAATCACTAGGTAGAATTTAACTGTAATAATAATTATTTAAAAATTGGAAAACAATAAATAATATAATATCGTCTGAATATATTAGACTTCCAAAGTTATTTAATAAATGGATTTGGACCAAATTGTGCTGGACACTCTTCCCAATAATAACACCAATTACATAAGATTGATTTCTTAGCGGGAAACTCTCCTCCACTATTCATTTGCAAATGAATTTTATCAATTTGTCTCTTAATATTTTTAGACAGATCATCCAATTGTTTCTCAGTCCGAACAGATTCAACTTTTATTCCATGTTGCAAAAAATGCCAAACTAATTTTACGGATTTAATCTCTTTATCTTTACTCATCAACCCAATTTGATACAGCGCCAACTGATTATCTTTATCCGCTTGACTTTGAGTTAGTGCACGTTTGCCCGATTTATAATCGTGGATTTCCCAATTACCATCTCCATCATGATCTAATCTATCAACAATTCCTTTAATTGCATATTTATCATCTCCGTCTAGAGTAAAATTTAATTCAATTTCGTTGCCAACTTGAGGTTCTTCAAATGGAGAGTATTTTCGATAATATCGAGCAACACAATCTTCACCTAAGTTCCTGTAATAATTTGTTAAATTTTCAGTCATTACGATACCTACACGATTATGCCAATTATCTTGCCAATTTGAATTGTATTTATCAACTACATGGTCAAAAAAAGGAATACGTCCATCTAATACTTCATTATACAAATATTCCAACGCTTCATGCACCCTTTTACCCATGAACGCTTCAATACTTTCATCCGGCTTCCGAACATTATCAATATATCTGATTTTGAATTGAGCAGGACATTTCTTATACGTTTCTAAACTGCTGTAGGAAAATCTTTTCATGTATTTTGTTTAATCTACCTTTGATAGCCGAGGAATGGCGTTGATAAACGATAATGCCCAAAATTGTTACCGACAAAAGTAAATGATTCCTGAATTCTATAATAGTGCCATGTCTCATAGGGTTCTTGTCTTTGTTGTACCATAAATCTATCAATTTCATCAGGAGGACCAAAAATTATGTATATCATTCCCATGTCAGTTTCCCAACCGTCCACAAAGCTATCAAAATGTATATTTGCATATGCAACACGTTTGTAATATTCATTCATTAATTCATTTACTACTGTGTCCGGTGTCGGATCACGACATTTCCATAATTTTTTAAACAATTCTTCTGTTTTTTTAGTCGATACTTTCTTTATTTCCCGCCGCTCTTTTGAATCAAGTATGTACCGCATTTGCCGTAAAGCCTCATCAAGATTTGATATCAAATGCGATATACCCGCTTTGCGTATTACTATCTTTTTAATTTTTTCTGTAGAATATTTATCCTGTACTAATTCAGTTTTTACTTTAATACTAATTCCTTTGATATTCTCTTTTGGGAGAATTACTATTTGTTTGAATATTCCTGTTTGTGACGTATCAGTAATTATCTTTTCAAATAGTATTTTTCTGTCCTTATCCAAAAATTGTGTATTCAAAGTATATTTACTAGGTAATACTTTACCGGATAGATAAAAAGTCAAACCATCATCAATATCAAAGGTGCTATTGTGTAACGCAGGGATCATTCCATCACCAAAACCCCAATTCCCTTCAGATTTATCTAATAATATTGGTGTATGCAGATAATGGTTTTTATCGTAATCAGACAGATTCAATTTTATTTTATTTTCTCCGCTATTTTTTGTATCAAGATCCAATAAACTAGCAACCACTTTGTATTTTCCTGATGGTACCTTGAACGAAATCATTAATGTTTTATTTTTCGTAATTGAATTAGTAGAATTATAATCGTTTACAATAATGGAATCTTGCCAAACTTCCCTGCCGATTTGCTTTCCTTTTTTTGTTTGCAAAGCAATCACTGCTTCATAACGTGCAATAAAATTTGTATCAATCTTAACATATTGTAGCGTAAAATTTGGTATCCGCATATAAATTAATACTTCCAAAGAATCACCGATATTTACTGTTCTGGTAAAAGCAGATAATGAAAATTTTTCAATATTTTTCTTTGGGATTTGTCTTTGTGCTAAAGTCATATTTCCATTGAAAATGAGCAATAAACTAAATAATAATATTGTATATAATTTTCTCATAAGTTTTTCTTCCATAAATATTTAATTAGACCATTATCACTTCCGATCAATAAAGTATTACCCTGAATATACATATCCTGCACTGAGCCAATAAAAGGATAATCATACAATTGTGAATATCCGTCATCAAGGTTAATTTGCCAAATACCGTTATTAGTACCAATAAAACAATATCCGTTTGCAATGACCAAATTATTTACTTTACTACCCGCATAAGCTGATGGTTCCACTATCACAGTCCAATATTCATCTTGAATATTATAATTTAATATCCCAACCGGAGTAGAAACGTAAATTCTTTCATCATTTTGATATAAGTTGGTAAACTTGGTAAAAATATTTTTTCTCTTTTTTATTAAATTTATATTTCCAAATCTTTTAAAATCAGTTAACAAATTGTTTTTTGGATCATATATTAATAAATAACTATCCGTAGCAATCCATAAATTTCCATTAACAATTTCGAGGTCATTTATTCTTCGCAAACTCAATAAATTTCCAAAATCTGTTTGTTCAGCACGCTTGCTGATTGTTGATATTTTCACCAATCCTCTCGTTGTACCGACCCAAATTGAAGATGTATCTTCAACCATTGAAGTAATCCTTCCATTAGGAATACCATTAGCTTCTGTGATTTCTCGCCAATAGTCTTTCTTTCTATTGTATATTGAAATCGCTGAGTTACCTCCAAACCATATTTCCTTATCCGTTTTTAATATGGAGTAAAATGGTTGCGATCTTAAATTAATTGAATTTTCATAATCGATATGTTGAAAATAATTTTGACGAAAATTGTATTTGGTAATTCCTTTTGCATTAAAATTATTGCGTCCAGCGATCCATAAATCATTACGTTTTGTAAATGCAGTAACATCCGTGTTATTCAATCCAATACTAAACGGATAAAATGTTTCCATTTGTCCATCACCATTAAGAATCGTACCGTTTTCCATACCAATATATACTTCGCTATTTTTACCAAAGTAAAAAGTAGTCGGTAAAACAATTTTGCCAAACGGATCAATAAACTGATTATAATTCATTATCCATCCGTCCATTATAATATAATTTTTTAAACTATTTGGTATATCCAAATATTGTTCTCGTTTACTACTCCAAATTATATCATCCTCATCTGGTACCGGTAACAACCCCATCACAATTCCCGATACTTTGTCCAACTTTAAAAAGGTACTTCCAGCATTTAACCAGATATAATTATTAGATGATCCTATTTGTTGTATATGCGCTTCACGATGCAATCCTGTTTCGTTTAAATCTATGTGAAACCAATTCCCTTCAGCATTATAAGAATAGTCAATAAAATTCTCTGACGCCACCCAAAGTATTCCGGTGTTTTGGTCAAAATGTACCGCAAGTATTTGATTATCTGCCAACCCCTGAGCTGTAGTTATCGGTTCCTCAAACCGATTTTGATATAATTGGAATCGTAATATTCCAGCATTTTGAGTCGCGAAATAGGCATAATTATATCCTTCAGTAATAGAATTAATTCTTCCGGTTTGCCGATATAGAATCCAATCAAATGCTTCAAAACGTGAATCAGGCTGAGAAAGTAAAATATTAAAAATTAATGCTATACCGAATATTTTTTTCATGAGTCAAAATCTTAACTATAAATTAAATTGATTATAATTAATCAGTTAAATTTATCTTATTGATTGCAGTAAATCATTGAGTTGAATAGGTACTACACCAACTTGCGCACATACAATACTTGCAGCAATATTTGCGATGTTTGCTGCTTCAATTGCACTTGCACCACATAAATCTGCTAAGGTAAATGTGGAAATTACTGTATCTCCTGCCCCGGATACATCATGAACGCTGTGTTCTTCGGTAGGAATTGAACAATTTCCTTCTTTGGTAAAGAGAACGGCTCCTTCTGAACCTTTTGTAACCAAGAGAATATTGGTGTTTAACTTTTCCCTCATCCGAGTACCGTACTTAATGAAATTATCTTTTTGATAATTATTTCCTACCGCTTTTTGAAATTCCGCAGCATTTGGTTTAAAAAAATGTATATTTTTATATTCAAAGAAATTATCCCATTTCGGATCAACATATATGGGTGTAGATAAATTTTTTGTGACATTTAATATGAAACTTATAACTTCTACAGAAAATAATCCCTTATTGTAATCCGCCAAGATGACGCCATCGAATTTTTCCAAGTTATGTTTTAATGATTCCTCAATTCTAGGTAAAATTAATTTTGAATCAATTGAATTATTTTCTTGATCAATTCTGATGACTTGTTGATCTTGTGCAATCACCCTTGTTTTAATCGGAGTTTGATAATTATCTAACACAATAATTGGTGATACGTCAATTTTTACTCTTTTTAATTGACTAAGCAATGTATCTCCATTGGCATCGTTACCTATTACCGCCAAGACCGATACTTTGCTACCCAATTCAGCCAAATTTAGTGCAACATTTCCGGCTCCACCCGGATTAAAATTTGTTCGATGAACTTCCACAATAGGCACAGGAGCTTCTGGAGAAATCCGCTCGGTTTTTCCCCAAAAATAAGCATCTAACATCAAATCACCAATTACTAAAATATTCTTTTCAGAAAATCCATCTAATATTTCTTTGAACCTGTTATTTTGAATATTCATTTCGTTTCAATTATATCATCTAATGGTTTACTAAAAACAAGCATACAAATAATATAAAGTACAATTCCAATTCCGGCACTTAAAAGTGAACCCAAAACCCAAATTAATCTAATTATTGTAGAATCAATATTTACTGACTCGGCAATACCACCACACACTCCGGCAATTTTTTTATCGGTTTCCGATAAATGCAATCCGGCAATTCGCAATTTATTAAATGGTTTATCTTCGCCATCTCTACGATTTATCAAGATATAAATTCCGACTCCGATTAAAGCAATCGCGAATAGAATATTAAACCAATTGCCGCTTACAGCATGCCACATCATACCCACCATTGGTCGATGTCGAAAGAATAGTAATATTCCCACAATGATTATAACAACACCCCATAAAACTAATTTCTCATCGTGATCGTCATCTACTTTAATCTCTTTGGCTTTTGAGCCATCTTTTTCTGAAATTAAGATTATTGAAAATATATAAGCTAAGATTCCCAGTCCGCCAAAGATTGTGAAGAATATCCATACTAAACGGACAAGTGTAGGATCTATTCCTAAGTATTCTGCAAAACCACCACAGACACCTGCAATTATTCGATCTTCTTGTGAACGATATATTCTTTTCATTATTATTTCCCTTTTAGTGCTATTAAATGCGCTGCAACGCTTTCAGCTAAAGCTTTTAAATTATAACCACCTTCGAGAGATGATATAATTTTACCACCACATACCTCACCGGCTAATTTATTAATCGTCTTCGATATATTATGATAACCTTCTGTAGTTACTCTCAATCCTCCGATTGGATCGCTCATATGAGCGTCGAAACCGGCTGAAACTATAATTAAATCCGGATTATACTTTAATACTTTATCTGATATGGAATTATCGAAAATATCAATGAATTCCTTATCGCCAACTCCTGCTTTTAGTGGATAATTGATAGTAGTCCCTTTTGCGTCTCCACTGCCTATTTCATCGGCTGAGCCGCTACCCGGATAAAACGGATATTGATGCAAACTGACATACATTACAGTAGGGTCTGATTCAAATATATGTTGCGTTCCATTTCCATGATGTACATCAAAATCAATAATGGCAACTTTTTCAACTTCATAATTCTGTTGCGCATATCTTGCAGCGATTGCAACATTATTGAATAAGCAAAATCCCATAGCCATCCCTTTTTCAGCATGATGCCCAGGCGGACGAAGCAATGCCATTGCATTGTTGGCTTTGCCGGTAAAAACTCTATCAACAGCTTCTGTTATTCCTCCGACTGCTAATAATGCTGTATCATAGGAATTTTTAGAAATAGGGTTATCACCAGTATCAACTATAGGTGCTCCAAGTTCGCAAGCTTGCCTAACTCTTGTAATGTATTCATCATCATGGACTAATTTGCACAAACTCTTATCTTTCCGATTTGGCTCAACAACATCCAATTCATTACACAATCCGGTTGATTCTAAATGATCTATAATTGCATCAAGCCGCTCAGGCGATTCAGGGAATCCAGGACCTGTTATATGATCTTTAAATTTCTCAGATGTGATTAAGCAAGTGACCACTTTTATTTTCTTGTTTGTCGAGTTCGTTTGAACGATTTTGATGTACCGGATCGGATTTTTGATACATGACCATTATCCATATAAATAATTACGGAAGCAAATTTTTTAATGATTTGATCGGTCGGGGAAGCTAGAATTATTGTAGTTCCTAAATCCCGGTTCATCTTTTGTATTCGTTTACGAAATTCGAATTCCATTTCATAATCCATTAAGGTTCCATAATCATCAATCATCAATACCCGTGGGTCGCTTTCAACTGCCAATATGCAATTTATCCAAGATTTTTCTCCCGGTGATAAAGAATTTAATGGGATTGTCCATAATTTTTCTTTATTGCCTTTTGAAAAATACTTTGTTCTAATATTGTCAATTTTTTTCGAATAATATTTTCTAGCAATTTGACTAATAGATAAATTTTGTTGCAGCAAATCTGAATTTGCAAAATAGATATCCGAATATTTTTTTAATTTACCAAACCAATTGGTTTGAAAAGGTTCCGAATCGTATTCGATTATGCCTGAAGTCGGTTTCTCCAGAGCTGACATAATTTTTAATAATGTCGTTTTTCCCGAACCTATTGGTCCAATTAATCCATAAATTGTACCAGGATGGAATTGCAATCTACCTATTTGAAGTACGGTTCGATCACCATACGTTTTCTTTAGGTTTTCAATTCTATAAATAAGCTTACTTCTTGGACTCATCTTTTACTCCATATATTTTTTGATGAATCGGAAGTTATTATTATAATTCTTCTAAAAAATGCTCCGCATCTATTGTTGCAGCACAACCTGAACCCGCAGCCGTAACGGCTTGTCTATATTTATAATCTTGAACATCGCCGCAAGCGAAGACACCTGGTATATTAGTTGCTGTACTTCCCGACTTAGTGACGATGTATTTTTTATCATCCAATTTTACAATACCTTCAAATATTGTAGTATTTGGTCGATGTCCAATTGCAATAAAAACTCCATCACAAGAATCCTCACGTGTTTCACCGGTTTTAGTATCTTTTAAAGTTACGCCTGTCAAACCGGACTCTGTTGTCCCTAAAAACTCATCTACAACTGAATTCCAATGTACATGTATTTTGGGATGTTTAAATACACGATCCCGCATAATTTTCGATCCTCGAAATTCATCCCGACGATGTACTAACCAAACTTCAGAAGCAAATTTTGTTAAAAATAATGCTTCTTCCAAAGCTGAGTCACCTCCACCAATTACAAGTACTTTTTTCTCTTTGTAGAAAAACCCATCGCATGTTGCACAGGCAGAGACCCCATATCCAAATAACTTTTTTTCTGATTCCAAACCAAGCATCATAGCTGAAGCGCCGGTTGCTATAATAATTGAATCACTTGAATATTCCTCATCCCCAATCCATACTTTGAAGGGTTTATTACTAAAATCTACTTTAGTAACATTTTTAAATACGGTTTCAGCTCCAAATCGTTGAGCTTGCTCACGAAATAAATCCATCAATTCTGGACCGGTAATACCCTTTGGAAATCCGGGATAATTTTCAACTTCAGTTGTAATTGTCAACTGTCCACCCGGTTGATTTCCTTCAAAAATAAGGGGTTTTAAATTTGCACGTGCTGCATAAATTGCAGCGGTCAATCCCGCAGGTCCGGAACCGATAATAATAACATTCCTTTTCATTTTTTCGGTCATTAATAAATCCTATATCGTTTCTTCTAAAAGTTTAACAATACTATCTTTCGGAACTGAACCAATAATTTGATTTACTACTGAACCATCTTTGAATATTAATAAACTCGGAATACTGCGTATTCCATACTTCATGGCAGTTTGCTGATTAAAATCAACATTTACTTTGCCAAATTTTACTTTTGTTAGATATTCATCTGCTAATTCGTCAATCACAGGAGCAATCGTTTTGCAAGGTCCGCACCATTCCGCCCAAAAATCAATTACAACCGGTGTTTCGGACTGCAATACCTCAGATTCAAAATTCTGATCGGTAATTTCTATAACATTCTCTCCCACATTTCCTCCATTTCTTTAATAAATATCTAATTTTTAGCAAATCAATTTAACAGTCTCTGATGATTCAATAAATAATATTTTCTAAAAAAGATAATATTTTTCATTATGAGATGTGAATTTATTTAATTAGTTACGAATTATAATGTAAAGTACGTTACAATTTTTACTTTACAACAACAGTAACAGGATTATTTACATTTAAATACTTATCCGCAACATACATTACATTGTTAATTGATACATTTTGTAAGTCATCGAGAAAAGTTTTGTCATGTTTTATATCTTGATGAAAATAATATGAATATCCTAAATAATACGCTTGATTAATACTCGATAATCGCCGAAACATCATTCTACCCAGATACATATTAATAGATTTTTGTAAAGACGCAGATGTAATATCATTTAATATCGATTTTTTGAAGAATTTTGGATATTGTTTCAGAAGTTTATCAACATTCTGTGATCTGGTACCTTGGTTAATATAGAATAATGCGCGGTCATCAATTACATTAATTCCCGCTCTCATATGATAAGCCATTCCTTGTTTTTCACGAATATCAAATACGATTTTTTCGCTTAAAATTAGTGATAGAGCTTGCAATGCAGGTTTATCTTTTTCTTCAATTGATGTACTAAATCCCCAGAATAAATACGAACGATTTCCACCACCTTGTTTATCAATGTTTTGTTTTTCTTGTTGTAACTTGATATGTTTGAAATAAACAGGTTCATATTCAATATTTTCACTTGTGGAAAAGGACGAAAATTCATCTTTTATCGTTTCAGGTGCAGCAGATGAAACGATCGAGATAACCATGTTACTTGGACTAAAGTAAATATCTCTGAATTGTAGTAATTGTTCATAAGAAGGATAGTCTTCATTTCTCAGATATTGATCTTCTTCATAAACAAGTCTCTTATAATTATCTTTAAAAAGTTCTTCTGCGGGATCTTTTCTACCCATTATCATCGGATTTGGTTTACCAAATTTCTTTATCGCATTTTGGTATTCAGTTTCGCTTGGGATAAAATTTTGCAATTCGGCATTTAAATAATTTATAACAGCAGGGATGTCATCACTTAATGCCTCAACTCTGATATATCCAAAATCAGGATTAAGGTATATGTCATCCATTGGAATGTATTCATTATCATTCACAGTAATGGATAATCCAAATTTGCTGCTAATTTGACTATTTTTATCAGATTTCATCCGGTCACCAAAACATTCATGTAGAATTTTTGCGGTGTCTTTACCATATTCAGATTCCAATGAAGCTTTATGTCCAATTAAATAGTGAATTGCCAATAATTTACTATCTGCATTCTGCTTTACAATTAAAGCAGGTGATAATCCATCTGACTCGAATAGTTTTTCTGAGACAATAGCATTCTCACTTGTCTCAGTTTTCATTTTTGCAGGATGTTGTAGAATAAATATCGGTTCAGAACCGATATTTAATTGCTGCAATTTTTCAGCAGCTTCATAATAAATAGCACCGGAGTAAGATGCTAATACTGCTTCAATTCCGTTTACCGCAAATTCGTGAGCATTGTATATACCAAACATATGCGGTTTTTCAATATTTTTTAAGAAGTCCGTACGTGCTTTTGTCGCTTCAGTATCCAACCTTTCTTTAGAGAATTCCCATGAATTATTCCGCAAATAACTGCTAACTGATTCGATAATTTCATCAATCGAAGTATTATTAGTAATAATTAATCTTGCTTCAAGATATGCAGTTAAAGGTGACTCGATAGCTTGTAATTTTACAGATTGAAAATTTTCACCAAATTTATTGGATATAATATCTTCTAATTTTGAACTACTATCATCAAGTTTGATATCCAATAATGAGTAAAATGCAGTTGTATAATCATTCGGTATTTTAAAAAGAAGTTGGAGTTGCAATTCTTCGCCGTTATAAAATCGATGATAAATACTTTTTTTTGGCACTGTAAGGAATTCATTATCAAATCCTAATGACCAATTTTCACTTGTACCGTGGAATACTTCTCCGGGCGGATATTTACCATAAATCTTATTGATATTATTTAGCATATCATTACTATTAAAATTACCTATAACGCTCAAAATCATATTGTTAGGTACATAATTATTTTTATAAAATTTATAAACTACGTCTCTATCCATGGCTTCTATAGTAGCATATGTGCCAAGTGTTGGTAACGATAGAGCATGTCCTTTGTATAGTATCGAAATTAAATTTCGATTTATTTGTTCTGTAGGACTACCCAGTGATTTTGAAATCTCTTCTAAAACGATACCCTTTTCTTTTTGAAATTTGGCTTCAGGAAGAGTCGAATTAAACAACATATCGGCTTGGATCTCCATGCCGTTAACGATGTTTTCAGCTGGCGTAACCATCATGTAGTTTGTGTAATATTCTGAAGTATTAGCGTTATTATACCCTCCGATGCGATCTGTGTCATCGTAAAGTTGTTTCTGAGTACGACTATTCGTTCCGTTAAATAATAGATGCTCCAGCATATGGCTCATACCGGAAGTAGCAAAAGTTTCATAAGCAGAACCTACTTTTACTACAGTATTAACTCCTACCATAGGAAGAGCGGGATTTTCTATCAGCAACACCTGCAACCCATTGTCTAAAATGTGAATAGACACACCTCTTGGCAAGGATTGAGCACCACACATTAATGGTGTAAATAGTATAATTAAACTTATGGTAATTAATAAATTTGTAATTTTGTTTTTAATCATGTAAAAATCCTATATAATTGTATTTTTAATTTAGGTAATTAGACCATACAAATTTTGCATAAAATGGCAGGATATTTTGCTCCGGTCGTCACTTGAATATTGGATGGTTTCCTTTTTATTGTTTCATTAGCTATTACCACCATTCCAAATCCAAACCATCACAAGATGTTTCTGACATTAATCCAATAATCTTGCATTTGTCTTTAAAATGTATTCTGATCATTTGTTATCAATAAATGTAATATAATATTGTAATTGTTACCAATTTGAATTGATATAATATTAACCGTATTTTTCTTGATTAATTTTATATGCACTAATATTATTTAATTAAACATTAACATAATGGATAGAAGTATAATAAAAAGTATCCGCGACAACGATCATCGTATATTATCTCGTGTTATTACTCAAATAATTGATAACATAGATATTGACAGTCGATTCTATCAAGATATTTATCCATATACAAAAAATGCGATAAGAATCGGGATTACCGGACCACCCGGTGCAGGTAAAAGCACATTGATCAACCAATTGATCAAATTAACACTGGATAATGATAAATCTGTAGGGGTGATTGCTGTTGATCCAACTAGCCCATTCACCGGTGGTGCTCTATTAGGCGACCGTGTAAGGATGAATAAGTTCACTTGGAATAATAATGTATTTATAAGAAGCATGGCTACGCATGGCGATTTAGGTGGTTTGGCAAAAAAAGCACAGGACGTAGGTGATATTCTCGCTGCAAGCGGAAAAGATATTGTTATTTTCGAAACAGTCGGTGTTGGACAAGGAGAATATGATGTGATAAAAGCTGTTGACATTGCTGTAGTTGTGTTAGTTCCGGAATCAGGTGATGAGGTACAATTAATGAAAGCTGGATTAATTGAAATTGCCGACTTTTTTGTAATAAATAAATCAGACCGTCCTGGTGCCAACAGATTAGCTACCACACTAAAATCTCTGTTACATAATAATCATAGTAAAAATAGATTGGAACCGCCGGTTTTGAATATAATTGCAAGTAAAGGTGAAGGTGTCGTGGAATTATACGATGGAATATTTAATCATTTAAATTCAATGGATAATAAGGGTATTTTAACTCAGAAACAGCTTGATAGGCACCGTGAGAGAGTTTTTTCCCTAATACAAAATACATTATTAAGGAAATTTTGGACATCAAAAAGATTGGTCGTACTTGAACAGCGTACAAAAGATGTGGAATCAATTAAATCTTCTGCCCACGAAATTGCTAATCAAATAATAGATGCAACTAAAAATGAGTAAAACCGACACATCTGAAATGGGGTTCTTAGACCACCTCGAAGAATTTAGATGGCGTATTATTAAATCGCTTGCAGCGGTGGCTATTGGAGCAATCATTTCGTTTGTCTTTATTGATAAGATTATGGAAATATTAGTAGCTCCCACGCTAAAGATTGGTGCTCAGTTCACATTACAAGTTTTAAAAGTGCAGGGAATGTTTATGGTAAAGTGGGGTTTAGCTTTCGTAGGTGGATTTATACTAGGTTTACCAATCATTACCTATCAATTATGGAAATTTATTGCCCCCGGTTTATATGGAACTGAAGTAAAATATATTCTTCCGATAATAATATTTACTTATGTGGCTTTCTTATGTGGAATCTTATTTGCCTATTTTATTTTGATACCGTTTTCACTGAAATTTTTTACATCAATGGGTTACGGTGACGTTCAAAATAATATATCTATCAATTATTATTTTAGTTTTATTACGTGGCTGATGATGGGTGCCGGCATCATTTTTGAAATGCCGATTGTATCATTCATTTTGTCATTAGTTGGTATATTAACTCCAAAATTCCTCAGAACATATCGCCGGCATGCGATAGTAACAATAATGGTACTTTCCGCTTTTATAACTCCACCCGACCCGGTTAGCATGATTATAATGACATTCCCGCTTATAATATTATACGAAATCAGCATATTAGTTTCAGCCGGCGTAAATCGTGCAAAACAGAAAAAAGAAGACGAACTAACTTAATGGCTCATTCCATTCTTAAAGAAATAACCAAGCCAATTAAAAATGATTTGGCTGAATTTCAAATCGAGTTTGAGTCTGCCTTGCATTCAGATGTTAAGTTAATTAATACAGTATGTAAATATATTATTCAAAGACGAGGAAAAAGGTTTCGTCCGATTTTAACAATTTTGTCTGCTCATATTTGCGGTAAACCGACGGAAAATACATATCGAGCAGCGTCTGTAATGGAGTTATTACATATCGCAACACTAATCCATGATGACATTGTAGATGATGCCGAATACCGACGTGGTTGGCCCTCATTAAATAGAGTGTGGAAAAATAAGATATCCTTACTGATGGGTGATTATGTTTTAAGTAAATCTTTGATTTATATGGTCAAGATGAAAAATTTTAAAGTGTTGGATAGCATTGGTCGAACTGCAGAAGACCTTAGTTCTGGTGAGCTGCTTCAAATTGAAAAATCAATTAGTAAACGTATGGATGAAAAAGTTTATTATAAAATGATTGAGAAAAAAACCGCATCTTTAATTGCAACTGCTTGCGAATTGGGCGCAATTACCGCCTCGGAAAATGAAGCAGACCATAAAGCATTAAAAATATTTGGAAATAATTTGGGCATTGCATTTCAAATTAAAGATGATTTATTTGATCTACTTGGTAATCAATCGGAAACCGGAAAAGATTTAGCAAAAGATGTGATCAGCAATATGATCACCTTACCCATTGTGCATAGTATGAATACTGCCGATAAACAGACAGTTAGACAAATAGGTAGATTATTGCGTAAAGTCAAAAAGAATAAAAAGGTTACCAAAGAATTAAAATATATAATTGAATCAACCGGTGGTTTTGATTACGCAAAAAAGAAAATTACGGATTTTTCGGAGAAAGCTATATCAGCAATAGATAACTATCCCGATACTGTATATAAACAAAAATTAATTGATTTGGTAAATTATAATGGCAATCGAAATAAATAGGATTGCCAATCCTAAACGAATATTAGCAATAAAATTTAGCTCAATAGGAGATATTGTATTAACAATATCTCCTCTAAGAACATTAAAAAATATTTTTCCTTCAGTTAAAATTGACTTTCTAACTCTAAATAATTATGCTCCAATTTTGGAAGGAAATAAATATATTGATAGAATTATTCCTTTCGATAGAAATGCAGGTTTCGTGAAACTAATCAAAACAGGGAAATGGATTAATAATTCAGATTATGATTTGGTAATTGATTTTCATAATTCCATAAGGTCAAAAATAATTCGATTCATAATTAGAAATATTCCAAAAAGATATTTAAAAAAACCACGATGGAAGAGATTATTATTATTTAGATTTAGGAAAAATATCTTTCCAGCCGATTTTTCTCAATTAAAATTGCTACACCATCCAATTAAGGAATGGATGAATGATAAAAGATATCCATTACCGGAATTATTTATATCTGAAATTGAAAAAAAACACACGGAAACAATGCTAAGGAGGAATAGTGTAAAAAAACCATACATCACAATTATTCCCGGGGCAACATGGCCACAAAAAACTTGGCTGATTGATAATTATTGTAAATTGCTTGCAAATTTGAAAAATAACAAAATTATTGATTTTGTAATTTTAGGTGGAAAAAATGATAACATTTGTAATAAAATCGCTAAATGCGATCCAACTATTATAAATTTACAAGGGAAAACAAGCTTAAGAGAATCAATGTCAATTATTGCAACCTCTAAATATGTTATTGGTTCAGATACAGGATTAGTGCATGCTGCCGAAGCTTTAGGAAAAAGAGTAGTTGCGATACTAGGTCCAACTTCTTGTGAAACAGGAGCTGGCGTTAATCGTAAAAACTCTATAACAGTAGAAAATAACGATATTTGGTGCAGACCTTGTTCCCAAACCGGAAAACGAAAATGCTATCGTGATGAACAATATTGTATGACGACCATTACTCCAAAAATTGTATTAAATAAGATTATTGATGGCGGCTTGCGATGATATATTTTTGGTTCCTTGTCTATAACATAATAATTTATCCACTAATATTTATTTTAGTTAGTTTAGGTGCAATATTTAATAAAAAACTGAGAGAAGGATTAGTCGGTCGTTTTCATACTATTGACATCTTAAAAAACACTTTACAAAGTTGGGATAGAAAGGAATCTATATACTGGTTTCATTCTGCTTCACATGGAGAATTTGAACAAGTAAAACCAGTTTTAAGAGGAATAAAAGAAGTGGAAAAAGGATGCTATATAATAGCGAGTTTTTTCTCTCCTTCTGGATATAAAAATGTTAATGATCAAAATATTGATTGCATGATATATTTACCATTCGATTTTATTTGGTCAATCCGCAGGGCACTTAAGATTATCAAACCAAAAAAATTAATATTCGCATCATACGATATCTGGCCAAACCTTGTTTGGTTAGCCAATAGACGCAAAATACATACGAATGTATTCGCAGCAAGATTTGATCATAGTACATCTAAATTACTTCCAGTAATAAAAAACTTTTATAGAACTGTTTATCAATCATTTTCTACAATTTACACTATAACAGAAGAAGATAATTACCAGCTAAATAAAATATTACCATTAAAAAATAGACCTATCGTACGCGTACTGGGTAATCCTAGATATGATAGAGTAAAAGAAAAAGCTGATAAATTTACGAAAGATCGTACAATAACAGTTTTAATGCGTGATAAAAGACTTATCATAGGAAGCGTGTGGCCGGAAGACGAGAAGAAGATTATTAATTCGATATTTCAGCTTATGGAAGAGGATGAAGAACTTTGCATTTTATGGGTACCGCATGAACCATCAGAAAAATATATCCAATCATCGATTCAAATGTTTGAATCGCAAGGATATAATCCGTTAATAATCAAATCAAAAAAAACAATCAAAATTAAAAATGGCAGAGTTGTAATTCTTGCAGTAGTTGGTGCATTATCAAAATTTTACTGGCAGGGACAGCTTGCTTACATCGGTGGAGGTTTTTCCAGTGGCATACATAATGTTATGGAACCAGCTATAGCGCGACTACCGGTAATTTTTGGTCCTAAGTACAGAAAATCGCATGAGGCGATAGAATTATTGAAATCAGGAGGTGGTTTTTCAATAAATAATGGCATAGAATTTTATGACATAATGAAAATTTTATTAAATGATAAAAATCGTTTTTTAGATGCAAGTTTGTCCGCAACTCAAGTAATCCATGATAATATTGGTTCGGCAACCAGGGTTGTGCGGAGTATCATTCGTGACTGAACCTTTTTCCTTTTCATTACAAATTGAAAAATCTACATATCTACAATCTCAAGATTACAAATTTTCACCGGGATTACACGTTATTTATGGAGAAAGCGGCGTTGGTAAATCTGAGCTAATTAATCTATTAGCAAATGAAGAGCAAAATAAGTCAACATTATTTAATATAGATAGAATAAACAGTCAAAAAGATGTAAAAGTTATTCTCCAGAATCCTGATTTACAAATTATAAGTAACACAATAGAAAATGAATTAGCATTTAGTCTAGAATGTAATTCAAATAATACAAAATTTATTAGACATCAATTAGATGATGCAAAAAATAAATTATTGTTTTCTGTAAATACCGATAGACATCCTGTTACGTTAAGTGGTGGTGAAAAGGAATTATTGAATATTTCAACAACATTTTTGTTAACTACAAGTGTAATCTTAATTGATGATGCATTATCATTTTTAAGTGATAAAATAAAAAAAATAGTTGTTGATCAATTCTTTATAAAACACCAAAATGAAATTGTTATTATTTGGTTTACTTCAGATGAAAGTGATCTTAAATATGGGAAAACAAAATGGAAATTAACTCCCTCAGAGTTATCAAAAATCAGGTCATTTCATATAAAAGATATACAAAAAGCAAATCTGCTGCAAGGCAAAATTAATTTAGAAATAAACAAACTTTATTTTCATTATGATTGCAAAAATCCAATTTTTAATGACTATTCAGAATTAGTAAATAATTTTAGATGTCTTGGAATAATCGGTAATAATGGTTCCGGAAAATCAACACTTGCATTATTATTATTAGAATTAGAAAAACCAATTTCCGGTTCCATAAAATTAAATTATGCAAATAATGAAAATATTGAAATTGGATATCTTGATCAATTCCCTGAAAAGTTATTAGGAATTATGACACTCAATGAATTCGTACATCTGCTAATTAATAATGGGAAATTATATGGCTCACAATTGAGCAAGATAGACTCCAAGTTGCGCACAAATAATATCGCTTGGGATGAAATAAAGGATATTTTAGCATTGGATTTATCATGGACTACCCTTAGAATCGCGCTAATTATAATATTATCAAATTGTAATTATGATTTGTTAATATTAGATGAACCAACATTTGGAATGGGCAGTCAGCAAAAGTTAAATTTATATTCCCATTTTATTAGTTATTTAGAAGAAAAACATTTAATATTAATTTCACATGATCATAGGTATATTAATAGTATTTGCGACTCAATAATAAAATTATAACAATATGGAAAATAATAAATCAAAGATAACAGACCCTGAACGAATATTAACATTAGCTAATTTTATAAGTTTAATCAGAGCATTATTAGCAATACCGATTATTTATTATTTACCAAAACCGGAATCGAGTGTGATTTTATTTATTCTAATTATTATTGTTATTGCATCTGATGCGCTGGACGGTTTTATTGCCCGTAGAGCACATGAGGTTACACATATTGGAATGTGGTTGGACCCCCTTGCCGATTCTATTGTTATTGTGTCAGTTACTTTTTATTTAGTCGTATCAGGCATTTTCCCGATGTGGTTTTTTATATTCTTTATTATTAGATATCTAACTATTGCATTACCCGGACTATATTTAATAAATCATACACATTTTGTAAATAGTGCTAATAAACCGGGGAAATGGGCAACTGCTGTTGTTGCAATTACATTAGTTTTACATCTTCCTCAATTTCCAGCCGTAGAATATTTAAAAAGTATTACTTTATGGTTAGCTTTCGTATTGCTGATGATCAGTTGGATATTGTATATGAAAAGATTCCTTGTTGAACTAAAAAAAATATAAGCAATATGAAAATTGGAGCCAAGATATTTAAGGCTTTGAGTAGAACTCGAAGTTCAATAAGCAAACCACTCAAAGCGCTTAAGCGAAAAAAAATTGACGCATCTTTATTATTTCAATTAGAAGAAAGTTTAATAGCTTCTGATGTAGGAATAAATACTACCGAAATAATCATTGATAAGTTAAGTAATAACAAAACTGATGACCCAATCAGATTAATTAAAGAAATCTTATTAACACATCTTCCGAATCAAAATGTTATACCAGTAATTCCTCCAAAATCAGTAGTATTTTTAGTTGGTGTAAATGGTACCGGTAAAACTACTACAACTGCAAAACTTGCTAATCTATTAAGTAAACAAAATTTAAAAATATTTATAGTCGGTGCCGATACCTATCGTGCAGCAGCAGCTGAACAATTAGAAGAATGGGCGCGCAGATTAAACATGAAGATAGTATGTAATGCTCAATCCAGTGATCCGAGCGCTGTACTATTTGATGGATTAAAATCCGCTAAAAAGAATGACTCTGATGTTGTAATTGTTGATACAGCAGGAAGATTACATACATATAAAAATTTGATGTCCGAACTTGAAAAAATGGTTCGATTAGTTAATCGACATTTTCCTGAGTTCAATATTGTGTCACTTCTGACTATTGATGCAAGTCTTGGACAAAATTCACTTATTCAAGCTCACGAATTTACACAATTGTTTAAAATCGATGGAGTAATTCTAACTAAGATGGATGGCACCGCAAAAGGCGGAATCGCATTCCCTTTATTTGATGAATTAAAAATTCCAGTTATGTATGTTGGTATTGGTGAAAAATTGGATGATTTAATTCCTTTTAATGCAAATGAATATATAAAGTCGATTATCGGTATTGATTAATTGTGTATCTAAAATATAATAACTATATCACCCCTTTGTGTCTCCCCACAAGGAGAGACATTGTCCCCCTTTGAAGGGGGATTTAGGGGAATGAAAAGAAATGAAATCCTTAGTTTAAATTAAAATTTTCAACGGATAATGTAAAAATATAATGAAGCAAATATACTTGCTTAGCCTTGGTTGCGCTAAAAATTTAGTCGATTCTGAAATATTAATTGGCGGACTTAAGCAGTCTAAATTTTTAATTACAACAATTCCTAAAGACGCTGATACAATTATAATTAATACTTGTGGATTTCTAGATCAAGCTCGGGAGGAATCAGTTGATTCAATAATTGAAGCCGCAGAATTAAAAAAGACAGGAAAACTTCAACAATTGATTGTTATGGGCTGCCTATCAGAACGTTATCCAGGACAATTACAGAAAGAGCTTCCGGAAGTTGATAAATTCTTCGGTGTTAATAATCATAGACAAATTGTATCATTTTTAACCGGAAAACCATTCATTAAGGATGATCCTCTTTACTGGAGATCTTTGCTTACACCGAGTCACTACGCTTACTTAAAAATTGCCGAAGGTTGTGATAACGGTTGTTCTTTTTGCAGTATTCCGCAGATGCGCGGCAAGCAAATATCCCGCCCTATTAATGTTATTATTACCGAAGCAGAAAGACTAGTCAATAATGGTGTCAAGGAATTATTAATCATTGCTCAAGATACAACTTCGTACGGATGGGATCTTCCCAAGAAAACTCGACTTGGTAAATTAATGACTGAGTTAGATCAAATCGGAGACCCATTAACATGGATCCGACTTCATTATGCACACCCGGCACATTTATCACAAAACATTATTGATTCGCTTGCTGGAATGAATAAGTTATGCAAATATCTTGATATACCAATTCAACATGCCTCCGATAATATTTTAACTTCGATGCATCGAGGTTTAGGTAAAAATGGAATCCGTAACCAGATAGTTGGATTACGGAAAGCAATCCCTGAAATTCGTTTACGTACAACCGTTATTGTTGGTTATCCCGGTGAAACTAAAGATGATTTTTTAGAATTATGCGATTTTATCGAAGAAATTCAATTTGATCGACTCGGTATATTTACCTATTCCGAAGAAGAAGGAACATTAGCAGAAAAATTAAATGATAATGTGCCTTGTCAGTTAAAAAATAATAGAAAATTCCAGTTACAAGAAATGCAAAATTCAATAATGTTAGAAAAAAATGAATCATTAATTAATTCAACAATGACTGTACTAATTGATGAAGTAAATGAAGATCATGCAATCGGGCGGACCGAGTTTGATTCTCCGGAAGTAGATAATATTGTTAGAGTTAGCGGAAATACAGAAATTGGAAATTTTGAAAAAGTATTGATCGCTGAAGCGAATGAATTCGAGTTATTTGGAAATATCACTAATTAAATCAATAGTTTATTTCCTTTCTATTCAATTATTGTATAATTAATTTCAATAGAATTGAATAATCCAAATAATATTTATTCCTATTAATATTAAACTTAAGGGAGTAACCAAGATGACTAAGTTCAAGAATCCTA
>CBDURO010000004.1:0-75745 GCA_965369995.1 uncultured bacterium | reverse complement strand
CAGAATGACATAAAATTATAACTCTTTCAAATCCTTCAACAAATCAGTAAGCATTTGCTTGGCATCACCAAATACCATGATAGTATTATCAAAACCAAATAATTCATTTTGGATACCGGCAAATCCCGGATTCATAGTACGTTTATTGATGATAACTGTACGTGATTTATCGACATCCAATATTGGCATACCGTAAATTGGACTTGATTTATCATGACGTGCAGCCGGATTTACAACATCGTTTGCACCTAATACCAATGCGACGTCGCAAGTATCAAATTCAGGATTAATTTGATCAAGATCTTTTAACTGTTCGTAAGGTACATTGGCTTCCGCTAAAAGAACATTCATATGACCAGGCATACGTCCTGCTACAGGATGGATCGCATACAGTATCGTTTTACCTTTACTCTCAAGGTAATCGGCAACTTCACGAGCGGCATGTTGTGCTTGAGCTACCGCTAATCCATAACCGGGAACGATGATAACTTTATCTGCAGCATCAAATATCATTGCAGCTTCTTCCGTAGAGTAACTTTTGATATTTAACTGTTTCGCAGCATCGCCGCTGGCGCTTTCTTGTGTTAAACCAACAGCGCCAAAAATAACATTAGCTAATGATCGGTTCATACCTTTACACATAATATTGGTAAGGATAAGCCCGGAAGCACCAACCAAAGCGCCACTGATGATCAGTCCATTATTAAGCAAGACAAATCCTGTTGCGGCTGCAGCAATTCCTGAATAGGAGTTCAAAAGTGAAATCACAACCGGCATATCGGCACCGCCAATAGGAATGACAATTGTAATTCCCAATAGGGCAGCTAAAACAACTACCGCTAAAAAGTAGGTCATCATTTGATCGGGATTATTTACCATCATTACTGAGCAAGTAATTAAAGCAATAGCAATAAGTGCATTTAATACTTTCTGTCCTTTAAATACAATCGGTTGACCGGAAATGAATCCTTGCAGTTTGCCGAATGCAATAAAACTTCCCGTGAATGTTAAAGTGCCAACTAACACACTTAAAGCGATTGTTGATAGTAAAAATGTTGTCTGTTCACCGTGACCAACTTTAGTATAAAATTCCGCTGCAGCGACCAATGCTGAGGCGCCACCACCGAAACCGTTGAATATCGCAACCATTTGCGGCATTCCGGTCATTTTTACTCTTATCGCAAAAGTTGAGCCAATAATAGCACCAATTATCATCCCGATAGCAATTAATTTGTAGTCTAACACATCAAATGCGACGAGTGTTACCACGATGGCTATCAACATTCCTACGGAAGCGATGATATTTCCATTACGAGCAGTTTTGGGGTGACTTAGTTTTTTCAGTCCAATAATGAAGAGAACCGCCGCTAAAACGTAAAATAATTTTGTGTATTCCATTGTATTCCCTACTTTCTCTTAAACATCTTTAACATACGGTCAGTTACCATAAATCCACCAAAAACATTAATAGTAGCAAATATAACAGCAACAAGTCCTAACCATGTGCCAATCTCACCACCAACTTTGGTAGAGATAATCGCACCAACAATAGCAATCCCTGAGATTGCATTTGATCCTGACATAAGAGGTGTATGCAGGGTAGGAGGTACTTTTGTAATTACCTCATTTCCAACAAATATTGCCAGGATAAAAACAGTTAATATATTTATCATATCCATTTCTGGTTCCTTTAATTTTTATCCGCCGTCTATCTACGCTAAGGCTACGATAGATAAATAGCCATAGCGTTGGCGGACTTTAATTATTAATTCTTTCATTCTTTAATTATTTAAGGCTTCTTTAGTCATTTCGTTAACAATTTTGCCATTATGCGTGAACATTGCACCGGAAATAATTTCATCTTCCATATCAAGATTTAATTTCCCTTCCGGACACATGTAGGTTACAAAACTTGTAATGTTCTTAGCATATAATTGGCTGGCATGGATTGGCATTGTACCCGGTAAATTCAACGATCCGTCCACTAATACATCATTGTGTACTACAATTTTTCCTGCTTCCGTTAATTCACAATTGCCACCGTTTTCTGCCGCTAAATCAATTATCACCGAGCCCGGTTTCATTCCTTCAACCATATCTTTTGGAATTAGAAGTGGTGCAGGACGTCCCGGTATTAAAGCCGTAGTTATTACGATATCAGATTTACCGATGTGTTCTTTTATCAATACTTGCTGTTTTTTCTTATAGTCATCTGATGTCTTTTTTGCATAACCGCCTTCACCTACACCGTCATCAGAATCAGATTCAACTTCAACAAATTTTGCTCCTAAACTTTCCACTTGTTCCTTAACGTCAGGACGCACATCAAAAACTTCTACTTGAGCACCCAATCGCTTTGCGGTGGCAATAGCTTGTAGACCGGCAACACCTGCACCAAGAATCAATACTTTAGCGGGTGGAATTGTACCGGCAGCTGTCATGAGCAGAGGCATGTATTTGCCAAGATGAGCAGCGCCAATTAGAACAGCTTTATAACCGGCAATATTACTTTGCGAGCTAAGGGCATCCATTTTTTGGGCTAGAGTGGTTCGAGGAATCAGGTGCATTGAAAAACCGGTAATCTTTTTATTAACAAGTTTTTCTACAGCTTCTTTTTCCCTTGTAGTTTGAATAAGTGAGACAAATGCAGATCCGTCCTTTAGCATTTCCGCTTCGTGCATTTTAAGGGCATCGTTATAAACAGGATGGTTTACTTTTAATACCATATCAGCTTTAGCGTATAATGATTTGGTATCTTTTTCTATTGTTGCTCCGGCTTCTTTATAGCTTTCATCTGAGAAAAATGCTTTTTCCCCGGCACCGGCTTCAACGATTACTTCCATACCTTTTTTAACGAGTTCCTTAACTGTCGCAGGAATTGCAGCTACCCGGTTTTCATCGGGTAAAATCTCTTTTGGTATCGCAACAATCATTAAGTACTCCTTGATTAAAATATTTTTAATATATTGCTAAAAATCACTTCGTATTTAGCTTATAAAATTACTATAATATACTAGTAAAAATCATTGATAATAATTAAGAAATATGGAATATTTTAATTTAAGATTATAAAATATGTTGGAGGTTAATCATTTAATATAATTTGCGGTAGAGACAAGGCATGCCTTGTCTCTACTTTAAAAAGGTATTCTCGCATATGCGGGAATGATAAGTTTATTCGATTATCTCAATTTCAGCAGTTTCAAGTGAGTCGTTAATTAATGATTCACTATCAAGACTTGCTTCGTTTTTTTGAACGTCAATAAGCCGCGCTTTTGTAGCGGGATGTTTTGGAACATAGAGGGTGCAACAATCTTCATGGGGGAGAATCGAAATTTCGTAAGTTCCAATTTCTAGTGCTTTCGCAATAATCTCTATTTTATCGAAACCGATTAATGGTCGCATGATTGGTAATTTTACCGATTCCTCAACAATAGTTATATTTTCAATAGTTTGCGATGCTACTTGTCCGAGTGCTTCGCCGGTGTAAATTGCTTTAGCGTTTTCTAACTCAGCTACTTTTTCAGCAATTTTCATCATATATCGACGATACAGGATAACTCGCAATTTTTCATAACAATCAACCAATATCTGTTGTTGGATCGGAGCAAACTTCATTAAATACAGCTTAGATTTTGGTTGATATTTTTTAAGTATTGCAACCGTATCACGCACCTTTTCCACCGACGCTTCTGATACTAAAGGAACCGAGTGGAAATGAACATATATTACACGCATACCACGTTTCATTGCATAATATGCTGCCACCGGTGAATCAATCCCACCGGAAAGCATCACAACCACTGTTCCGCTAACTCCTACAGGAAGTCCCTTTGCTGATTGTATCTTCTCAGTAAATAGGAAAGTACCTTTATCCAAAACGTCAATAAAGCAGGTTGCTTCAGGATATTTAAGATTTACACTTTTATTCATTTTCTCAAAGATTACCTCGCCTACATCTTCATTCAATTCTTGTGATGTATAAGGAAATCTTGAATCAACACGTCGAGCTGTTACTCTAAATGTTTTAAACTCAAGTCTTTTCATCAATTCCAATGAATCTGATTTAATTATATCTATATTCGATTCAGACTCATAGGCGAATGCAAAATAAGCCAATCCAAAAATATTAATCAATATTTCCTTGATCTGTTGTGTGGATTCTTGTCCGGATTCTGTTAACTCTATTAAAAATCGTCCGCGTAATCTTTTAATATTAACAAAGGAATTTGGTGCGTTGGCGTCAAGCGCATTTTTGATATTGTCCTTGAGTTTTTTTTCAAAAAAAGATCGGTTTTTACCTTTCAATCCGATCTCAGAATAATGGCAAATAATATGAGTTGGTAATTTGCTAAGCATGATGTGACAAAAAAATTACTCAAAATGTAATACACTTTACAATTAGCAATTGAAAAAGATGTTAACTTTTCAATTATAATTATTATAAAATTTAAATTAAAAGGGATACGATGATTAAAATTTACACAATAACAGTTTGTCCATATTGCAGCGCTGCCAAGCAATTACTTAAGGGGCGTGGTTTTGAATACGAAGAAATTAATATTGAACATGAAGGAATGAGCCGGGAGAAATTAGTAGAATTGACAGGTGGACGAACTGTTCCGCAAATTATTATAAACGGTAAACCGATTGGCGGATACGATAATTTATTAGTTTTAGATCAAAAAGGGGAATTGAAATAATATTGATGTCATTGCGAGAAGAGAGGAACGAACGACGAAGCAATCTTATGACATAAGGAGATTGCTTCACCCGATAAATCGGGATTCGCAATGACACCTCTATTTGATTAAAGTTATCTTTTTCCACTCTTGGCGATTATCACTTACCGCAGAGATATAATAAACACCTGAGCTAACTTTTTCATTATGAGTATTTACACCATTCCATAAATACTCATAGTTACCGTCTGACAAATATCCGGAAAAGATTGTATTTATTTTCCTTCCTAGCATATCATATACTACTAAGTCGATATATTGAGGAGTAATAACTTTCAATTTTATTGTTATTGAATTGTTGAAAGGATTCGGGAATTGACGCGTGATCGTAAATTCTGTATTAGTGTTTTTTGTTCCATCAGTAAAAGATAAAGCATAATTATAATTTGATCCTTCGCTGCCATCAGCAACGATTACTGCATATATCCAATCATTATTTGAACCGGGATCAATATTCAATATATTACTAGTTTGTACTTCATAATTTCCTGAAATGGTTTTTACTATTGTATGAAGTGTTAAATCATTAATTGAGCCATCTTCTCCCACCGGTTTTTTGATTGATATTTTTACCGGATCAACAGAATTTATTTTTATATATTGAGAGCCATATTGCTGTAAGTTGTAACTCTCAATATTTGTCACATCACCCATAGAAAAATTAAGTGAATCATAAACACCTAATTGTATTGAAAGAGTATCATAATATGAATATTCACGGTAATTTTGATAACCAATCGCCTCCTCATAAGCATATTGTCCGGCACTGTTATTTGAAGATAATATTCGATTAGCTATTGCCATATTATTCAGCGCTTTTTTGAATGTATGATTGTGTCCTTTAAGTGCTAGATCAATAGATTGAATACTGTAATCACCATCATTACTATCATAGGTTCGGCTTTGCTCCCAAGTTTTCCTAATGAGATTACGTCCACCTAAATGCTCGTCTATATATTTGAATAATATAAATGAGCCATACTGATGTAGATCATGGGGTCGATTTAACGATAAGTATGGTTTTGCAAACCATGGAATCATATATTGATAGCAGTCATTAACATCGTCATAAGTCTCTTCTTCCATCCATACGGCAGTTGCTTCCATTAACCAAACTTCTTCCTCTCCGTCATAACCAAGCTGAATTGCGTGAAAAAATTCATGTCCGGCTGTAACCTGGATATTTTCTAGTTCAGTATTCGGAAACCCGATGTAATTATTCCTTATAATCATATGACTTAAATAGGCATTGTTCTCGATAATATTTGGAGAATTCACGTTATCACCAACCAGTGCGCCATAATTTGTCCAACCATAGGCATTTGTACTTTTTACATAGATGTCATAGGCACTTGAGCCACCTTCCATTCCATCGCTAGGTGGAATAGTATAACCGAGTTCATAGATTTCATGATTATAGACTTCTTCAAAAACACTAGCCATTGTGTCAATATAATCCGGTACTGAATCTCCATTTGAATCGGCGTTATCGACAGCATTGGTTCCGGTTAAGTCATAGTGAATTCGGAAATGGCCTTGGTCTGTATCATAGTAAAAATCAAGATCTGGTCTTAGCATTATCACCAATTTCCCCGAAAAATCGAATCCTAATGATTTAAGTTTATTTTTAGTTTCCTCCGGAAGGAGGTGACCATATCTAGCAATCTCTATTAAATTTGCAGTGATATGTCTTGAGAAAGTTCTTTGCTCAAGTACATCAATTACGATATTTGCTGATTTAATTGCTATCGATTGGTTATCAGCAAATACTAGGGTAGTAAAAACTAGTAAAAATATAAAAAGTACTTTTAACTTTTTCAATTGTAAAGATTATAAATTATTCTTTTTCGTACTGATGAAAATATTTGTCGTAAATGAATGTTCCGGCAATAATTGCTAACCCAGCAGGTATTTCCCAACTGAATTTCTCGGATTTATTAGATTGTAGTGCTGCACCTGCAATCGTGAGCGAAGCTCCGGATAAATACAGAGAAGCACGGATTCTTTTATATTGATCAGGTATTTGCACTCCTCTATCGGTTTCGATTTTACCATCAATAGTAGTAACATATTCTACAGATTCCATATTTTCTCGTTCTTGTTCCAAAACAGTTGCAATTTCATTAATCGGGAACCGCAGTGATACTAATATTTCAGGTGGTGATTTTGATTGATAAAATTCGAAATTTTCAATTGTTTTATCTACTTTTAATGCAATTTGAGCCGACTCTTCCGCGTTGTCTACTTGAATTTGAGAAACAGGATATTTTATTTCTGAATTTACAACACGCCCTGAATCGGCAATTGCACCAAGTATAGTGATATAGAACCAACCGTCGTCACCAGTCCACCCGGTTATATGTTTTGGATCAACAGGCGAAGTGGTAAATATTTTTACAAAAGCGCCATTCTTTTTATTTTCAATGTTTAAATGTGTTATTATAGATTTTGTTTGTGCAGTAATGGAAACAATGCTGAGCGTTAAACATATAATAGCAATATTGATTTTTTTATTAATAATTTTCATAATCTAATTACAGTTCTATTGACAAATTGTTTCAGATGATGTCAGATTTTAGGGGATTTTAATAAAATCAACAATTAGAAAGATTGATTTTACTAATTATTTTTAAATACACTTAAAATAAAAAATGATATTTCCTAATTCATATTTATTTGTAAAAGTTGTATTTTTATTCAACAAACAATTAATGCAATGAAGAAAAACAGTATACTAATTCTTATCTTATTCTGTGTGTTTGGGTTACAGGCACAAAGTCCATTCTCTATGCGCGGTGTATTTGGTCTCGCTACAATTGATGATAAAGTGTGGGGACAGTTTGCACTTCGTCCTACAATTGATATATGGAAAATAAAATTTGGTTTGGACATTATTATGTATATTGACCAAAATGGCAAATTGCATCAGGATGAGTGGGATTTTTCCAATGGTACAGCGATAAAAAATACAATTTTAGACAAAATATATTTCATCCAATACGGTACCCGATATGAACCTTTGTACATCAGAGTCGGAGCTCTTGAGCGAACAACTTTAGGATATGGTATATTAGTCAACAGATATTCGAATACCTTCGATTATCCTCAGCAGAGAAAAATCGGATTAGATGCTAAGATTCAGTCTAAATATGTTTCATTGCAAGCATTTGTAAATAATTTTAAGGAAAATGCAAGTGTTGTTGGAGGACGTGTTTCCAGTGTCATACCAACTGGATTACATCTTGGAATTAGTGCTGTAACCGATCAGAATCAATATCTTGGATTACAAGATCGTGATTACGATGGAAGACCGGATATCGTGGATAGTTTTCCATATGATGATAAAAATTGGCTTGATTCTGATGATGACGGTTTAGCCGATGATGATCCGAACGAATTTGACAGAGATGGAGATGGACAACCAGACGTATATAATTTAGAAGCAATTCATGATTTTTGGGATTCTTTAAATTTACCAGAGGGATACAAAGATTCAACTTTTTATAATACAATACCTGATACTGATATAGAATTGAAACCGGAGCCGTTAAATATTCTTGATAATCCTAAGCCAATAAGCGCCATAGCGATTGATCTTTCAATTCCAATAATTCAGAACAAGGTAACATCTTTATTAGTTTACAGTCAAATTGCGAAAATGATTGGTGAGACAATTGATCCTGAGACTGGTGAAAATGTTGAGTTGGAATTTGGTTTTGCACCAGTAGGAGTATTTAATCACATTGGTATTTTTAGCTGGCAGGTTGAATATCGTATAATACCGGATGGCAAATTTGAATTTGAATATTGGGATCGTGCTTATGAGCATACGCGTGCAACTGTTACTTCAGCAGAAAATGGAGTTACGTCCATTAAGGTCACGCCTAAATCGGATTATCTTGGTGAATTTGGAAAGATGCGCGGTATTTACGGCAGAGTAGATTTTGATATCAATGAATATTTTCTAATTGGTGCAACTTATCAAAGTATGTTTGGACAAAAATGGAATAGGGAAATTGAATCATTTGAATATCAAACGCTTAAAAGCTTTTTAGCATCCGCTGAATTAACACAACCAATGAGTCGTATTGAATCGGCATCGGCATTTTATCAACAAAGAAATGTGCTAAATCCATTTAAGTTTGAGCCAACCGAAAATACAATTATGGGTTTTTCAGTCGGAGTTAAAATAGGATGGGGGATGATACTAAATTATTCATTTAAACGATCCTATTTAGATAAAAATGGTGATGGTGATGTTTTAGATAAGGATGAATCCATCAATATGTCTTTATTAGAAACGAGTTTTGGTTTTTAACGTTTAGAAAATCTTTATAATTCAAAATAACGCTTTCAACATATTTGTTTTTCAATCCATAAAATCTTATTAATTTGAAAAATGAATAGTAACAATATACGCCAATCTTTCATTAATTTTTTCAAGGATAAAAATCATTCAGTTGTGCGGAGTTCATCTGTTGCACCTTTGGATGATCCTACACTTTTATTCACTAATGCGGGAATGAACCAGTTCAAACCGGTATTTTTAAATGAGCAAGAACCAAAAAATAATCGGGTTGTAAACAGTCAAAAATGTATTCGAGTTAGCGGAAAACACAATGATTTAGAAGAGGTCGGAGTAGATAATTATCACCATACTTTCTTCGAAATGTTGGGTAATTGGTCTTTCGGTGATTATTACAAAGTGGAAGCCATAAAATGGGCTTGGGAATTATTTACAGAGGTTTGGAGATTAGATAAAAATCGCCTTTGGGCGACTGTGTTCGAAGACGATGACGAAGCTTTTGAGTTATGGAAATCGGAAACCGATATTGATCACGATAGAATATTACGTTTTGATAAAAAAGAAAATTTTTGGGAAATGGGTGAAACCGGTCCGTGCGGTCCGTGTTCTGAAATACATTATTATATTGGGAAAGATTTATCCAAGCAATCCGCAAAAGGTGTGAATGTAACAGATGAATATTGGGAATTATGGAACTTAGTATTTATTCAATTTAATCGAGATGAAAAAGGTAAATTAACAGATCTTCCGAAAAAACACATAGATACAGGCGCAGGTTTAGAAAGAATTGTTTCAGCGATGCAAGGAAAAGTAAGCAACTATGAGACTGATCTTTTCCAACCATTAATAAAACAAATTGAGAAGATCACCGGAGTCAGTTATAAGAAGAATCCCGTACCTCATCAGGTGATTGCAGACCACGTTAGAATGCTGACTTTCTCAATCGCTGACGGCGTGATGCCATCCAATGAAGGACGTGGATACATAGTTCGTAGAATTTTACGTCGTGCTTCAAGATTTGGACGAATTCTTAATCAAACTGAACCGTTTATATATAAATTAGTTGATACTGTTGGCGAAATGCTTGGCTCTGTGTATCCTGAAATAATTGATAAAAATGCACATATCGTTAATGTAATTAAAGCCGAAGAAAAATCATTTAATAAGACTTTGGATCGTGGGTTAAATCATTTTGATAAAGTTGTGCAGAATTTATCAGGTAAAACAATCCCGGGTGCCGAAGCATTTAAATTATATGATACTTATGGTTTTCCCTTGGATCTTACTGAATTAATCGCCCGTGAACAAAATTTAAAGGTTGATGAAAAAGGATTTTTAGCAGCTATGAAAGAACAAAAAAAGCGCGCAAAATCATCTGGAAGATTCAAAGTTAGTTCAGATAAAATAGATTGGAATATTGTACAAAAAGGTGATGATTCACATTTTGTTGGTTATGAATCTTTGGAATCAAATTCAAAAATTACAAGATGGTCAAAAATTAATAATAGAATTGCAATTGTTTTAGATAAAACACCTTTTTATGCTGAATCCGGTGGACAAATAGGTGATACGGGAACAATAATTGGTGACGGAATTGATTTGAATGTAATTGATACTCAAAAGGAACATGATAGAATTATACATTTTTGCGAAGGTGATTTTGACGAGTCAAAAGTGAATAATGAGGTAAAATGTAGTATTGATAAAGAACGTCGTGATGCTATCAGAAGAAACCACACAGCAACACATTTACTGCATGCAGCATTGAAAGAAGTGTTAGGAGAACATGTGCATCAAGCTGGTTCTTCAGTTGGTCCCGAAAACTTCCGTTTTGACTTAACACATTTCGAGAAAATTTCATCAAAAGAACTTGCTCAAGTAGAAACGATTGTTAATAATGAGATTATTAAGAACACTGATGTAATTTCTACAATTAAATCATTTGATGATGCTAAAAAAGAAGGTGCACAAGCACTTTTTGGTGAGAAATACGGTGATGAAGTTCGAGTGTTAACAATTGGCAATTTTTCCAAAGAATTGTGTGGCGGAACACATGTTAATCAGACCGGTGATATTGGTTTATTTAAGATTATTGAAGAATCTTCCCTTGCCGCAGGTGTGAGGAGAATTATTGCAATTACTGGAAAAGAAGCAGTTAAATACATTCAAAAACAAAGTGATATTATAACAAGTATGCAATATGTGCTTCGTAGCTCTCAAGATGAACTAGTGGAAAGAGCTGAGAAATTTGTATTAGAACAGAAAGATCTAATTAAGACTATTGAAAAAGGTTTAAAGGAATCTAGTGTCATAAAAGATTTATACCAAAAATCAATTCCAACAAAAATTGGTAAAGTCAAATACATTATTAGTGAAGCAAATGCTAAAAATATAAATGAATTAAAAACTATAGGTGATCAATTTATTAAAAAGGAACAATCCCTAATTCGAGTTCTTGGTATAAAAGGAGATAAAAAACCAACAATATTAGTGTTGGTTACACAGGATTTAGTTAAAGAAGGTATTAATGCTGGCGATCTTGCGCGTGCTATTGGTTATAAATTGGGAACAGGTGGTGGAGGAAAACCACATATGGCAACTACAGGGGGGAGAGACAATAGCCAATTAGGTATGTTATTAAATCAGGCTAATACTCATATTCGAGCAGCTCTATTAAAACTTAATAAATAATGCAATTTAAGCAACATGATAACACCTACTTTGTTTATCTTGAAAAAGGCGAACCGGCAGTTGATGTATTGACCAATTTTTGTAAAAAACATAATATTTTAAATGGTCACATCACTGGTATTGGTGCAATGAATAATATTGAATTAGGTGCTTATGATTCTAGCACAAAAGAATACACTAAGAAGACATTCAAAGAAGAGTATGAATTGATCACGTATCAGGGTAATATTATGTTATTGGATGATGAGCCGTTTATCCATGCTCACATAACCATCGGTAATCATAATATGGAAATATTTGGTGGACATTTATTTAGCATGAATGTTGCAGTAGTCGGAGAATTTATAATTCATAAAATTGATGGTAATTCTAAACGCACATTCAATGATGAAATTGGTTTGGCGACTTGGGATTTGGAATAATTCACAACGAAAAAAAGATTAAAACGATAAGAATAACCACGGATTACACGAAGGACACAAATATAAAAACAATTACATTGACAATAAAAACCATTACACAGGATTATTCAAAGAATGATAGCTTTGCGTTCTTCGCGGTTAATTTCAATTTGTTATAAATATTATTTGTGTAATTCGTGTAATTAGTGGCTAAAAAAATATGAATAGAAAAATAATATTTACTGAAAATGCACCAGGCGCGATTGGCTATTATAGTCAAGCAATTGTATCAAATGGATTGGTTTACACTGCCGGACAAATTCCACTAGATTCAAAAACGGGCGAAGTAATTTCAGATGATTTCACTGAACAAGTAAAACAGACATTAAATAATATTGAATTTGTTTTGAAAGCTGCCGGAACCGATTTAAGTAAATCAATTAAGCTAACCGTATTTATTACAAATTTATCAAATTATCCTGAGTTGAATGCCGTATTTAAGGAACGGTTTGATGGTGTTGATCCTCCGGCACGGTCGGTCGTTGAAGTATCGGCGCTTCCAAAGGATGTGTTAATCGAAATCGATTGTATTGCAACATTATAAATAGGAGTGAATATGCCCAAGAAAAAAAGATATTTGTTAATTGTTAATCCGATAGCGGGTAGTGGTAAAACAATGAAAGTATTGCCTCAAATTGAAAATATTTTCCGAACAAAGAAAATTGAATATGAATTTCATTTTACACAAGAACCGATGCATGCCGTAGAATTAGTGAAGGAAATCGGTCCTAAATTTGACGTTGTTGTAGCCGTTGGTGGTGATGGTACAATTAACGAAGTGATTAATGGGGCTCCGGATTTAAAAATACCGTTTGGAATGATTCCCATCGGAACCGGAAATGATTTTGCAAGAAGTTGCAGTATTCCTTACAATTCGATTGAAGAAGCAATTCAAATCTTGTTGAACCACGATGTAAAAAACATTGATGTAGGCGAAGTTAATGGCAGGAAATTTGTAAATGTCCTCGGTATGGGTTTTGAGGGACAGGTAAATTGGAATGGTAGAAAAATAGAATTTATAAAGGGAGCTTTCCGCTATATTTTAGCAATTGTATATACGTTATTTGCATATAAAAGAATTCCGATGAAGTTAACCTTAGACAAAAAAATACTTGAAGATGATATTTATATGGTCAGTATTGGAAATGGTTGGAATGTTGGAGGTGGATTGCAACTTACTCCAAAAGCAAAATTAGACGATGGTGTATTTGACGTTTGCTATGTAAAAGAGATAACACGGTGGCGAATTGTTACTAATTTTGCAAAACTATCAAACGGTACAATAACAGATTTGGATGAAGTTGAGATGTTTCAAGCAAAGCGTATTAAAGTAGAAAGTACTAAGTTTATCCCTATTCATTTTGATGGTGAAATATTTGAAGATAAATGTAAAATATTAGATATAAAAATCCATCCCAAGGTACAACCTATAATCGGTAATTGGTCAGGAGATAAACGCTTTGATTCCTAAAGTGTTATTAATTTTTATTATAATTATTTCTTTTTCATTTGGGCAGGAAATAGATTCAACAAAAATCAAAACTCCAAAAAAAGCTGCGTTGTGGAGTATATTGCCGGGTGGAGGACAAATTTATAATGGCAAGTATCTAAAAGCTGGTATCATAATTACTTTAGAATCGCTAGCGATTCGGCAATCAATTAAGAATGGTAAAAAATATACTATTGAAAATTCAAATGATTTGTATTTAACGAATAGAAACAAATATGCTTGGTGGGCATTTTTCGTACATATTTACGGGATACTCGATGCGGTCGTGGATAGCCATTTGGAACCGTTCAATCAAATTATGGAAGGTGATGTATTGGAAAAAAATACTTTAGAAAATGAGCTACCGCCAAATGGCTAAAAGAGAACATTGGGGATCAAAATTTGGATTTGTTTTAGCTGCATCCGGCTCGGCTATAGGACTCGGTAATATATGGAAATTCCCTTATATTGCAGGAGAAAATGGTGGTGCTGCCTTTATTATTGTGTACTTGATTTGTATTGCAATAGTCGGCTTACCTGTTGTGATCGCGGAAATATTAATGGGCAGGACCACACAGAGGAACCCGGTCGGTGCTTTTAGGAAGTTAAGTGGAAGTAAATTTTGGACGGCGATTGGTGGATTGGGTGTCTTAGCAGGATTCATAATTCTCTCATTTTACACGGTAATTGCGGGATGGTCTATGGGCTATATGATTGAAGCCCTGCAAGGAACTTTTAGCACCTTAGGAACGGCAGAACAAGCTAGCAATCATTTCAATTTACTTGTCGGCGATCCAACTTGGATGATGGGGTTCTATACTATCTTTTTCGTATTTACAATGGCAGTTGTTATTTTGGGTGTCAAGGATGGTATTGAGAGGGGTAGTAAAATCATGATGCCAATCTTGTTTGTTATATTAATTATTTTAATGATTAAAGGTATTTCTCTAAAAGGATCCGGGGAAGGTTTGGCATTTTTATGGAAACCGGAATGGAGTAAAATAACCGGTCAATCTGTGTTAATCGCATTAGGCCACGCCTTTTTTACATTAAGTCTCGGGATGGGTGCTTTAATGACGTATGGCAGTTATTTGAATAAAAAGACAAACATTCCAAATGCTGCTGTACAAATTGTGTTCCTTGATACGTTAATCGCCATTATGGCGGGTGTAGCAATATTTACCGCAGTTTTTGCGATGGGACAAGATCCGGCAGGAGGACCCGGATTAATTTTTAATACGCTTACAGTGGTTTTTGGAAGTATGACCGGAGGTTATATTTTTGGCTTATTGTTCTTTGTATTGTTGACAGTAGCAGCATTGACTTCCGCAATTTCATTGTTAGAAGTTGTTGTTGCCTACTTTGTTGATGAAAG
This sequence comes from uncultured bacterium, assembly GCA_965369995.1. Lineage (GTDB taxonomy): Bacteria > Fidelibacterota > Marinisomatia > Marinisomatales > JAHJCW01 > JAHJCW01. The sequence goes on along the minus strand of CBDURO010000004.1, from coordinate 60,681 downwards.
AGGGTGGAGCAGACATCGAGCTGTTTTAGTACTTGGTTCGTTGGTATTCATATTTGGTATTCCAAGTGCTTTGTCTTTTAATTTATTAGCTGATGTTACCTACAATGGTATGACATTTTTCGATATAGTTGATTTTATAGCATCGAATGTATTATTACCCTTTGGTGGACTATTAATTGCGATATTTGTTGCATGGATTTGGGGCTTCGATAAAGCATTGATTGAATTGAAACACGGAGCGGAAAATATATTTAAGGATCGTTCATGGTTAGTTGGTACTTTCAAAGTGTTCTTAAAGTATATTGCACCGGTTATGATTTTTATTGTCTTTTTGCATTCGATTGGTTTATTAGAAAGCGCCATCGAACAAGTAAAAAATTATTGGATTATTCTAGTATTGGTTATCGTAATGCTTGTAATAATTCTTTCAAGAAATAGGATGAAAAAACAATGTTATTAGCAAGATATGCTCCCGTTGGTTCCCAACGATATGAAAAGTTGGCGCAAATAGCTAAATCATTTGATAAAATTATTGAATGGTTTCCTGCTCAGTTATTTGGTATTTGGACAATATTTGTAGCAGGAATAGCAGCAGGAAAAGCACAAACTGATAGATTCTATTTTTGGGATTGGAGTGATTGGAAAATTGGTTTGATTGGGATTATCATAATCACATTAATCATTGGATTCTTAGGATTTAAACATAGATATATACCGATAAATGATATATCCGCTTCATATAAATCAATAGCGTATCATCTGATGTTATCATATGTGCTTTTTGGAATTGGTTTTTTATTATTTATTACGATATCCATAATTAACACTATTTTATATGTTATTGCATATTTGGCTATATATTTAATACATACCATAAAATGTGATAAATCTAAACGGATAATTATTTCACAGAATGAAAAAAATATTAAAACCGGAATTGCGATTTTATTATTGATAGTCGCTGGAATAATTGGCTATACTATTGATGATCCTGTAATCAGCACAGCTTCAATTGTATCATTACCATTTCTCGTAGTATTACTTTTCGGCAAACATATTCGTCATTTAGAACGAGCCAAGTTCTATCCGATATTTATTTTTGCCATGTTCGTTGTTTCACGGGAAGCATGGTTTTTAATTCCATTATTATTACTTTTCTTTATATTACGTTGTTATAATTATTTGCGTTATCAAAGAGTATATCCTACCTTTGGCGTTTCAGATGATCAAAGTTGACAAAGATGAGTGCGATTTTTGTGGTGCGTGTGTAGCTGTGTGTCCGGTTGATTGTATCGAATTATTCGAAAAAAATATCGAAATCAATTTTAATAAATGCACAGAATGTAAATTGTGTATCTATGTTTGCCCAATTGAAGTTATGAGTTATGTGGAACACGAAAAAGACTGATATTGTCGTAGTTGGAGCAGGTCCTGCCGGTTCTACATTCGCAAGAATAGCGGCAAGTAAAGGACTTTCTGTACTTCTGTTAGATAGAAAAAGTAAAATCGGTATACCGGTAAGATGTGGTGAAGGTGTAATGGATTCAGGATTGCGTTTATTCCACGAACCTCAACCTGAATGGGTAGCGGCAACAATTGACAAATTTTGTTTTGTTGCACCAAATGGAAGTAGCACAACAGTCAAATTACAAGAGAAAGGTTACATACTGAACCGTAAAATTTTTGACAATGATTTAGTAAAATTTGCAGCAGATGAAAGTGCAACAGTTGTTACAAATGCTTATGTAAATGGTTTGTTATTTGAAAATGATAAAGTAATTGGTGTTAAAGGGATATGTAATAGTGAACCTTTTGAAATAAAATCCAAATTAGTGATTGGTGCAGATGGCGTAGAAAGTCGTATTGGAAGAATGGCAGGTATAAATACTAAATTAAACTTAAATGATATTGATTCTGGCTATCAAAAAACAATATCCGGTATTAAAGTAAATAGGAATGTTTGTTATTTTTATGTCTCGAATAAATTAGCTCCGGACGGTTATATATGGATATTTCCTAAAGGAAAAGATATAGCAAATATCGGGATTGGAATTTCAGGGAAAAGCGCGATTAAGGGTGAATCTGCTAAAAAAAGATTAAATAAGTTCATAGATTCAAAATATCCAAATCATAAAGTAGAATCAATTTCAGTCGGAGGAATTCCACTTTCCAAACCTATTGAACAAATGGTAACAGATGGTGTAATGTTAATCGGTGATGCGGCAAGAACCGTTAATCCGTTATCCGGTGGCGGAATAATATTAGGAATGAAAAGTGCAGCTAAAGCGGCAGATGTTGCTGTTAGGGTATTGAAAAACGGTTTAGAAACTTCTAAAATGAATTTATTTGAATATCAAAAACGTTGGATGAATAGTGAAGGAAAACAAATTAATAGGTTATATAGGATAAAAAAAGCAGTGAATAAATTGAATGATAAGGATTTAAATAGGATTATTGAAAAAGTGAATAAACTTCCAATAGATAAGCGCAGTATTGCAAGATTATTCAGGGCTTGTATTCCACTGAAACCATCTTTATTAATTGATGTTGCTAAAGTTTTTATGGGTTATTAATGAATATAAGTAACCTGTTAAAAACATTAAATCTATCTGATTTTATAGCTTTAGATTTTGAAACTACCGGAGTTGATTCGGTAAATGATAGAATAATCGAAGTAGCTGCGATACGGTTTACCGATGGCAAAGCCACTGATAAATTTGTAAAATTAGTGAATCCCGGTCGTCCGATTCCGGATTTCATTATAAACATTACAAACATCTCCAATGAAATGGTAAAAGATGCTCCTTTGGAAGAGGATATTGTTGATGAATTATTAAAATTTATAGGAAATTCACCTATTGTTGCTCACAATACGCTATTTGATATTGCCTTTTTAAGGGAATTAGCAAAACGTCATAATACAAAATTTATTGAACCGGATTTATATGATTCGCTACCATTGGCACGTACTTTTTTATATCATTTACCGGCTTTTAATTTAGGAGTAGTCTCAGAATATTATGGACTGTCAGCAGAAGGGTCGCACCGTGCGGAAAAAGACACCGAGAACTGTGGAATTGTATTTTTAAATCTTATAGAAGAAGCAGCAAGTTATTCATTACATGTTATATCGAAGATATTAGCACTTTTAAAAAGTACTGAATTACATAATAAAGCGTTATTTATAAATATTGCCAATGAGCTCACTAAATCAGGTGAAATAAAAAAAGGGTTAACTAAATCTAAAGAAAATCATAATGTGCAAGACAATGTGTACTTTCATGATGGCAAACAATCAATTAATAGTTTAGCCGCAGAAGACGTATTGGGGGAAGGTGGCATATTAAGTAGTGTTTTAGATGGCTATGAGAAAAGGTCTCAACAAATAGAATATTCAAATTTTGTGGATGATATAATTAACGGTGAAGCTCAGATAGGTGTAGTTGAAGCCGGAACAGGCTTAGGGAAATCCTTTGCATATTTATTTCCAGCTTTAAAGCGAACGGAACAATTTGTCGAGAAGGGTCCTGTGATAATCTCTTGTTATACAAAAAATTTACAAGATCAATTATTTTATAAAGATTTACCGGTTATTGCTGATGCCTTAGATATTTCCGTCAAAGCGGTAAAATTAAAAGGAAGAAATAATTACATCTGCTTAACGCGACTAAACTGGTTAATCGCTGATGCGACTAAAACACTAAACGAAAAGGAAATTGAAAAAATACTACCATTATTAGTCTGGTTAGAGTGGACAAATACCGGAGACCTTTCAGAATGTAACGGATTTTGGAATTCACGTCCCGGGAAAATTGCTTTTTTGGTGCAAAGCGAATCCGGCTTTTGTACCACAAAATTATGTGCTAGCAATAATGGTTGCTTTTTTGGTCGAGTGAGACGTGATTTATACGAAGCTTCAATTATAATCGTAAATCATGCTCTTTTGCTATCGGAAATTACTATGCCGGGCTTTCTACCGATGTTTAACACCGTTATAATTGATGAGGCGCATAATTTAATCTCGGTTGCCTACAAGCAGCTAAGTCATGAAATGGATCAAATCGGGTACGTATCGTATCTGCAGAGTATTGATCCGAAATATCGGGGCAATAAGCGTTGGAATAATATGTTAGGCGCTATAGGTGGTTTGTATCCGGAATTTATCGCTTTGCAAAAAGCGATGAGTGAAGAAGTCGCATTTGCGATAAAGACATTAAGAGCCTTTTTCGAAAAATACGGAAACAATGTAGATGCAGAATTCAACAAAGATTCGGTCTATACACAAAAAAATATAATTAACAAACTTGAGGAAGAATATATTTCAGCAGCGGACGAATTAGAACAGTTAGTTGATGCTTTAAAAGGGTTGCATATTACCATTGAAAAAACAGCGAACACTTTATTGGAAAAAGATCCTGAACGCAAAGATTATGATGAATTACATCAAGTTTTAGCTCAACAAAAAGATATATTAAGCGGACTTATAAACAACGTAATATTATTGACTTCCGAGCAGAAACCGGAAAATGTGTATTGGAAAGAAGGAGATTTTAAGGAAAGAAACGGTATCAAAGAATTAATGTTATCGTTGCATGCTTCACCGGTTGATGTATCCGAAAAATTGAGTTCATTATTTTTTAAAAATATTGCCTACTGCGTTTTAACTTCCGCGACTCTTCGAGTTAATAGCGGATTTGATTATTATTTTCGACGCACCGGACTTGATAGAATCACAGATAAAACAGTAAAGACAGATTATTTCCCAAGTCCTTTTTATTATGAAGATCAAGTTACATATTTACAGTATGGAAATCGCAAAAGTATAACCTCGGATTCGGTTTCAATTGCAAAAATAATAGAATTGGTAAGTCAAAAATATAATCAACGGATAATGGTACTTTTTACCGCACGGAAAACTCTAACAGGTGTTTATAACGAATTGAAAAAAAGTTCAATTGGAAAAGATTTACCTATTTTTGCCCAGATATTTAATTCATCAAGACAATCATTAATAGACGGTATGAAAAGGACGCCAAATGGCGTATTATTAGGAACTTCAGCATTTTGGGAAGGTGTGGATTTACCGGGTGATTTATTACAAATTCTTATCATAACAAAACTTCCATTTGATGTACCAACAGAACCAACAATAAGAGCATATTCTGAAATGCTTGAGATGTTAGGTGATAATTCATTTATTAGTTTCGCTGTACCCGAATCCGTTATTCGATTTAGACAAGGATTTGGAAGATTAATCCGTACAATGACAGATGAAGGTATTTTTATTGTATTAGATGACAGGATAGTCACAAAACGCTACGGAACAAATTTTAGCGAAGCAATTCCGGTTCAGATGCAAGTGTTCACTAATATAAATGAATTGGCGTAAAATACATTATTATTCGCAATTTCCAAAGTTGTACAATAATGGATTAATATCATAAATTTATCTATGTCTACCATACCCGTTGCGCACAAGAAGTATTCTATTGAGGATTTTAAACAATTCTTAGAACATCCTGTCAGAGTTCGCTTAACCACTCAAGTTAAAAAATCCATTAATGATTCCCATCGTATTTTTACTGATTTACTGAAGAAGAATGTAAAGATTTATGGTGTGAATACCGGTTTTGGAAAATTAAGTCAGGTTTCAATTGATACAAAAGATCAAATGCAGCTACAATTGAATTTAATTCAAAGTCACGCTGTTGGAATCGGTAAACCGATAGAATTTGGCTTAGTCAGGATAATAATGTTTTTAAAATTATTGACTTATGCAAAAGGTGTGAGTGGAATTCGTAAAGCTGTAGCCGACCAAATCGTTAAATTTTTAAATCATGATCTATTACCTGTAATTCCGCGAAAAGGGTCGGTTGGGGCGAGCGGTGATCTTGCTCCAATGGCGCACATGGCTTTAGCATTAATTGGTGAGGGAGAGGTACATTTTCGAGATCGAATTATTCCAGGTATGCTTGCCTTAAAAGAAATTGGATTAGAACCATTGATATTGCATCCAAAAGAAGGACTGAGTTTGATCAATGGGACTCAAGTATCTACAGCATTTGCGGTAAAAGCATTGAACGCTGCTCAAAATTTATTTCTTACTGCAGATATTGTTGGTGCATTATCCGTAGAAGCAAGTTTATCATCTCGTCAAGTGTTTAAAGCGAGTATCCACAAATTAAAGGATCATAAAGGGCAACAATTAGTAGCAAAAAATATTTGGGATTTGCTTAAAAGTAGTGAAATAGTTGCATCACATAATAATTGTGAAAAAGTTCAAGATCCTTATAGTATTCGCTGTATTCCACATATACACGGTGCCAGTCGTGAATCCTATCAAAATTCTAAACAAATAATCGAACATGAAATCAATAGTGTAAGCGATAATCCGTTAATATTGCCAGATGGCTCAGTATACAGTTCGGGTCATTTTCATGCTGAATATGTCGCTCAAGCGATGGATAATCTTGCAATTGCAATAAGTGAAATAGGTGCCATTTCGGAAAGGCGGATTAATTATTTTATGAAAGGAATTGAACCATCTATTCCTCCTTTTGTTGTGAGCCAACCGGGCATAGAATCAGGATGTATGATAGTTCATGTTACCGCTGCCGCTTTAGCATCGGAAAATAAAACATTAGCTCATCCAGCGAGTGTTGATTCAATTTCGACTTCAGCCGGACAAGAAGATATTGTTAGTATGGCACCATGGGCAGGAAGGAAAACATTACGAATTATTGAGAATGTAACCTATATTTTGGCAGCAGAATTATTAGTTGCGGCTCGCGCATCAATATTATTTCATAAAAAATTAAATTCCGGTATTGGCACTAAACCTGTACTAAACCTGTTAAAAAGACATGTCAAAATGCAACAGGGTGATCATCCCTATAGTAAAGATTTAGAAGTAATTGCTGAATTAATTTGTTCCGGTAAAATTGTAAAGTCTGTATTAAATAATGTATCATTAAAATAAATATTATATGAGTAATCGTCCCCCATTTAAATATTCGTTAACTTTTGATGATGTTTTACTTGTTCCGCAGAAATCATCAATACTTCCTCGAGGTGTTGATCTATCTACTCGATTAACAAAATCAATTTCGTTAAATATTCCAATTTTAAGCGCTGCAATGGATACCGTAACGGAATCAGCAATGGCAATCGCTTTAGCGCGTGCTGGTGGAATGGGAGTGATTCACAAGAATTTAAGTATAGCACGTCAAGTAGAGATGGTTGATATTGTTAAGCGGTCGGAAAGTGGAATGATTATGAATCCAATCACTTTAGATATGGATAAATCAATTGGTGAAGCAAAAGCTTTAATGGCTAAATATAGAATCAGCGGACTTCCTGTGATCGATGGAAAGAAATTAAAAGGTATTCTAACTAATAGGGATATCAGATTTGAAGATGACCTTTCACTATTGGTAACTGAAAGGATGACGTCTGAAAATTTGATCACTGTTCCGATTGGGACGACACTGGAAAAAGCAAAAGAAATATTACAAAAATACCGAATCGAGAAATTATTGGTAGTAGATAAAAATGGCGAGTTAGTTGGATTAATAACTGTAAAAGATATTCAGAAAAAGGAAGAGTTTCCTAATTCATGTAAAGATAAAAGTGGAAGATTGCGGGTTGCGGCGGCAGTAGGCGTTGGCAAAGATGCCATTGAACGTGCAGTAGCATTGAGTCAAGCTGAAGTTGATGCTATTGTCATTGATACTGCGCATGGTCATTCCAAAGGAGTGTTAAACACCGTTGAAACAATTAAATCTAAGATTGGAAATACCGATTTAATTGTTGGGAATGTTGCCACAGCTGATGGCACTAAAGCATTAATCGATAGTGGTGTAGATTCCGTAAAAATTGGTATTGGAGCGGGTGCAAGTTGCACAACGAGAGTAATTGCAGGGGTCGGCGTTCCGCAGCTTTCAGCAATAATGGACGGAGTTGATGAAGCAAGAAAACATAATATTCCAGTGATCGCGGATGGTGGTATTCGATATAGTGGTGACATCGCTAAAGCGATAGCAGCCGGTGCTGACGTAGTAATGCTAGGCAGTTTGTTAGCCGGAATGGAGGAAAGCCCCGGTGAATCAATTTTATACGAAGGGAGACAATACAAAGCGTATCGCGGAATGGGTTCTTTAGGTGCTATGAGCCAGGGCAGTGGTGATAGATATTTCCAAGAAGGGACGGAAGCAACCAAATTAGTTCCGGAAGGAATTGAAGGGATGGTTCCTTACAGAGGTGCTGTCAGTAATGCGATTCATCAATTATTAGGTGGCGTTAGGTCGTCTATGGGATATTGTGGTGTAAAAACTATTAAGGAATTTGGTAAAAATTCAAAATTTATACAAATTTCAGCAGCAGGAATTAAAGAAAGCCATCCCCACGAAGTGCGAATAGTAAAAGAATCGCCTAATTATCAAGTGTCAGATAATTAGATCAATTATAAATAATATTAAATGATTACTTTGTAATTGAATTTAAATGGCGGGTAATTAAAGCTTTGCGACGTCCGGCTGTTTTTTTATGAATTAAATTTTTCGAAGCCATTTTATCAATAAAGCTAACAGTCTCTTTATAAAAACTTTCGGCTTTCTTTTGATCTTTTGTTGCTAAAACCTTTTTAATAAGTGTACGCATTTTTGATCTGTTGCGTGAGTTTATTTCACCACGGGCTTTATCTTGTCGTTCGCGTTTAATTTGTTGTGCGTGTCTATCCATTAAGTATTAATATTCCTTTTTATTTAGGGCGAGAAATTATTTTGATATTTTGTATAAGTCAATGTCTATCATAGTTTTATTTAGTAATGCATTTAAGTATATGCAATTAATATTCTCTGCCATTGACCTAAATTGATGTATCGACGTAATTTTAGCCATTATGGCAGAGTTTAAAGTACGTTCCAATTATGAGCCAAGCGGTGATCAACCTTCCGCAATTAATGAGTTAGTAGACGGATTAAAGCAAGGTACTAAACATCAAACTCTACTTGGTGTGACGGGTTCTGGAAAAACTTATACAATTGCCAAAGTTATCGAAAAAGTACAAAGACCGACTTTAATTATTTCGCATAATAAAACTTTGGCTGCTCAACTATATGGAGAATTCAAAACGCTTTTTCCAGATAATGCAGTAGAATATTTTATCAGTTATTATGATTATTATCAGCCGGAAGCCTATTTACCTGTGACCGATACATTTATCGAAAAAGATTTTTCGATGAACGATGAAATTGACAAATTACGCTTGAAAACCACAAGTTCCTTAATTGAACGGAAAGATGTTATAGTAGTCAGTTCGGTTTCGTGTATTTATGGTATCGGGTCACCTAGCGATTACGAAAAAAATGTAGTTAAATTGAAAAAAGGTAAATCAATTGAACGACGTTCATTATTATCACAATTAATTAACATTTTCTATGTCAGGAATGATATGGTTTTGGAGCGCGGAAATTTCCGTGTTAGAGGAGATGTAATTGAATTATATCCAGCTTATACTGATACATGTTTACGAATTGAATTATTTGGTTCCGAAATAGATAATATTTCATCATTTGATCCAATTACCGGTGAAATTGTGAGAGAAATGAACTCTGCAGCAATATTCCCTGCCAAACATTTTGTTACTGAAAGAGATACGGTTTTAAAAGCGATTGGTGAAATCAAATTGGAATTAAAAGACAGACTTCAAGAACTGCAATCACAAGGTAAATTACTCGAAGCGCAACGGATTGAACAGAGAACAAATTTCGATTTAGAAATGATGCGTGAAGTCGGTTATTGTTCCGGAATTGAAAATTACTCACGCTATTTTGCAAATCGGAAACCGGGTGAAAGACCTTGGACGTTAATCGATTTTTTCCCGAAGAATTTTATTACAATTTTGGATGAATCGCATGTGTCATTACCACAAATTAGGGGAATGTATAACGGAGATAGGAAACGTAAGGAAGTTTTAGTGGATTATGGATTTAGATTACCAAGTGCTTTGGATAATCGCCCCTTAAAAATTGACGAATTTTTACCATTGCAAAATCAGATAATATTTGCTTCCGCTACTCCGGCTGATACAGAACTGGAACTTAGTAATGGTGTTATAGTTGAGCAAATAATACGTCCTACGGGTTTGATTGATTCTGAGGTAGAAGTTCGAGGAACCAAAGGACAAATTGATGATTTAATTGGAGAAATCCGTAAACGCGTAACCAAGCAGGAACGTACTCTAATTACAACATTAACAAAACGTATGTCGGAGGATTTAACTGAATACTTGCGAGGTATGAATCTTAGAGTAAAATATTTACATTCAGAGGTAAAATCTATTGAGCGTGTGAAGATTTTACGTGATTTACGGTTAGGTGAGTTTGATGTGCTTGTTGGAATCAATCTGTTGCGGGAAGGCTTGGATTTGCCGGAGGTATCGCTAGTAGCGGTATTAGATGCTGATAAACAGGGGTTTTTACGATCTAAGAGCTCATTAATGCAGGTTGCCGGAAGAGCATCGCGTAATATTGGAGGTAAAGTAATTTTGTATGGAGATAGAGTTACGGAAGCAATGGAATATCTGATTGACGAAACAGCAAGACGACGGACAATCCAACAGGAATACAATAAATTGCATAAGATTACTCCGAAATCAATATACAAATCGGTAGAAGATGTGATGCACACTACCGCCGTAGCCGATGCCTACCGAATAGAGGAATTTGAATATAAGTCGAAAAGAAGCGGCAGCGATTTTGATTTATTGGATAAGCAAGCTGCCTTAGAAATGATGCGGCGAGAAATGTTAGACGCCGCTGAGAAATTAGAATTTGAAAAAGCCGCTTCTTTGAGGGATGAAATAACTAAACTTGAAAAAGAACTTGGTACTAAATTTGGTTAGGAAATATAGTATAAAACATTAAGATTTATGGAATTGTAAATGAAAATATTTGTAACAGGCGGAGCCGGATATATTGGTTCGCACGTAGTATATGAATTATGCGACGCAGGACATGAAGTCACTATTTATGATGATATGTCTCTAGGTAGAGAAGAAAATATTGATAAAAGAGCAGATTTTGTACTTGATTCAACTTTAGACAAGCAACAACTATCTAAAGCTTTAAATAATAAAAACTTTGATGCTGTTATTCATCTCGCAGCATGGAAAGCTGCCGGTGAATCAATGGTAAAACCGGAAAAATATGCTGAAAATAATATTTTAGGTTCTATGAATTTATTAAATGCAGTTACCGATGCCGGTATCAAGAATTTTGTGTTTTCTTCAACTGCTGCTGTTTATGGTTTCCCAAGTTATCTTCCGATGGATGAAAAACATCCGATAAATCCTTCGAATTATTACGGTTATACAAAAGTATTTGTTGAAGATAACCTAAAGTGGTACAGTCAATTAAAAGGATTGAATTATGTAGCTTTGCGGTATTTTAATGCTGCCGGTTACGATGTAAAAGGTCGGATTACCGGAAAGGAAAATAATCCGAATAATTTATTACCGATTATCATGGAAACGGCAAGCGGAATGCGTGATAAAGTCCAAGTTTACGGTAATGATTACGATACAATCGATGGTACCGGCGTGAGAGATTATATTCATGTAAATGACTTGGCTGTGGCTCACGTTTTAGCATTAAAATATCTTATGGAGAATGAGAAAAATTTAATTGTTAATCTATCTACTGAACGAGGATACTCTGTTTTGGAGGCAATTAATAAAGCAATAGAAATAACCGGAAAAGATATTCCATATGAAATTATTGGTCGTCGAGAAGGTGACCCGGATACAGTTGTGGCTAGTTTTACTAAAGCGAATAAAATACTTAATTGGGAAGCAAAATACTCAGATTTAGAGACGATTTTGGAATCCATGTGGAATATATATAAAAACGGTGAGGAGTAATTAGTAATACGTAATAAGTAAATAAAATAATGATTGATATAAATAAATTACAAAAGCAATCCGGGATTATCGGGAATTCTGATACTATCAAACAAGTAATTGAAATGATAGCCCAAGTGGGTCCTGTTGATATTTCCGTGTTGATTACCGGAGACTCCGGTGTTGGCAAGGAGATGGTAGCAAAAGCTCTGCATTCTGTGAGCAAGCGAACAAATAAAGAATTGGTTACCGTAAATTGTGGTGCAATTCCCGCAGGTATAATCGAAAGTGAGTTATTCGGACATAAAAAAGGAGCGTACACAGGTGCTGAAAGTGATAGAAAAGGGTATTTTGAATCTGCTCATAAAGGTACAATATTCCTTGATGAAATCGGCGAAACTCCTCTTGAAACTCAGGTAAAATTATTAAGAGTCATAGAAACCGGTGAATTTATGAGAGTTGGTGATTCGAAAACTCTTTATTCAGATGTTAGAGTGATAGCAGCTACAAATAAAGATTTGGGCGAATTAGTTAGAAGAGGGGAATTCCGTCAAGACCTGTATTATCGATTAAAGACTGTCACAATTAATGTTCCCGCTCTTCGTAGAAGAATAGAAGATTTATTCTACCTTGTAGAACGATTCGCTTTACAATTCACAAGAAATAATGATATTGCCTATCGCGGTTTTATGCCCGAAGCAATCCGTTTAATGAAACAATATGATTGGCCAGGAAATGTTCGGGAACTTAAAAATTTTGTTGAAAAAATTATCGTTTTAGAGAAAGGTGAACGAATAACTCAAGAAATGATCGAACATCATTTGGAACCGGTTTTACCAACGATTGAGTTTAATCAGAAATTACCGGTAATTTTAGATCAATCTCCTGAAAGAGCGGAACGGGAATTAATATTAAGGCAATTATTATTATTACGGCAAGATGTGGAAGATATTAAAGGAATGATGAATGCTGAATTACAACATCCCCAAAATGATATTCAATATTTACCGCATCTTAGAACTCAGGATGATTTGAAAATCAGTGATCATACCAATAATTTAATTAGATTGGATGCTATTGGCGAATTTAAACTTGAGGAAATAAACCAAGAGGCCATTGAAAGAACGTTAAAATATTTTAATAATAATAGACGTGCTGCTGCGCAATCATTAGGAATGAGCGAAAGAACACTATATCGTAAAATTACCGAATACGGATTAGAACCAAAAATTAAAAGGAAATGATTTGAAGAGAATAATTTATACTATTTTGATATTATCAGTTTTCATGATTGCTGGATGCGGTTTTTATTCAATGGCCGGTTCAATTCCTCCGCATATCAAAAGTATTGCCATACCTTTAGTTAATAATCAGACTGCAGAATTCGGGATTGCCGAAAGTATTACTGACAATATTATTGAGGTATTCAATGAAGAAAATATATTGCGTATTGTAGATGAGGGTAATGCCGATTCAATCTTACGAGGTACGATAATAAGTTTGGAAGATGCTCCATACACTTTTAGCAGCGAAGAAGCTGTATCGGAATACCGAATTAATATAACTATGGATATTACTTGGAATGATGTTAATAATGATGTTGATTTGTTAAAAAAGAGATATTCAGGTTGGGGTGCCTATGGTTTATCCGGTGATATAAACACCGATGGAATCGATAATGATGGCGACGGTAAAATTGATGAAGAAGATGATGATGAATTCGGAGAACCACGTTCATTTGCTACAAAAATTGCAATAACAAAAATTGCCGAAGATATTGTTAATAATATACTAACATCTTGGTAAAACAAAAATAGAGTTAATAAAGGATATGGAAAAAATATTTATAAAAGATTTAAAGAAACATGATGGGAATGAAGTTACCTTAAACGGTTGGGTATATAATGTTCGTTCAATCGGAAAAATATGGTTTTTAATTTTGCGTGACGGTACCGAAATGCTGCAATGCGTTGTTGTGAAAAGCGAAGTTGATGAAGAAACATTTAAAAAAGAAGAATTATTAACACAAGAATCATCAGTAACAGTAACCGGAATCGTTCGTTTGGAGAAACGAGCTGTTGGAGGAGTTGAACTTGGCGTAAAATCTATCGAAATACATCAAATAGCCGAAGAATATCCGATTACACCTAAGGAGCACGGTACAGCTTTTTTAATGGATAACAGACATCTATGGATTCGTTCAAAAAAACAGCATGCAATTTTAAAAGTACGACATCAAATTGTAAAAGCGTCACGGGACTTTTTTGATAATAATGATTTTGTATTATTTGATGCGCCTATGCTAACAGCTAATGCCGCGGAAGAAACGACAAGTTTATTTAACGTAGATTATTATGGTCGTACGGCTTATTTATCGCAAACCGGACAATTGTATGGTGAAGCGGGAGCGATGGCTTTCAATAGAGTTTATGTTTTTGGTCCGACATTTCGTGCTGAAAAATCTAAAACTCGCAGACATTTAACGGAATTTTGGATGCTCGAACCGGAAATTGCTTATTGCGATATCGAAGAAAATATGGAATGGGCAGAAAAATTAATTGTCTATATAGTTGAGCAATGCCTTGAAAATAGTAAAGAAGAGTTGAATTTTCTTGAAAGAGATATTTCAAAATTAGAGAAAATTAAAGCACCATTTCCTCGATTAACTTATGATGAAGCGGCTAAATTATTAAAAGATAATGGTGTTGATTTTGAATATGGAAGCGATTTCGGTGGAACCGATGAAACAGTAATCGCAGAACAGTTTGATAAGCCTGTTATAATACATCGTTGGCCGGCTGATATTAAAGCTTTTTACATGAAACGAGCACCGGACAATGAAGAATTAGCACTCGGTATGGATGTATTAGCACCTGAAGGTTACGGAGAAATTGTAGGTGGTGGTCAGCGTGAGGATAATCATGATACCTTAGTTAAACGTATATTAAAACATGACTTACCAATGACTCCTTTCAAATGGTATCTTGACTTAAGGATATATGGAAGTGTTCCACATTCCGGATTTGGACTAGGTATAGAAAGAACTGTTGCATGGATTTGCGGGATTAAACACATTCGCGAAACAATTCCGTTTCCGCGTACAATAACAAGATTGGAGCCATAATGAGCTACGCTGCAAGAATCGCTGTTTTTGGCGGCAGAGATATTGATAAAGATACTTATAACGACACGGTAGAAATCGGTAAATTACTTGCCAAGGAAAACTTTTTAGTATTTTGTGGTGGTAGTGAAGGTGTTATGGAAGCTATTTGCAAAGGTGTCAGTATCGGTAACGGAATTAGTATTGGTTTGTTAAAAGGTGATAATCTTGATGAAAGTAATAAATATCTAACAATCCCTATTTTAACTAATATGGGAATTACTCGAAATGCTTTGATAGCACTTAATTGTGATATTGCAATTGCAATTGCCGGTAATTACGGAACTTTAAGCGAAATAGCCTATGGCTTGCAGCTAGAAATACCTGTTTTTGGTTATAATACTTGGGACATTCCGGGTGTTATTTCCGTGAACAATGTAAATGATTTAATAATAAAAGTTAAGAAAACCCTGCAATAGAATAATCTTAAAAATAGAATTATTAAAATCAATATAAAATTATAAATAATAAATGAAATTTGTAGAAATATTAGTAACCGGCAAAGTACAGGGTGTTTGGTTTCGAGATTTTGTTAAAAAAAATGCTGTTGTTCTGGATCTTAATGGATGGGTGAAGAATAATTCTGACGGAACTGTAAGTGCTGCTGTTGAAGGCGAAAAAGAAATTATCAATCAATTGATAAACAAATTAAGAATAGGTTCTCCACTATCAAAAGTTCAAGATGTAAAAGTAAAATGGCAACCGTTTGAAAATAAATTTAATTCATTTAAAATAATAATATAGAATATGAAAATTGCACTTTGTCAAATAAATCCAACCGTAGGTAACTTTGATTCTAATAAGAAAAAAGTATTAAACTATTACTCTAATGCTCTAAGATTAAATGCTGATATTGTTGTATTTCCGGAATTAACAATAACAGGTTATCCTCCTCAAGATTTATTACTAGAAAACGGATTTGTTGATGACAATCTAATTATCTTAAAAGAAATTGCTATACAAACTACAATTCCAATGATAATCGGATTTGTACGAAAAGAAAATGGCAGATTGTATAATAGTGCTGCATTATGTCAAGACAGTAAGATTACAAATACTTACGATAAAATATTGTTACCAACATATGATGTATTTGATGAGGATAGATATTTTGCAAATGGTAAAACTCCAGGTGTTTGGGAAATTGAAATTCATGGTAAAAATGTAAAAGTAGGTATCCAAATTTGCGAGGACTTGTGGGACAGGGGATATGATACAAAAGTTTCAAAATTGCAAAAAGAAAAAGGTGCAGATTTAATTATCAATATTTCCGCTTCGCCCTATCATGAGGGGAGAATTACTGAGCGTCAAGAACTAATTAAGGAAAAAGTAAAAAACATTAAAATACCGTTTTTATACTGTAACCTTATTGGTGCGCAGGATGAACTGATATTTGACGGAGAATCACTTGCCTATAACGCTAATTGCGATCAAATTGCTCAGGGGAAATTGTTTGAAGAAGATTTAATTATGGTAGATATTGCAACAAAATTTAAAAAGGAATATCCAGTTTTACCAAATGAGGAAAAATTATACAATGCGCTTTGTTTGGGCGTTAAAGACTATTTTCACAAAACGGGGCATTCTGAAGCATTAATTGGTTTGAGTGGTGGTATTGATTCGGCATTAGTCGCCTGTATCGCAGCCGATGCGTTAGGTGCTGATAGCGTGCACGGTGTTTCTATGCCCTCGCATTTTTCGAGTGTACATAGTAAATCGGATGCAAAACAATTAGCGGAAAATTTGAAAATAAATTTTGATACTATTGCAATTCAAAGTATCGTTAATTCATATGAAACATTACTTAAATCACAATTTGAAGGAACTAAACGGAATGTTGCAGAGGAGAATATTCAAGCGCGTACGCGCGGAAATATTTTAATGGCTTTATCAAATAAATTTGGTTGGATGGTGCTCTCAACCGGTAACAAAACTGAAATTGCTTTAGGTTACTGCACGCTTTACGGTGATATGAGCGGTGGATTATCGGTGATTTCTGATCTCGCTAAAATTGATGTTTATAGAGTTTCACGTTGGATTAATAAAGTTGCCGGATATGATCGGATTCCGCAATCCACAATTGAGAAAGTACCATCGGCGGAGTTAGCCGAAGACCAAGTTGATCCGTTTGATTATGATATTGTAAGCCCGTTAGTTGATGCAATTATTGAAGAAAGAAAAAGTCCGCAAGAATTAATTGAAAACGGCGCTGATAGAGAATTAGTTATAAGGCTGTATCGATTAATTAGAATTAATGAATTTAAACGTCGTCAAGCTGCTCCGGGTTTAAGGGTAAGCTCCAAAGCTTTTGGTGTAGGACGCAGGGTACCGATTGTGAATCACTATAAAGGATCAGGGTTCAGGGATTAGGGACAGGGGATTAGATATTTAAAATGTCTATGAAACGAATGCTGTAACTATTTATTCACATTTACATCAAACCACCGAAACATACAATATTTAGGAGTAAATAATGACAGAACATTTAACAAAAGAACAATTTTTAACAAAAGTATTTAACTACGAAAAAAATAAAGATTGGAAATTCGAAGGTGAATTACCTTGTATAATAGATTTCTATGCAGATTGGTGTGGACCGTGTAAAACGGTTGCTCCAATATTGGAAGAACTTTCTGATGAGTACAAAGGGAAAGTAAACATTTACAAAGTAAATACCGAACAGGAACAAGAATTAGCAGGAGCTTTCGGAATCCGAAGTATTCCTTCGATGTTATTTGTACCACAAGACGGTCAGCCACAAATGTCAGCTGGAGCCTTGCCAAAAGACGATTTAGAAAAAGCGATGGAAGATGTATTAGGAGTAGCCAAATCTTAATTTGGATTAAACTTCAATAAATGAAAATCAGTTCTTCAATTTTATTCATATTACTATTTACATTTTCCGGATGTAAGCTAATTGATGAACTGACTCATTTCGATATTGAATACAACTATACTTTTACATTACCCGCATTTGGTGGCATCAATCTTGATAATTTAAATATTGAATCTCCAGATGTAGAGAATGATGTCGAATCCACATTTGAGATAAATAATACTCGAAAAGATTTAGTTGAAAGAGCAACATTAAAGAAATTCAATGTAACAATCTTAGAGCCTACCGATGGTAATTTTAACTTTTTAAATAAAATTGAAATCTTTGTCAAAACTGATGTATTAGAAGAAAAATTAATCGCTTGGAAAGATAAAATACCAAATGACATTGGTAATTATTTGGAATTAGAAACTACAAACAGTGATTTAAAGAAGTATTTAACAAGCGATGCAATTCGAGTACGACTTAAAACAACTTCATCAAGTCCACTAACAGAAGACCTTTTACTAGATTTAAAATCAACAGTGGAAGTAGATGCAAAGATATTGGGGATTTAATATTAAATCATTGGTCGATATACCCCTGACCAAACCACCAAGCAAGGAATAATAAGCCAAATCTACTTAAAAATGAAATAGCTGTCAGCGCTCAAAGCGTTAATAGCTATTCTCTATTCAGCTAAAATTACCGTATTTTCCGTCTATGTCAACTGATAGAATTCGAAATTTTTGTATTATAGCGCATATTGATCACGGCAAGTCAACACTTGCCGATAGATTGCTCGAAGAAACTAAAACTTTGCAGAAAAAAGATATGAAAGCACAAGTTTTAGACGATATGGATTTGGAGCGTGAACGCGGTATAACCATAAAAAGTCATCCCATACAAATGAAGTATAAACATACTGATAAGCAGGAATATATACTGAATTTGATAGATACCCCCGGTCATGTGGATTTTGCTTACGAAGTGTCACGCTCGCTTGCAGCATGCGAGGGAGCTTTGTTATTGGTTGATGCGGCGCAAGGCGTAGAAGCACAAACTGTCAGTAATGCTTATTTAGCGATTGAAAATGATTTAACCTTAATCCCTGTTATAAATAAAGTTGATTTAATAAGCGCCCGTATTGATGACGTAAAACAACAAATAATTGAATTAATCGGCTGCTCTGCCGATGAAATACTACAAGTTAGTGCAAAGGAAGGCAGTGGTTTACAAGATATTTTGGATGCAATAATCAATTTAATTCCGCCACCAGATGATAATTACTTGGAGCCAACGCGCGCCTTGATTTTTGATTCTATGTACGATAATTATCGTGGCGCTATTCCGTATGTTCGTGTTTTTGATGGAGTTATAAAAGCAGGTATGACCGCTCAATTCTTTGCACATTCGGAAAAATATGAGACAACGGAAGTTGGGCACTTTGTATTGAAACATGTCCCAACCGGGGAATTGCGAGCTGGAGATGTGGGTTATGTTATTGCAAATATCCGCGATGTGGAACACATCGAACCCGGTGATACGATAACTACTAAACAAAATCCGGCAGAAGAGAGATTATCCGGTTATAAAAAAATTAAACCGATGGTGTTTTCAGGACTATATCCATCAGATGCTGATGATTTTGAACAACTTAGACAGGCACTTGATAAGTTAAAATTAAACGATGCTTCATTAATCTATGAACCTGAAACAAGTTCTGCATTAGGATTTGGTTTCCGCGCCGGTTTTCTTGGATTATTGCATATGGAAATTATTCAGGAGCGGCTTGAACGTGAATTTGATTTATCATTAGTTACAACATCGCCGAATGTGTGTTATAAAGTTAGATTAAAATCAAATGAAATAATTGATGTTGACACGCCGGCAAAAATGCCACAAAGTAATGATATTATAGATGTTATGGAGCCATTTGTAAATGCCGAAATCATCACACCAAAAGAGTATATTGGCGGAATAATGACTTTATGTCAAAGGAAGCGTGGTGAATATAAGACCACTAATTATTTATCCAGTGATAAAGCACAATTACACTATGAATTACCGCTTGGAGAAATCATATTCGATTTCTATGACAAGTTGAAATCGATATCACGCGGGTACGCTTCTTTAGATTATGAAATATCAAAGTTTCGTACAGGAAAACTAAGAAAGTTGGATATATTAATACATTCCGAACCGGTTGATGCGCTTTCAATTATATGCCATGCCGATGATGCATTCCATCGCGGTAACGCGTTATGCAGAAAACTTAAAGAACTTATTCCACGACAAATGTTTGAAGTTGCAATTCAAGCTTCTTTGGGTTCTAAAATCATTGCGCGAACAACTGTTAAAGCAATAAAAAAGAATGTTACAGCAAAATGCTACGGAGGAGATATCTCTCGTAAAAGGAAATTGTGGGAGAAGCAAAAGAAAGGTAAAAAACGTATGAAAATGATTGGTAAAGTGGAGGTACCGCAGGAAGCCTTATTAGCAGTTTTGCAGATTGATTCGGATTAAATCACGATGATATTTAATAATTATTTTAAACAATCAAAGTCTCCCTTTTACAGCTTCATTTTTATATTGCCACTTTTTATTATTTATGAATTAGGTATATCTGCAATTTCATCAAAAGATTTGCCAATAATTAGAAATGGTGCTGATGTATTACTTCGTAAAATGCTTGCAACTCTTGGGATAAGTGGTATTTATGGAATGGCTTTCTTGCTATTAATTGGTATCACTATTGCCTTTTTTATTAATAAAGTCGGATTTAAAGAGTTAAAAATCAAGAGCAATTATTTTATTATAATGCTATTGGAAAGCATATTTTGGTCGATCATATTATTTGTTATTTTATCGCAAGGTCAATTATTATTAGGTAAAGGTACTGGTAAATTATTAATGCAGCAGATCGTACTTTCTATTGGTTCAGGAATATTTGAGGAATTCGTATTCAGAGTTATTCTAGTTAGCGGATTGGCGTTAATTGTCGGATTATTCCTTAAAAAACAATATATGTACAAAATGACAGTTTCGATAATTATTGCAGCAGTAATATTTTCGTCATTTCATTTTTTTGGGGAGTATGCAGATATTCCCAAAACAAGTTTATTTATATTAAGATTTGTTGCCGGTATTATTCTTGGATATATTTATATTCTACGAGGATTTGGAATTGCGGCCTATTCGCATAGTTTCTATAATTTAATTGTATTCACGCAAATATTACCGGATGCCTAAATATTTATGAATTACTCACGATTAAAACCTGCTGTAAAACGAAAATGGCTAATTATCATATCCGGATTAATGTGGAGCGGTGTAGGAATATTTCTCAATATTTTATCTTTCAATTGGCTTAAATCTTTTAATAACATACAATTATTTGTAACGATAATAATAGGATTATTGGCAGGATGGGTGATAGCTCGGTTTGGATTTGGAAATATTGCAAATAAAAATATTAACAGAATATTTGCCTATCCTAAAGAAGCTTGCGTATTTGCATTTCAAGAATGGAGATCATATATCTTAATTGCTGTTATGATGAGTATGGGTATTTTTTTACGCACAACAGGTTTAATTCCAAAGTATATTTTGGCTCCAATGTACATCGGAATTGGAACTGCATTATTCCTTGCGAGTTTTAAATATTATAAAAATCTAAATTAACTTTTTATGATATATTTGAAATATTTTATATCTATTATTTTGTTTTGTGGTAGCCTTTACTCTCAAATAAACATTAACATTATAAAAATAATTTATTTACCGGAAAATATTTCTGTTAACAAATTTCGTCCAACTAACTTTTGTGTTAGTCCCACAGGATTTTACTTTTTAGATAGCGCAAACCGACAAGTTGCATTTTTTTCAAATGAGGGTGATATAGTTTTCGCCGGTGGGTATGGAATTGATAATGATGCTTTCATTGATCCTATTGAGATATTAAACTCAAAACTGCGAGTTTGGATTGTCGATAGAACAGAAAATAAATTAATTGAATTTGATCATAAACTAAATTACTTGCGTACGATAGAATTTGATCAAATATACCCTGAATTTAGTGGAATTGACGATTGGGGAAACATATTATTACAATCTGAACAAGAGCAAAAGATTCTAAAAGCCAATCCTCCGATACAAAACTTTGACGATTTTATAGATTTATCACTATGGAATGATGTACAAGAGTGCATTAAAGATATTCACGTTGCATCAGATGGCAGCATTGGAATATTGACAATTTGCAACAATTCTGTTCATTTATTCAACCGATTGGGCAAATTGGAAAACAAATTCCTCATAGAAAATACTAATGGTAGATTTTTAATCAAGCTGTCAAACGAATGGTTTGTGATAAATACTGAGGGGCAAATAACTGCAATTCGGGATAATGAAAAAGTAAATTTGCCGATGAAGCAAACCATTTTAGATGTGGCTCAAATGGATGGCAATCTTTATATCTTGTTATCAGATAAAATTTTGGTAGTTGATGTTTCGATGGAATAGGATTATTCCTGTAATATTTTTTCTAAATATACTAACAGGACAATCCATATCTACTGTTGACACGGTTATTGTAGAAACGGATCAATATCAAATTAAATTAAATCCTTTTATAATTGATTCAAGTTTCTTTTTATTTCATAATGGTAAATTAGTTGATGACTATCAATTAAATGCAATAACGGGTCATTTAGGGTTAAATGAAGCAAAGCATGACACCGGTTTATATCATGCTTCATACCGATACTTTATTAAACAGTTACCGGTTCAAATTGGTCCATTGTTTGAATCGCTACCGCTGCTTGATTCACTAACAGTAATCAATCCAGATTCAGTTCAATCTACACAAGCCGAAATTCAATATGATATTCAAGACGAGATATCCAATTTGGCTACTACTGGCACAGTGTATCGTAATTTAACTCTTTCACCTTTTGGTGGCTCAGATTTTAGCGGAGGATTGCAATTACAATTACAAGGTAAACTTTCTAACGATATAACAGTAAGCGGAGTTCTGTCCGATCAAAGTTTGCCAATACAACCGGAAGGCACAACGCAAATCCTTGATGAAATCGATAAAGTATATTTACACGTTAGTCATACAAATTTTCAAATTATGGCAGGCGACATTGATTATGAATTAAATAGCGGAAAATATTTAAAGGTTAGCCGAAAACTTGAAGGATTAAAAAATACTTTTAAATTTGATAAATTGTCGGGACAAAGTACGCTTGCCGGAACAAAAGGACGATATCATAAATTGTCTTTTAAAGGTACTGATGGCAGCCAAGGACCGTATTCATTAACTTCAGAAAACGGAAATAAAGATATAATTGTTTTAGCTGGAACGGAAAAAGTACACTTAAATGGTGAACTACTAAAACGTGGCGAAAACTTCGATTATATCATTGATTACAGCATAGGTGAAGTTACGTTTACACCTCGTCGGTTAATCGATTTCGATTCTGATATTTATATTGAATATCAATATTCGGATTTTCAATATAACCGCAATGTGCTTAGCGCATCGGTTTACCGCGAGTTAGGTAATTGGGGTAATTTGGGAATATCTTGGTTTAAGGAAAAAGATCAATTACAGATTGATGAAACTGTGGCAGTTGGTTTAAGGGATTCTCTTTTGAACGCCGGGGATCAAGATGCAATTCTTTCCGGCGCAGTTAAGGATGAAAAAGGCGACTATTTATTGACAGGTGGAATATATATTTATTCTCCCAAAACGGTGAACAACAATGAAAACAGATATAAAGTGAGCTTTTATAACGATAACGAAAACGGGGAATACGCACGTCGCATTAGCGATGACGGACACTTGTATTTTGAGTTTGTAAATATTGAAGACAGATCCGAGATTATTGACTTATACAGTCCGTTTAGACGATGGAGTAATCCGATAAATCATGAAATATTTCAACTTGCAGGTGATGCAAAATTGTCGGAAAATACTTTAGCCGCTTGGGATATATCTCTATCAAATTTAGATAAAAACACATTTTCTACATTAAATGATGATGACAATATCGGATTCGCACATAATTTTTCAATTACCGGTAAAGAAATATCTGTATTAAAAAATGCTAAACTTGGATATAATATTATTAATTGGAGCAGATCAAATCGGTTTAGAGAGTTGAGTCGCGAAAGAAACGCACAATTCAACAGAGACTGGAATATACAATCAGAAGATTTAGGTAAGGAATCACTATTCTCAGGCGGAATCAATGTAAAAATTGATAAATCTTTTAATTCAAAATTTGATTGGTCACAATATAATTCGATTTCAGGAAAAAAGAATAGATTAACAGGTCAGATCAATAGTAACACAAAATTTATCCCAAAATTTGATTCGTACATCAATAGAGTTCAGACAGAAAAATCAAATTATTATCAACTTAACATTTACGGAATGTTACTCCCCGGTAATTTTCATCCAATTATTAGTTATAAAGGTGAATACGAAAAGGGTAATCACAAATTTGATATAGGGAAATTGGGATTTTTATTCTCTAAAGAAAACAAAAATGTTGCGGCATCCATTGCACGAAGAATTGATTTTAAAGTGAATGATACTGATTCAACAGAAATGGATATCATCCAAGAGGGACTATTTGGTGAATTAGATATTAATGGAAAATTTACAAACGGATGGTCAGGAAAAATCGTTTTCAAAAAACGGATATCTGACAATTTAATTAAAAATGAAAAATTAGATTATGCAATAGGTTTAGCAAATATCCGTTTCAATAATAAAACAAATCCGGTTCGTTGGGAGCTGCACTCAAAACTTGAGGAAACATATACGGAATCACGCGCCGTGGTTTATGATTCTATCGGTGTGGGGCTTGGTTCCTATCGTTATGATGAAGAGTTCAACGAGTACATTAGTGATCCGAATGGTGCATATATTAGTCATACAATATTAACCGGCGATCGTGAATTAATCACCCATTTTATCGCTTCACAGCGATTATTCATCGATTTCGCAAAGATGCCATTCAGAGTATTAAAGAATATTGATGTCAGATCGGATTTCCGTACGGAATTTAAAGGAAAAACCTTTGCTATAAATAAAATTTTGGAACCCGATTTATTAGATAATGAAATAGCTCGATCCAAAGTTAACTTGAGAAACGAAATTGATTACAATCCACAAGGTACTACAAGAAGAATTAGAAATTGGGTAATATATTCTCAGGATTTGTTGGGAGCTGATCCGCGTGGGAATGATCTGCGTATTCAAACAGAATACGGTGTCGAATGGCGTGAACCGATTAAAAAGAAATTTCATTCAGTCTTAAAAATTAAATCACATAAAATTGATAACTCCTCAGGGTTTTCCAATTTGAGAAATAGGAATGTTGATGGTTGGTGGACGGAGGAGGAAATTAAATGGAGTATAGAGAGAAAATGGCAATTTTCTGTTTCAGCATTGGGCGGTAAAGATAGTGGTACGCATAATCAAGAATTGTTTTCGGCTTATGCTTATGGTTTAAAAATCGAAAGTCAGCGGTTTATAAGTTCAACGAGTCGAATAAAAGTTCGGGCTGAATTATTTAATTCTATTGAAACAAGTGATAAATTGGTAATTCCTCCGGAAGCTCTGAACGGATTACCACTAGGTCAATCAATTTCAATAAATATTCAAGGACAAGTATTATTAGGAAAAAATTTATCTCTAAATGTAAATGTAAATTACATTGATAATTTGAGATATAATAATTTCATTACTTTATCAGGTGAACTGCGTGCATATTTTTAAAATATTTATTATAGTAATTGTAGCTGTTCAGCTATTTGGGCAATCAAATAAAATTATAATTGACGATGTTGATACGTTATCAGTTAACACTTACGATGAAGTAAGTACCAAGCTAGATTCACTGTTATCTAATTCTGATAACATCGGGGAATATTTCAGGCTTAGTCAAATAAATTCCGATAGTTTAATTACTTACAAGAGAAAATCTATTAATGTCACACTTGATACAATAATTTTTAATAATAATGAAATAAGAATATCTATATTAAATCAAATATTTAAACCATTAATAAACTCAAAACCGACAATTGAAACGACAAAAATATTCAAGGCAATTGTTAAAAGTACACCATTTATTAAGAAAAATTCAGAAATATTTTTTGGAATAAATAAAAAACAAAAAGTTGGCGCTGTCGTAGAAATAAAATCAAATTTTAATAATTATTTTTCAGGATTGATTGGAGCGTCTCGATCTGATGAGCAAAAGTGGACTTTAAACGGGCAAATGGATATACATCTCGAAAATCAATGGAGAACAGCGAGTATAGTTGATTTACATTGGAAGCGATTAGATGAAGAGTCGCAAATTTTGAATTTAAAATACGAAGAACCACATCCATTAGGTTTGCCAATAGGTGTAAGTATAGCTTATAACCAAGATTTACGTGATGGGAATTATGTAAATACAAATTCAGCTGTCGGAATTATCAAAACAATTCCGAGCATAGGAAAATTAGGTTTTGGAGGGAAAAATACAACAATCAACTCCACTGCCAAAGGCGATTCATTAGGTCTTGCTAATTTAACCACACAATCTATTTACATTGATGGCATAATTGATTATCGTAATGATTATTGGTTACCTACTAAAGGATATTTGATATCGCTTTATAGCGATGTTGGCAAGCGGATAGTAAGTGACTCAAATACAGTTATTATATCCGGGCAAGCTAAAGTTGAAAAATATTTTCCTTTGTGGGGTAAAAATAATATTGCTTTAAAAATACTTGGAAACAGCAATTGGATTAGTTCAGGAACATTACATTCAGGGGAATTAATCCGTTATGGTGGCGCTAATAATCTGCGTGGTTACACAGAAGATTATTTTAAAAGTGATTGGGTAATTATACCTTCGGTTGAATATAATATTAAGTTGGGCTCAAATCAGCGAATTACGCTGTTTTCCGATATCGCATTGCAAGACACTTACAAGCCATTCCCTTATGGATACGGTATCGGTTTTACTCAAGTTACAAAAAACTCTGTGTTAAAACTTTATTACGGATTAGGACGACAAGATTCCATTAAAAACGGTAAAATACATCTTCAGTTTTTGACGAGGTTGTAGAAAAATACTATCTGAAAGAGTATTACATTAGATCAGGTTATGATTTCTGAAGTAAGTTTTTAAGTTCTTCCAAATCCATTTCACTATATTTTTTAATTAGCGGTTTTATGAACGGCATTGCTGTTTTTGTAAGCAAACTATTGCCGGCAATTTTATATGAGATATCTAATTTAGAACCATTGCCATGCGGTACAACATTAATTTGAACATCAGAAACCAACTTATCATGCGTTAATATCAAGTTCATAGATTCATTCATTTTATAATCATTAATCCGTATAAGAATCGGAATTTCAATACCATTTCTTTCGAAAACAAATTCAGTAACACTGCCGATAGTATTAGGTCTACCGCTAACTTGTTCCACACTTTTTAATCCTGGAACCCACTGTGTCATATTTGATTGATCCGCAAGCGTTGAGAATATTTCTTCAGCAGATAGCTCTAATTCCATTGCGACTTCTTTTGATACAGGCGGAGTGAGTAAACCAATAATAAAATAAACTAATATTCCAATAAAAATTATTATCAAAGCAGTTTTTAGAACTTTCATTATTTTTCCTTAATATTGCACTCGTTTTTATAAAAAAAACCTTAATTAAATTTACTTATGACTATTAAATTATTTTCAAGAAAAGATTTTGATTATTGGACAACCATTTATACGAATTGGGGAGATATGGACGGTTTAAGGCACATAAACCATGCGTCTTATTTGACTTACATGGAAACTGCCCGGCTCGATCTTTATATGCAAATCGGTCATAAATTGCAGATGTGGGACCAAGTGGAAAGTTCAATTTTAGCTTCGATGGAAGTTAATTATATTAATCAAGCAGTTCATCCTTCAACTCTTGAGATTGGTCAGCGAATTACTAGGATTGGTAACAAAAGTTATGATATATTAACCGCAATATTTAAAAAGGGTATAGAAAAACCTATTTTGCAGGCAAATTTTATATTGGTATCAATAAATTATAAAACAGGCAAAACAATACCTGTTCCTGATGAAATTAAAAAATACTTGAATTCACTTTAAATTTGATGGATTTATACAATTATCTCGATAAAGAAAAGGTACTGAATCGCGAAATTGACAGACTATCATATTCTCGAGATGCAAGTATTTACCGAATGCTGCCTGATGTTGTTGTTCGTCCGAAAGATGAAAATGATATTCAAAAATTGTTTAAATATGCTAATAATGTTAACAAATCAATTACTTTCCGTGCAAGTGGGACGTCTCTTTCTGGTCAAACGGTTACTAATGGAATTGTAGCAGAGATAGCATATGATTGGCAAAAAATTGAAGTAAAAAACAAAGGTAATTCTATTTTATTAGAGCCGGGTGTAATCGGTGAACATGCTAATCAAAAAATAAGGAAATTTCAACGCAGAATTGGGCCTGATCCAGCTTCAATAAAAGCCGCTAGGATAGGCGGAATTGTAGCCAATAATGCCTCCGGAATGACTACAGGAAAGTCCTGTAATTCATACAATACATTAAAAAATATCAGATTTATTTTATCAAATGGGAATGTTTATGATACATCAAATAAACAAGATTATGATCAGTTTACAGTAAAAGAAAAAGAACTTTCAGACGGACTGATAGCAATTAAAAAAGGCATATCTAAAAAAGAAATATTACGAAATAAAATTTTAGATAAATATCGTATAAAAAATACAATAGGTTATTCGCTGAATTCATTTTTAGACTTCAATCATCCTTTGGATATTTTTGCACATTTGCTTGTTGGATCTGAGGGTACTTTAGCATTTATTTCAAATATTGAGCTTGAAACAATACCGGATCCTCCTTTCAAATCAACGGGATTAATTTTATTTCCATCAATAAAAATTGCTTGTAACTCAATAAATGCGATTAAAAATACCGGCGTTAAAGCTCTTGAACTAATGGATTATGCTTCTTTGAAAACTGCAAAGTATTTAGCTGATGCACCTTATGATATAAATTCAATTCCCAAAGATTCCTCAGCGTTACTTTGTGAATTTCAGGTAAATAATGAAAAATTATTTAATGATTTAGAAGAAAATCTAATTTCAGTTGTCCAAAAATATCATGGATCATTGATAGGTAATTTTGAAAAAGAAGAGAGTAACAGGTTAAAACTTTGGGAAGTACGTAAAAGTTTATTCACAACAGTTGGCTCATTAAGAAAACCGGGGACAAGTGTAATAACAGAAGATATTTGTTTTGACATTGAGGATTTAGGTGAAGCTATAACTGATTTGCATCGCATTTTTGCGAAGTGGAAATTTGACGATGCCGTAATATTCGGTCATGCCACAGACGGTAATTTACATTTTGTGGCATCAATTGATTTAGAATCGAAAGAAGGAATTACTCGATACAAAGGAATGTTGGATGATATTGCCAAAATGACAATTGACAAGTTCAACGGTTCACTCAAAGCAGAACATGGTACAGGCAGAAATATGGCACCTTTTGTTGAGAGAGAATGGGGAAGTAATCTATATCAAATAATGTGGAAAATTAAAAAATTAGCTGACCCTAATTTTATTTTAAATCCCGGGGTTATTTTAAATAAAAATAATAATATTCACATTGAGAATTTGAAGCAAATGCCTGCCATTAACGATAAAATCGATTTATGTGTAGAGTGTGGATTTTGTGAACCGGTTTGTCCATCAAGAGGATTCACATTTACACCGCGTCAAAGAATTAGCATAAGCAGAGAGTTGGAAATGATCAGTTCACAAAATTCTTCTTTATCCAAAAATCTGAAAAATGATTACTTTTTTAGTACTGAGATAACTTGTGCTGTTGACGGAATGTGTGAAACGGTTTGTCCGGTTAATATTAATACAGGTGAGTTTGTCAAAGATTTGCGCAAACAACATAGTGGTATTTTTGGAAAGTTGATTGCCAATTGGATATCAAATCATTTTCGTTTTACTACCAAGTCCATCAAATTTGCTATAAAAATATTAAGTCTCAAAACAAAGTTATTCAGTTCTAAATTGATGAATAATACATTTAATTGGATTAATAAAATATCAAAACATCGCATTCCTGCGTGGAACTCCATGATTACCGCTAGTACTAAATTTCCCGTAAAAATGGAGTATGGTGCAGGAAAATCATTTATTTACTATCCGTCATGTATAAGCCGTGCTTTTAGTGCAGATTCCAAAAATCAATCCATAATTGAAGTAATGGGACAAATTGCTGAATTAGTAAAAGTAAAATTAATTATTCCTGCTAAAATCGATAATACTTGCTGCAGTACTCCGTTTAGTTCAAAAGGATATCATGAGACCGGAGTTGAAATGTTCGAAAGGACAATTAATTTATTATATGAAACATCTAAAGCAGGAAAGATACCGATTGTTGTTGACACATCTCCTTGCACTTACAAGTTTTTACATCCAAGTGATGGTATTTCAAAAGAAATTAGTACAAAGTGGAAAAAGCTTAAGTTTATTGATATAATTCCATTTTTAGATTCTATTGTAAAAGATATTAATTTTAAACCGCTTGATAGAGAAATAATAGTACATCCTACTTGCGCCACTCAAAAAATGGAGCATATGCAAATAATGGAATCACTTGCAAAAAGATGCGCAAAAAAAGTAACGATTCCTGAAAATAGCAATTGCTGTGGTTTTGCAGGTGATCGAGGTATAATTGTACCGCAATTAACAAAGAATGCAGTAAAAATTAATAAGGACCAATTATCGTTTGAACAACGAAAATTAAACGGATATTCGTCAAGCCGAATGTGCGAAATAGGAATGTCTGATAGCGAACAATTTTATAAGTCAATTGCACTCTTAGTGCGTGATTATTTAATTTCAAATTAATACTTGCATTAATCTACTATAATTATTTAAAATTAACTGCTTTATGGTGAGGAAGTACAGGAGCATTGGTGAGACTATCGATTGAATACTGCAACGCGTGAAACTATTTGCCTAGGGCTGCCAGGATGGCAAGCGATTTGTTGGAAAGGTACGGAAACGCTATTTCTGAGTTAAAACTTATCCCATCGGGGGACGGTGTCTACGAAATTCAGAAAAATGATAAATTAGTTTTTTCGAAAAAGCAATTAGGTAGATTTCCTGAATTAGAGGAAGTAATTCAATTGATAGATTAATTTTTAAAATGGGAAAAATCCCTTTGGTTAGTAGAGGGAAGAAATGAGACAACTTAACAAAAGTGATAATCAATTTGGCTCGTTAGATCGTGAAAAAATATACTTTATTGAAAAATTCGGTTATCTGATAAAAAAAGTGAATGGGGAATATGGTAGTTCCGTTAAAGAAGTATTATTCGACAGAATTACTGGAGCGGTAAATGATTTTAAATCTGATTTACCAATTATTATACAAAATCTTGAAATAAATCGTTTAAAATCTATCTTTAATCGAAATAAAGAAAAGGTGGATGTACAAGATAGGCAATCTGATTATAAATCCGTGGTTTCTAGCAAATCTGTTGAAGCAACAAAAGCGATTAGGGCAAAGATTGGTGGTATTCATAAAACTATTACACAAAAGATAAAAGCAGACGTTCAAATAAAATCAGAAAAATTACAAGAAAGACAAACTCAATCGATTGTTGCTGAAAAACCTTTATTAAAACATACAGTAATTGAAAACGAGATAGATATACCTATTGACGATATACTCTTATCAAAGCAATCAAAGAATATTGAGAATAAAATATCGTCAATATTAAGACCATCGGTGGCTAAAATCAAGGAAGAACAACGATTAGAGCAAATCAAAGCTATGCAGCAAAAAAAGGAATCGTTCAAAACGGAATCTATGATGAGTAAACATTTACCTGCTAAGCCGAAAACAAAACCTATTCAGGAGTTAACAGAGTGGGAAAGAAGATGGCATAAACACGATAGTGATATGGTTGATCAAGAGTTCGATGGATATTTAAACAATTAATTTATTAATCAGATATAACAAATCTAATCAATATTTTATAATTTGTAATATATAATTGCTTATGAACTATTATAAACAATAGTTCATAAATAATATTGTCTTAAGTTTACCTTCATAGAATTGTAATATATAAATTTTAGTTCGTAATTTTGCATATAATGGGGCCGTAGCTCAGTTGGGAGAGTGCAGCGTTCGCAATGCTGAGGTCGTGGGTTCGATCCCCATCGGCTCCACAAATTTAAAAATTAATTGCTATTGGTCGTGCTAGATGGGGAGGTAGCGGTGCCCTGTAACCTGCAACCCGCTATAGCAGGATTGAAAACCAAAGAGCGGCATTATCAAAGTCTATTTGAAATGAAAAGTGGTATTGAAACTTCAATTCATCGCAATGGTTCGTTTTTGAAACCCGTCAGGTCCGGAAGGAAGCAGCGGTAAAAGATTTGAATCATGTGCCGGTGAACCACTGAAGCGGAGCTAACTATTATTTTACTATAGATTTTCCGATTTGTCAATCTTTGGTGCACGAC
This sequence comes from uncultured bacterium, assembly GCA_965369995.1. Lineage (GTDB taxonomy): Bacteria > Fidelibacterota > Marinisomatia > Marinisomatales > JAHJCW01 > JAHJCW01. The sequence continues at coordinate 28,187 of CBDURO010000004.1, read as the reverse complement.
CTTATTTTTTAATGAATTTGATTATTTGATTTATAATTATATTTTGGAAAAATTGAATACAAAATATTCAAATTAAGTAATCTAAAAATTCAGCATTTCTTTTCTTAACTTTTTCATTATAAAATAGGTAATTAGTTATAAATTACAACCTTTGATTTTTCACCTTATTGTGTAATTAATTATGTCTTATTTAGTATTATCATTAAAATATCGTCCGCAAACCTTTGATGAGGTAGTGGGACAGGAACATATTACCCAAACGCTAACCAATGCGTTTAAGAAAGACAGGGTATCTCAGGCATATTTATTTACAGGACCTCGTGGTGTAGGTAAAACCACAACAGCAAGATTAGTTGCTAAAGCGTTGAATTGCATGGAAAGTCCGGGTAATCCATGTAATAAGTGCTCAAATTGTATTGAAATCGCGGACGGTAGAAATATGGACGTACTTGAAATTGATGGCGCTTCTAATCGCGGAATCGAAGAAATTCGAGGACTGCGGGAAGCGATTCAGTATGCTCCTATTAATTCTAAGTTTAAAATATTTATTATTGATGAAGTTCACATGCTTACAACACCTGCTTTCAATGCGTTGCTGCGAACACTGGAAGAACCACCCGTACATGGTAAATTTATTTTAGCAACAACCGATATTTATAAAGTGCCTGCTACTATAATATCTCGGTGTCAACGTTTTGATTTTAATAGTATTACGGTGAATACAATCAGCGAACAAATCAAATACGTATTAGAAAAGGAAAAGATTGAAATTGACAATGATTCTTTAAAAATTATCGCACAAAAAGCCGATGGTAGTATGCGTGACGCACTTAGCATTTTAGATCAAGTTATTGCTTATTCCGGTGAAAATATTTCAATCGAGAATGTAAATAAAGTACTTGGGATCATACCAACTGATGTATATTTTAATATTCTTGATTCAATACGGACAAAAAATGGTAAGGCACTTATTGATTTATTAGCTGAAGCAAAAACAAAAGGTATGCCGGTTCAAGAGTTTGTATCTGGATTAAATCGACATATCAGAAATATGATGATAGCTACAATTGAAAATAGTTTGGATGTACTTGAATTAAATAGTGATTTAAAAAAGCAATATGAAGAAACTGCTAATTCATGGAATATTAGAGATCTATTACGAATATCTAAAGTAATTACTGACATAGAACCACAAGTGAAAAGAGCTATACAGCCACATATTTTAATCGAATTATCATTGCTCAAATTACTAGAGCTTGATTCTACTGTGACAATTGAATCGCTATTAGATAAATTTCAACATCCGTTGACTATTTCTAGTCAAGAAAACAAAAAACCGTTGATTAATATTCCTTTACAATTTAAAGAGACACTTTTCAATAATGATAGTGCTAAAATTGATAATCCTAGAGTTAAAAATGAAAAAAAAGAAATAAAATCAGTATCAGAGTCAATGCCGAACTCAACTTTTAAAAATACCATTAGTTTAGATAGTATCCACGAAAAATGGGTTGAGTTGATTGAAGAATTATCATCAGAAAGACCATCAATTGGGAATGTTCTTTCACATTGTGAAGTTAGTCGGTTTGCCGGAAATCGTCTTGAAATAAAGTTGATCAATGGAAACAACTTTAATCTGAGAACATTAGAAAAAAATAAATCTATTATAGAAAAATATTTGGAAAAGATATATAACACACCTTTAAAAACTGTTTTCTTGATGACGAAATCTGATTTATCTAAAAAAGAAAAAGATAATGATAAAAAAAATATCAAAACAAATAAAACTACAGCAAAATTAATCGAATTATTCGATGGGGAAATTTTAAATTAGGAGAAAAAATGTTTAATAAAGGAAATATGGCACAACTGCTAAAACAAGCACGTGATGTTCAAAAGAAAATTGAAGAAGTACAAAATGAATTGGACGAACTCACAATCGAAGCGGATTCCGGTGGGGGGATGGTTAAAGTCGTTGTTAATGGTAAACAGCAACTATTAGAATTAACTATTGATCCGGATGCGATTAAGGAAGATAAAGAGTTGTTAGAGGATCTTATTATTTCAGCAGTTAACAACGGCTTAACAAAATCGTTGAAGGAGTCACAAAGCAGAATGAATGCGGTAACCGGAAATATGTTAGGCGGAATGAATATACCAGGAATGAGTTGATTAATGGGTTCATTCCCCAATAGTGTTCAACGTTTAATTGATAGGTTTGCAAGATTCCCCGGAATCGGCAAAAAAACTGCGCAACGAATGGCATTTCAGGTAATGAAATCTGATGAAACGGAAGCTGCTGAACTAGCTGAATCTATAATGAATGTTAAAACAAAAATTCATTATTGCACAATTTGCGGAGGTATTACCGAAGACGATCCTTGCAATGTATGTACCGATCCAAAAAGAAGTCAAGATATGATATGTGTCGTAGCAGATCCACAGGATATATTTATCTTTGAGAGATCAAGTTCATATAGAGGTGTTTATCATGTATTAGGTGGAATACTTTCTCCTTTGGATGGAATAGGACCCGATGACCTAAATCTTAATAAATTAATTGATCGTGTTAAGGATAATACCGAGATAATATTAGCCACAAATCCAAGTATTGAAGGCGATACTACAGCATTGTATATAAATAAACTTTTTAGTGAAAAGAATGTAAAAATCACTCGTTTGGCTAGAGGTATTCCGGTTGGAAGTGCAATCGAATATACTGACGAAGCAACCTTGACAAGAGCTTTAGAAGGAAGGACTATTTTATGAAGATAAACATTCCCAATGTACTAACAATTTTCAGAATATTACTCACGCCATTATTTATTATATGCCTATTTTCTAATTACCCTTACGCAAGACTTTGGGCATTAATAATATTTATTGTAGCTAGCGTGACCGACGCCTTTGATGGATATTACGCGAGAAAATATAATCAGGTTACCCGGCATGGCCAATTCCTTGATCCTTTAGCTGATAAAATATTAGTTAGTTCTGCATTCATATCTTTTGCACTTATGGAATTAGTTCCATTTTGGATGGTGGCTTTAATTGTATTCCGTGATTTATTTGTAACAGGTTTACGTTGGGCAATGGAATCAAAAGGATTAACAATGATAACTAGCAAGATTGCCAAAGCAAAAACCACGACACAAATATCTGTTATCATATTTATTTTATTATTTTTAGGAGTGCAAATATTTAGTTATAGCTGGTTAAAAGAAGCTATAAATTTTATAATTGAAAACAGGATTATTTATTATTTCACATTAATAGCAACTATTTTTACAGTATGGACAGGTATTTCATACTTATATAAAAACCGTCTAATAATTAAGAATTATGTTTCATAGTTCATTATTCGCTGACCAATTACAATCATACTATCAAAATAAATGGTAAATAAATTAGCTAACTGGTTCTCAACAGTATTAAAAGTTGGATACTTACCTATTGCACCGGGAACATGGGGTAGTTTGGTTGCAGTGGCGATATGGTTTGTAATTATTGAATCGACTTCAACTATTACTTTCATTATAGCAATTATAATAATATTTATACTTGGAGTATTTACTTCAAGTATTACTGAAAGACACTTAGCCCAAAAAGATCCTTCGATTATAGTAATTGATGAATGGGTAGGTCAGTGGATTGCATTGTTATTTTTGCCAAAATCTTTATTGTGGGGATTGGTAGCTTTTGCACTTTTTAGATTATTTGATATTTGGAAACCATATCCAATAAAAGCATTAGATAAAATGCCAAGTGGTTGGGGCATAATGCTTGATGATGTGCTTGCCGGTGTTTATGCGTTATTAGTTATAAGTGTTTTAAGGGTTTAGATTATATGAAAATAGCTGTTTTAACAATTGGTGATGAAATTCTATCGGGATTTACATTAAATACTAATGCTGCATGGATAGGTCAAAAGTTATTAAATATTGGAGTTGATGTTAATACTCAGTTAACAACGGGGGATGATAGAGAAGAAATCTTAAATTATTTAAATTATTTAACAAAAGAAAAATATACACATATTATTGTTACAGGTGGCCTTGGTCCGACGCATGATGACGTAACTCCCTCTGTTTTTTACAAATTCTTTGGTGCAAAACCTGTATTTGATGAAATATATTGGGAAGAGTTAATAAGAAGGTTTGCTAAACGAAATATTAAAATACCCGAAAAGAATAGAAATCAGGCCATGCGTCCAAATAATGGTAATGTTATTGATAATCCGGTCGGATCGGCTAGAGGATTACATTTTGAACGAGATGGAATTAAGTATTTTGCAACACCGGGAGTTCCTGCAGAAATGAAAGCTATGATGGAATCCAGTATAATTCCATTAATTCAAGATGATTCCGGTATTGAAATGTTTGTTAAAACTATCAGAACTATTGGAATGAGTGAGTCCGCAATTGCAGAAAATATTGAACATTTAATTGAAAAATATAGCCCGAAAATCAAAATAGCATTTTTACCTCAGCTATATAGAGTTGATATTAGATTATTTTCAAAAGATAAAAAGTTGTTAAATAAATTTGTAAATGAATTGGAAGAAATATTAGCTGAAAAAATATATGGTTATGATGAAGATACAATAGAAGATGCAGTTGCTAAATTATTAATTAATAATAAAATGACTATTGCGACTGCTGAATCCTGTACCGGTGGTTTGCTCGCTCATCGCTTAACTAATGTTTCCGGAAGTTCAAAATATATTCTTGGAGGCGTTGTTAGTTATAGCAATGATGTAAAAATTTCAGAGGTTGGTGTGAAAAAGGAAACTTTAATTGCTCACGGTGCTGTAAGTGAACAAACTGTAAGTGAAATGGCACGTGGAATTCAAAAGAAATTTAAGTCAGATATTGGTATTGGGATTACCGGAATTGCCGGTCCCACTGGTGGTACCGATGAAAAACCGGTTGGTTTGGTTTTTATCGGTTTAGCGATAAAAGATAAATTAATAGTTAAAAGATTTCAGTTTTTGAAAGATCGTAAAGCCAATAAATTATTAAGCAGCCAAACTGCTTTAAACATGTTAAGATTACAATTACTAAAATGAGTGAAAGATTACTTAGAACATTTATATCGGTAACTTTACCGAAGAAGATAGTTGCCATCAGCAATATGCTAAAAACTACAGTTAGTTCTAAGAAGGATAATGTTAAATGGGCAAATCCAGGAAATATCCATTTGACATTAAAATTCTTGGGACATACGCCCTTTGAAGCTAATGATGAGATTAACGATGTGCTAAAAGATTTGGTAGTTAATCATTCCGGAATGGAACTTGTGATAAGCGGAACAGGTTGTTTCCCAAAGATAGAACGACCGCGAGTACTTTGGTTAGGAGTGGAAGGAAATATTAGTCAATTGCAAGATTTTGTAGCTGATTTAAATAAAAAAATGGAAAAATTGGGATTCCCTTTGGATGAAAACGAATATATTCCACACATTACTTTGGCTCGTGTAAAATATCCACCAAAGGACACACCCGATATCAATAATTTCATTAATACAAATTATGAACCGCTAAAATTCAATATTAATAGAATCAGATTTATGTGTAGTGAATTGTTTCCGAATGGACCAATTTATAGTATTTTAGGAACACATTTTTTAGGGAAAAATCCCAAATAGGAGAATTATAATGGCAGATGATAGAGATAAAAAAACAAAAGCTATAGATTTAGCAATTTCTCAAGTTGACCGGCAATATGGTAAGGGATCGCTTATGCGATTAGGTGATGACAGACCTACATTGAAAGGGAATGTAATTTCAACAGGATGCTTTTCATTGGATATTGCTTTAGGTGTAGGTGGAGTTCCAAAAGGACGTATTGTAGAAATATTTGGACCGGAATCAGGGGGAAAAACTACTTTAGCATTGCATATCATTGCTGAAGCGCAGAAAGCAGGAGGATTTGCAGCATTTATAGATGCTGAGCACGCCTTAGATCCGGAATATGCTAAGAATTTAGGTGTCGATATCGATGAATTGCTTATTTCACAACCTGATATGGGAGAACAAGCACTGGAAATAACTGAAACGTTAGTTCGCAGCGGCGCTTTGGATTTAATCGTGATTGATTCCGTAGCGGCACTTGTTCCACGAGCTGAGTTAGAAGGAGACATGGGTGATTCACATATGGGATTGCAAGCGCGTTTAATGTCGCAAGCTTTACGAAAATTAACTGGAACTGTGAGCAAATCAAATACATGTGTGATTTTCGTTAACCAAATACGCGAAAAAATTGGTGTAATGTTCGGTAATCCTGAAACAACACCGGGTGGTAGAGCACTGAAATTTTATACATCTATTCGTATAGATATTCGCAGAATTACTTCTATCAAAGATGGTACTGATATAATCGGAAACCGCACGCGTGTAAAAGTTGTTAAGAATAAAATGGCGGCGCCATTTAAAATGACCGAATTTGATATAATGTATGGAAAAGGTATATCTTATATTGGTGATATTTTGGACTTAGCAGTAAAAGGAGATATAATTCAAAAAACAGGATCATGGTTTTCCTATGGAGATATTCGCATCGGACAGGGGCGTGAAAATGCTAAAGGTTACTTGGAAGAGAATCCGAAAGAGTTAGAAAAAGTATTAAAAGAAGTAAAAGCATTTATGGGAGTGGATGAGTCGGAGGATGCCGAAGCGTAAGATTATTGACATTAAACCACAAGTTCGCAATCCACAGCGAAAAACCTTAATATTTGATGATGGTAGCGTCTTCGGAATTTCCGAAGACGTTTTTATATCTAATAATTTTGAAATAGGTTCTGAAATCAGTGAAGATTCATTCGAAGAACTAGTAGGTGATGAATTAAAAAATAAGGTTTATAATTCTGCCCTGCGTTTATTGGGATATCGTATGCGCAGTTGTGCAGAAATGAAGCGAAGATTGGCGGAGAAAAAATATCCGATTAATATTATCAAAGAAACAATTGATAAGTTATTGAATATTGGGTATTTAAATGATGCTGAATTTGCTGAAGCATTTGCTCACGATAAAGTTAAAAGTAAAAAAATTGGTCCACTTACATTGAGAATGGAATTTACTCCGCATATGATTGAATCCGAGTTATTAGAAAAAACCATTAAGAAAATATATGAAAAATATTCGGTTTCTGATTTAATAAAACAATTATTGGATAAAAAGAAGATACAATTCGGAACGAAACTTGAACAAAAACAAATGAAACGTATTCACGATTTATTAAAACGAAAAGGTTTCAGTTGGAATGAAATATCGGCTGTATTTAACGAATTAGAGATTACATAACGGAATATTTATGATTAAAGATGAGAGACGTTTGTCGGAACTTGAAATAAAATTTATTTCCTCAAAATTAGGTCGAGTTCCTACAGATATCGAATTAAAGTTTATGGAACTGATACTTTCCAATGAATTAGAAAATCGAGAATATTTACAAGTTTTAAATCGATTAAATAATGGCGCAAAACGTGAAGTAAGTAATAAAATTGAACTTGATCCTAAATACAATCTATTTGTTAACACCGGTTTTAAAATAATAGATCAGAATCATTCATTGCTAATTGATAGAGATCAGACAAAATATATTAACAATATCAATAATTTAGATACAGTATTAGATAATATTGTTATTAATAGTTATGCAAATCAAAATGTCGAGAAGATATTAAATAAAGAAGTAAATCATAGAAAAGACAGAAATGCATTTAGTGCCAGATTTATAAAAGAAGAAGAAAATGAAATTATTTTTTCTTCCGCCGTTGGTTTAAAGGAAAAAATAAATACTGATGAACAACTACAATTAAATAATTCATTAGTGTATAAAATCGACTTTGGTAAAAGGTATTTCAAAAAGAATATTATTCAATTAAATAATATTGTTGATGCAATTAATAATGAACCGTGGTTTTTATTTGCAAAAGCAATCAATTGGAATGGATTAGGCGTAGCCCTAATTAATTTGATTAAGGAGACTAAACAGGGAATTAATATTATAAAAGACATCTCCGCAGAGTCTCTTAATTCGCATTTTTCGGATGATAATACATTATCAATTTTAATTGTTATTCAACACGATAGTCTTCCGCAGTTAAATATATTTCGCAAGAAAAATAATTTAAAAATAGATACAATTGGTACATTGATTGATCAACCGGTTATACATATAACTGACAAAAATGATACACTAATTAATCTTCCTATCACTGTATTTGACTTACAATACAATGTTAATATTCATCATTTTCAACAACCTGAAATTGAAATACAAGCTCCAATAAAAGTCTCAAAAAACTATAAGAATACATCATTTACAAATCAATTATTAAAATTATTAACTAAAATTAATGAAGATGATGTTCTATTTAAATTTCCTGTACCAAAAAGAAAATTAACAATTAATAATTCAAGCTATGGTTTATTCTCAAGAAATGATTTAATTGATGATCAAATAATAATAACTCATGCTGATAAAAACCGTTTAATTAATATTTCACCCCGTTTAAGCGGACGTATATCAGTTGTTAATGCAGTGAGAAGGTTAACTTGTACAGGTGCAAAACCAAAAGCTATGATAATTCAAAATATATTTCCAAAGATAAATGAGAATTCCTTATGGACAGCATCTGAACTATTGCAAGGTCAGGAAGAAGCGATACGTGAATTGGAAGTTGAGATTGGTAGTCGATCCATAGACACATTTGAAGATTATTGGCATCAAAATATTTCTGCAATTGGAATTCACAAACAAAATTCTCCTAAAATGGATATCAGTTTAAAAGAAGATGGTAATTTCATTTCATTATTAGGCAGCCATCGTGGGGAATTGGGGGGAAGTGTATATGAACGCTATATTTCCGGAAATGATTCTGAAGTTTTACCAAGCGTTGATTTAAGAATGGAAAAACGTTTGCAGGACGTAGTTCGTCAAGGAATTACTACAAATCTAATAAAATCAGCTGTTAATGTAAGCACGGGTGGTATATCCATCGCTATAGCGAAAAGTTTAATAGCAAGTAACAATGGATTAGGAGCGAGAATACATTTATCACGAAAATTGAAGGTGGAAGAACTATTATTTGGTGAAACTCAAGGATTAGTTGTTGTATCACTTTCCGAAGAGGATATAATGGAATTTGAAAGAATTTGTATGACGATTGGTGTACCATCCACAACGATCGGAAGAGTAACTGATAATGATTTATTTACTTTTAATGATGCAATAAAAACAAAAGTGGATAGATTACGAGGTTGCTATTAATAGCAACCTCCTACGCCGTTAGAAGCCGGATTACGGTGGTCAGGCGCGGATGACACGGATGGAAACGGATTTACACGGAAATATTTTTAATTATAGAAGATGTAATCTTCAACATTCCATTGTGAATTTTACCATTTGTCGCTAAAATCTGCGGATTATTTATTGAATAATTGCTCCCATCCATTTTTGTAATTATACCACCGGCTTCTTTAACTATAATAACTCCTGCTGTAGTATCCCATGGTTTGATGTCAAATTCCCAATAACCTTCAACATTACCACATGCAACATGACATAAATCAACAGCGGCGGCTCCCAAACGCCGAACACCGTGCGTAATATCGGTAAATTGTTTGAATAATTCCATATTCGCTGACCATTTTTCACCGTGTTCATATCCAAATCCGGTTACTAAAAGTGATTGTTCTAACGAATTTACTGAAGAAACTGAAATTTGTTTACCATCACAAAAAGCACCTTTTCTTATAATTGCCGAGTAAGTACGGTTAGCCGGTAATTCCTTTACAATTCCGCAAATAATTTCATCATTATGCAAAACACCAATCGAAATCCCGAAGGATGGATAACCATGTACAAAATTTGTAGTTCCATCAAGCGGATCAATAATCCATTGGTATTCCGATTCTATATTAATTCTTTCGGATTCTTCGGCAATTATTCCATGCTTAGGAAAAACTTTTCGTATTTCACTAATAATTATTTTTTCGGATTGCCTATCCGTTTTAGTAACCAAATTAGTTCTACCTTTGTATTCTGTGATCTTGGGAAGATTGTAAGCCTCCATTACAATTTGTGTTGCTTTTTCAATTGCGGAATTTGCCGTTTGAAAAATTGTATTAATCATGGAATATAAATTAGTCAACTATAATTAAAATTTATATTAAATTTTATATTATTATTAATGAATTTGGAATGAAAATGACTAAAAAAATATTAATTGTTTTTTCTTTAATTATAGCTGTTTATTTATCATCTTGTGCAACACTTGAAGATTTTGTAGAGATCATGGCGAGTGATAGTACACAAGTAAGATCAACTGATAAAAAAGGATTGGAAAAATCTAGCAACAATACTATTGATGAATGGAATTTATATGGTGAAGCTGAAATTGATAATAATAGCACATTTGATCAAAATCCCGGTTCAATAAAACTTACTAAAACAGCTAAAACTTGGCAAGGGACTGACAAGGTGATTTCAAAAAATAGAATCCCCGTAACACCTGGTAAATCTTATGAACTTACATTTAAAATTAAATCGGAAATTTGGCCGCCACCTTCAATAACAGTGTTTGGAGAGTATCATAGTAATAAGAAAAGGTTATTTAATGAAGATGGTAGTTACTACTCAAATTCAAAGATTGGAACTTGGGAGGGTAACAAATTATATATAACGGTTCCAAATAATTCTGACATTAAATACTTTATTCCAAAAATTTATATGTTACCTAAGTATGGTTTGAATTCAGAGATTTGGATAGATGACATCGAATTTACAGAAATAGATGTCGCAGCAAGTAAAAGTTTCAACAATGTTAATAGTTTTGTAGGATCCTTAACCAAAGTAGATAAATATGGTAACATAGAAATATTTAGAGATGGTAATTGGCAACCATTTTTTATGTTTGGAATATATGCGGATAAAAATCGTTCTGATTGGAAAACTTACTCCAAGCAGGGATTTAATACGAATATGTGGGCTTCATCAGCGGACATTATAAGAAAAGGTGGAAATGCAGGATTGTATTCAAATTTACAAGTTGGACAATATGTAATTGACGCTGATTGGTTACCAAAAGATAATTCAAAAAAAATCAAACATTTAGAAAATACTATTAATAAAATAAAATCTGAAAATTTAATGGATTATATAATTTTTTATTATATAGATAACGAATTTTATAAAATATCCGATCAATTGCTTAACGTTACTAACACAGTTAAATCATTAGATATTAATAAAAATGGTGAAAGGATGCATCCTATATATATGCTTAACGGAGCATACGGAATGGCTCGTAAATATAATAATATTAGTGATGTTACCGGTACATACGTTGCTTTTGATAGAACAGACAGACCAATAGTTCAAAATTTTACAGGTTTGCAAATTAACGAAAACCAAAAACAGCCAGCTGTTATCGCGCAAATCAATCGAGGAGTTGGATTAAGCTTTCGCCCAATATTGTTTGGCGCGATTGCGAAAGGTGCTAAAGGTCTGGGATTTTGGCGTGATGGTGGTAGTGGAATTAACATTGAAAAAGCTTTGTGGTGGGATGATTTTCCAAATATGGTTAAAGAAATTGAACTAATGATGCCCTTGATAAAAGAAACGCATTTTACCGATTGGACCGTTGAATGTGACAATGATTTAATTATTGTTGGTAGTAGAATGTATCAAAATAAAGGACATTTAATTATTTCTAATCCAACAAGTTCAAGAGTTCAAGCTAATTTTACAATTTCTGATTTACCATATAGTATTAGCTTAGTTAAAGATTATTTTAGTGGCGATATTGCCGGAGACATAAATAAGAATGTAGTTACGGTAACTCTTAATGCGTACGGGACAAAGATTATCCGATTAGACTAAATTATACATTGTACAGATCAGCACCGCAAAATTTGCAGAATTTGGCATCGCTATCGTGACCTTCTGCAGAGCACTGCGGGCAAGCTTGGGTCGTAAATTTATCGAAGCTTTTACGGGCGATTTCTACTGATACAATTCCTGTTGGAACTGCTATCAAACCGTAACCAAATATCATTATGACAGACGCTAACATTTGTCCAAGCGGTGTTTGCGGTGAAATATCACCATAACCTACGGTTGTAAGCGTTACAATTGACCAATAAACACTACGTGGAATACTGGTAAAACCGTTTTCTTCACCTTCAATGATATACATAAAAGAGCCCATTATTATAACGCTTAGCAACACAGTAAATAAAAATACGGCGATTTTCCGTCGGCTTGCCGCTAAAGCTTTCATCAATAATTGAGCTTCAATTAAATAGGGCAGGAGCTTTAATACGCGGAAAATTCGGATAACTCTTAGTACACGAATCACTAAAAACAATTGACTGCCGGGAACAAGCATACTCAAGTAAGTTGGGAGAAATGCTAATAGGTCAATTACACCAAAGAAACTCTTGGCATATTTCATCGGGCGACCGACAGATAGCAAACGTAATCCATACTCAATTGTGAAAAGAATTGTGAAAATCCATTCAGCGAGGTGTAGCAGATTGCCATACTTAAAATTGATTGGCTTGATGCTATCCAACATGACTGCCCCGACACTGAGCAAAATTGCTATTATTAAAGCAATATCAAAAAGCTTGCCGGCGGGTGTATCGGCTTCAAAAATAATTTCTTGAAGCTTGTTTTTGATATGTTTCCAATTTTTTTGTTGATTTGTCATTTAATTATTTTATTGATTAACAACGAATTAGACGAAAAAAACGAATAAATATTATTTATATTTAATTAGCTTGGATTTACATTTGCTTTATCAATTTTTCGTAATCAGAATGAGAACCAATCCAAAACCAAATTATATCAGTATCTTTTTGTACTCCAACAGAGCGGTAATCTTTTGTGATACGAACTGAATAAATAGGAAGAACCGAATGAACTCTCTTAAAATGTAAGCTTGGATGGTATGGATTATCTTGAAATGAAACGTAAGCAGCTTTCGCTTGTTTTCGGATATGGTCAGGAAGTTTGTAGTATGTTTTCCAAAATTTTTCTGTGGTATGAGATATCACAGTTTATTGATGTCTAATTTTGATGTTTTACCGTTTTTAAAGTCTTGTAAAGCTTCATCTGCCAATATCTCCAACTGATCTTCCGAATTAGCGAACAATTTATCCCACTTTTTATCTGATTTCATTTCGTCCAATAACCATCGGGCAATTATATTTTGTTCTCTTTCGGGTAATTTAGAAGCTTCTTTAAATGCGTTTTCTAATTTATTAGTCATTGTATTCTCTAAATTGATAAACTATATTTTCAACAAAATTTACGAAATATTACAATTTGTGTTGCATAATAATTAAATAATTCATCTACATTCCTAAATATTTGAATTACGATGGACAAGTCTATCTCCTTTGAAATCGGAGCTACACATCGCAACCGAAGGAGAATGTTGTAATATTCCCTTCTTTCAACTGCCCAACGGTCAGTAGGGGGGCTTGTTGATCGTAACCCGCGCTTAGCGGGTGTAGATTAATGTCGCTTTTAATTCTGTGGAGGGTGAGGGATGTATATTTCAAAATATAATTAGTACTAATACTTATATGTAATTTTATTACTTAATAAGAAAATAAATAGACCTAAAACTATATAACCGAATATCACATTAAACATAACAATTACTTGGCCTAATGAATCATTTGGTACAATATCCCCAAAACCTAATGATGTGAAAGTTACAATACTTTGGTAAAAAGCATCAAAAAAACTCATTGTGTAATTACTACAAAAACTAGATTTAGCTAAAAATATAACACTTGCAAATATAATATTAATAATGAACGCGTTTAAGGCAAGCACAATCCACGATGACCAATGTTTTGTGAAAAGAACACTACCAAAAACCCTAATTCTTTTGGTTATTGATATATTTGAAAAACTGGCTAATACACTATAAATATTTTGATACCACTCTATGTACAGTGTTAATCTGATTAATTTTATATTTTTTACATTGGTTGTGCTATTGGAAAGGAATATTGTTTCTTTTCTATTTTTTAATGATAATTGAAACGAAGGTCGAAATAATTTAATTAGCGCATCTTTCAATAATGTAAAATATGATACTTTAGTAAAGGGGAAAATTGAATCACCAATTGAATTATCGTTGAATTCAATTGCATTTACAAGAGCCCCGGAAAAATTGATTTAATTTAAGCACGAGTATTTATCAATTATTATGGCGACAAATCTTGATTTTGAAAAATTTGCTTTTGTTAAATTAGTAGCTTTTAAGCGGTTTTGTTGAAAATTTGCATTTTTGAAAGACGCTTCCGTAAAAAGACATTTTATAATATTGCTTAGATTAATGCTAATTCCATCAAGATTAATCCCTCTTAAATCTGTAATACCTCTCAATTGATGAGTGGGAAATGATTCAGCAAATTTATTTATTGAATAAGTCTTTCCGTCAAATACGAATGTAAAATCGTTAAAATCTATATCAGCAAAAAAATAGGGTGATTTCCTATTCTTTTGCTCCTGCTTCTCTACAATGTAATTGTATACTTCCTTTTGACAAATCTTTCCTAAGTCAGATTTCCATCTTATTTTTACAGAGAAAGATTCCTCACTACCGGGAACGCGAAAAATTAATTTTGATAACTTTTCTACATTCTTAAACCAAAAGTCTGAAATGTTTTCATCAGAAGAATAGCCATTCCTTTTAAAAATCTTTAAATAATGTTTTAATTCTTCCATTGATTATTAGAAATTAATTTACTTATCGTTTTCTACCTTTTCTTATACGGTATATGCTCTTGGCTAAAATACTTTTTAGTTGTGCGTTTTAACGCACCGGAAAGTAAGATTAAAGATATCAGATTAGGTATTGTCATAAAACCGAGGGCTGCATCACCAAAAGCCCAAATGGCTTCTAATTCTGCAATTCCACCAATGAATACAAAAACAATAAATACCCACTTGTAAGGTAAAACTGATTTTTCACCAAAAAGATATTCAGTTGCGCGGTCACCATAAAAAGACCAACTAATAATGGTTGAAATCGCAAATAGTACAATTGCAAGTGTAATGATTTTATCACCATAAGCAAATAACCAACTTAATCCCTCCTTAAAAGCAAAGGAGGTAAGTAAACTGCTGTTAAGCATTTCACCGGTAAATGAGGGGTCAATACGCATTACATAAAATGCTGTATGGTGCCATGCTCCGGTTGTAAGAATAACCAAACCGGTTAATGTGCAAATTAGTAATGTGTCAATAAATGGTCCAAGCATGGAAACTGTGCCTTCCCGCACCGGGTATTTTGTTTTGGCTGTTGCGTGGGCAATTGCTGCGGAACCTTGTCCGGCTTCATTAGAGAACAAACCGCGTTTTACGCCCCACATCATTGTGTTCATAACTATTAGGAACGTGCCTCCGCCAACACCTGCCAGCTCTGCCGGTGGATTGAACGCCATTTTGAAAATTAATCTAAAGCTTTCTCCAACTGCATCCGCATTAGCGATTAAAACCAGTCCGGCAGCCGATACATAAATTATTGCCATGAAGGGTGCTAAGAATCCTGTTACACTGCCAATACGTTTAATTCCTCCAATGATTACAAGAGCGATTATTACCGCCATGGCAAGTCCGCTGAATATTTGTTGAAACGACAACGTAAAAACTTGCCAAAGGGTAAATTTAGAAGTAAGCCAATGTGATGTGCCTACAACCTGTGAAACCTCTGAATATAATTGATCCGATACCGTAAATGACTGTATGGCATTACCGGTTGCAAAAGAACAGATCACCGTAAAAACGGCAAAAGCTACAGCAAGCCATCGGTAACTAAGACCCAAGCCGTGTTCGATAGTGTACATCGGCCCACCGGCAGTAAATCCCTTAGCGTTAATTTCGCGATAACGCAAAGACAGTGTACTTCCCGCATATTTTAATGTTGTACCAAAGAATGCAGTAATCCACATCCAGAATAGTGCACCGGGTCCGCCGTAGTAAATCGCAGTTGCGACACCTGCAATATTTCCAATCCCAACCGTAGCTGATAGGGCAGTGGCAAGTGCTTTAAAGTGAATTAAGTCACCTTCATCCTCAGGATTATCGTAGACACCGGCTGTAACCTTAACACCATGCCAAAAATATCGGATTTGCGGAAATCCGAGCTTAACGGTTATGAAAATGCCTGACCCCACAAGAAGAATAACCATTAATGGAACAGGGCGATTAGCAGGAAAAGACCAAACCGCATCAAAGAACTTTTGTCCATAAGCATATAAAAGAAGAGCGATAATACTAAAAAGAATAATTCCTGCGGTCGATCTTTTCATCTTGAGTCCTTGAATTTTGGCATAAAATTAAGTCGAAGTTTACAATAGAATGTTGGAATTCTAAAATACGAAAATACCACCCTATAATCCCTTCCTACAATATGAGGGAAATAGGGAAGGTTAAAATGACCTCTATAATTCTGAGTGCAACGAAGAATCTATTATTTAGTATATAATTACAATGGATTCTTTTTACCTATCGTCAATCTGCGCTGAAGCTACGATTGATAAATAACTTTTTTAACTGACGAAGCTTTTTAGTGAAGATAGGCACTTAGTTCAGCCTACCCCGCAGTTGTTTTGCGGAGAATGACAAATAAATTGTGGTTAGAATTATTATAAAACTACCCACTTTTTACATTTTAATATGGACTTTGTCGTTAGTATTATTGACGAATGAATTTTAACCCACAAACAGCATTTAGAAGACAGCCGATGGTTTATATCGCAATTGCACTTATCATCGGCATTCTATTAAGTGAATTTCTAAATGCGTCATCTATGATACCGTTTATAGTTGTACTATTATTTGTTTTATTTATAATTATTAGAAAATGGAATTTTTCATATCTGTTAATAATTCTATTGATGATCGTATTGGGTTTTTCATTGTCAAGTTATAAAAATGACAGTTTTTATAGATCTTTAGACGAAGTTAAAGCATTTACGGAAAAACCGATTGAATATAGTGGAATTGTAGTTTAGGAAAATAACTATTCAAGCGGACAAAGATTTACCTTAAAAAATGTTCAAATTAAATCCGGAGATTTACATTATAACAATAATTTAAAATATTTTGTGTATCCAAAAGACCAATTTATTGATAATGTATGTATAGGAGATACATTAAGAGGAAGCGGTAAATGGCAGTTATTTAGTGATATACGGAATCCCGGTGAATATGATTTTAAAAGATATTATCATATTAAGAGACTCGCCGGTAGGATTTATTCAAAAGGTGATATTCAAGTATACTCTGATTCAAGTTGGTCAGTAAAAAAATCAATAAATAATTTTAGAGAGAATGTTCGTTCAAAATTAACAGCTTATTCTGATGCCGAAACTTCGGCATTGCTCTCTGCATTAATATTAGGTGATAAAACGCATATAGATCAGGATTTGCGCGAATCATTTTCTAATGTAGGAGTAATTCATGTACTTGCAGTCTCGGGCTTGCATGTTGGTTATGTGTTAATCATTTTAATGCTAATCGCAAAGACTATTCGAATTAAGTGGGGTTGGGATATACTGTTTATTGTTTTAGGATTAATTTTGTTCACAATTCTTTCCGGTGGCAGACCAAGTGTAATTAGAGCTTCATTAATGGCAAGTATTTACATATTTGCAACGGTAATAAATCGAAAGCCAAATTTATGGAATATTATCGCAACCGCGGCATTTCTGATTTTGATTGTAAATCCTAACTCATTATTCGATTTAGGGTTCCAACTTAGTTTTACTGCGGTAATGTCAATTATTTATTTTTATAATTTATTCAATAAAATATTGCCCGAGAAATTGAGAGTAAGTAATGTTCAAAATAACGCTGCACGATTCTTTTGGGGTTTGTTATTAGTATCATTTTCAGCTCAGCTCGGTACAATTCCGGTTGTCGCCTTTTACTTTGGAAGAATCCCGCTAATTGCGATTGTTGCCAACCTAATAGTAATTCCATTAATTGGCGGATTTGTTGCATTGGGATTAGCAAAATTGGTTTTCTTTTGGATAGCACCATTAAGTTTTTTCATTGATCAAGTAAATTGGTTTATTAAAGAATTGATTAATGCATCGGTAGCTATATTTGACAAATTTCCATATGCATCTATTCCATCTCCACAATTTAATTGGATCAACTTAATTCAGTATATTTTAATTGTTGCATTATTTTTTATTATCATACAACGTAAGTACAGTAAACTAATAATCTTCAGCGCTCTATTAATTAATTCGATTTTATGGCCATGGATTTTCGAAAAGAAAGGAATGGATATCATCTTCTTAGATTTACGTACAAATGAATCTACAATTATTAGAAATAATGATGATAGAAGTGTTCTTATAAATGCCGGTGTAATAAGTATGTTTTCAAACGACCTTAACAGAAAGATATTACCGGCTGTAAAGTACTTAAATCTTAAAAAGTTTGATTGGCTGATAAAGTTCAAAGGTAATAGTAATCATCAAATTGGTATCGCAAAGACAATAGAAACTATTCCTATTGATGCTATTTGGGATGTTAGTTTTGATTCTGATTCCTGGATTGATGAATATATAATAAATATGACAGAATTGAAAAATACAGAATTTCATGTTATACAGCGCGGTGATGTAATTAGAATAGACAATCAATCGTATATCCAATTTTTATTACCTGTTAATAAGAATCAAACAGAAAATTCACAATTAGCAATGAAGATTGTAAATGGTTCAAATTTAATTTTATTTATTGATAAATTAACTGATGCTGATTTTGAAATATTAATCAATGACAGAGAAATGATAAAATCAGACGTATTAAAAATGACTTATCCTAAACAGATACCAAATAATTTTAATGAATTTATACAAACGGTTAATGCAAAAATGACAATAATTACCGGCGCTAGAACAAGTAAAAACAGTCCTACTCAAAAAGAATTAGATGGCATGTTTGGTTCTAAACTATTCTTTACGGATTCAATTGTAGTGGTTTGGTTATTTTCTAACGGCAAGAATCCATTCGAAGTAAAGAAATGGAAATAATTGCCGGAGTAGATGAAGCAGGGCGTGGTCCTCTTGCGGGTCCGGTTGTAGCTGCGGCAGTGATCTTATCTGATGATAAAATTGAAGGATTACGTGATTCAAAGAAATTATCAACAAAAAAACGAGAAGCACTTTTTCAAGAAATAAATGAAAAGGCAATCTCAGTTGGGATCGGTATAGTTAATGAAAAAGAAATTGATAAGATAAATATTCTAGCTGCTACTCACAAAGCTATGCAAATGGCACTAGGGAGGTTAAATCAGAAACCAACATTAGTTTTGATCGATGGATATAAACTACCAAATCAAGTTATACCTAATAAAGGGGTTATAAAAGGTGATACAAAAGTTGAATCAATCATGGCAAGCTCAATTATTGCTAAAGTTACACGTGATGCAATTATGTTAAAATATGATAAAATATTTCCTGAATATGGTTTTGCAAAACATAAAGGATATGGAACAAAACAGCATATGGAAGCTCTAATCGAATTCAAAGCAACGCCCATTCATCGTAGATCGTTCAAACCGGTTTCATTAAATCTTCCAACAATTACTTGGTTGCAAAAAACAAAACGAGTTGGCATAGTCGGTGAACAATTAGCAGCTTGCAAATTGATGGAAAACGGACATACTATTATAAGTATGAATGAAAATTGCGCACCGCATGGTAAGATTGATATAATATCAGAAAAGGATGATTTATTAATCTTTACGGAAGTCAAAACATTCGCAAAGGAACAAATGGCGACGCCGGAATTAAAAATAGACATAAATAAACTAAAAAAGTTGGAAAATGCCATCAATTTTTACATTGGTAAGCATGATATTAGCAGTGATATAAGATTGGATGGAATGTCTGTGATATTAGGGAAAAATCATAGTATTAAAATATTTGAAGGAATCGAATTAAATTTTGATTAGAATTATTATATAAAATTGGAAAATATGAAATTAAAATCTGACAAAATTATTAAGGAAGCAAAATCTTGGGGAACGATTATTATTATTGCGCTTCTCCTGAAAGTAACAATAATTGAAGCGTACATCGTTCCAACCGGAAGTATGGAAAATACGATTATGACCGGTGATTTTCTCATCGGAAACCGATTTGTTTATGGAATGCGGACACCCGATTGGATTGGTATTCCATACACGGATAAAGGATTTAGCATACCATACATTCGATTGCCGAAATTTAAAGAACCCATACCCGGTGAAGTGATTATCTTCAAATACCCGCATGATGTTTTTCATAAATATGTTAAACGCTGTGTGGCGGGACCGGGAGATACGCTAGAGATAATAAATCGAGAATTATTTGTTAATGGTGATTTAATTCCCTTATCAAAAAACGGTAAATTCCTTGGACCATTATTAGATCATGATTATGTTCAGCAAGATTTGTTCCTGCCCGGACAAGGGAATAAAGACTTTTTCCATAAAATACGTATTCCAGAGAAAGGAGACACAGTTAGGATCAATAGTGAAACAAATTGGCGTTATTGGCTACCTGTTGTGTTGTATGATGGTCATTCTGCTGCGTTAATTAACGATGTTGTGGAATATGAATTTACTACAATTGATCCCGATAATTTATTTCGCAGAAAGGGAGAGCATTTTGTATATGATGATTATTTTCCATCCGGCAAGCTGTTAAATCCGTGGATGAATTCCATCAACGAATCCGATTTTAGATTTTTACATATCGACGGGAAACCAATATCTGAAATGGAATATTATGTGGTCGAGCAAGATTATTACTGGGCGATGGGCGATAATCGCGATGACAGTTTGGATTCGCGCTATTGGGGATTCGTGCCAGAAAATTACATTTTAGGTGAAGCATTATTTGTTTATTTCTCCCTAAATCTAAAAACATGGATACCTAGATTTAATCGGATTTTTACTGTTGTAAAATAAAGTAATTTATTAAAGCGAATTGTAAATGGATACCCGCCTATGCCCGTCTTCCAAAGTACTTGTACGACGGACAGGCAGGTATGACAATAATGTAAAAATACAATTTGCGTCTTATCCATTTTATATAACAAATTAACTTTCAATTTTTAAGGTAGTTTTATTAAGTTTAAACACTAAGTAATCAGAGAATATGAATCAAAAAGATAAGTTAAACAAATTACAGGATCGGTTAGGCGAAATTTTTAATGGTATTGATGATTATTACAGTCAATCAATATTAGACGAATTAATTAAAAGAATTGATACTACCATTGACGATTTTAATAAAGAATTTCAATCATTGGTTGGTAGTTTAAATCCGAAGCCTACAAAAAAAAGAACCACAACTAGAGCAGCAAGAAAAACATTTTCTGCCCCTAGAAAAATACCTTCTACTTCAAGAAGTAAAAGTAAAACTTTAAAATAATATTTATTAATTAATCACTAGAGGAACCAATGAGCGTAAAAGACAAAATAGTTCTACTCCTTATGATCTTATTATTAGTTGGCGGCGTATACGTATATTATACTTATACTTTGGTAATGGATCGAATGGACCTAATGGATAGAAAACAATTTACTCATATTGACCAAGTCAATAAGGAATTCAGAGATGGTCTTAACAAACTCGATCTGCAATTTGTTGGTCGTGGTAAACATTTACAAACTGCTCAACAAAATATTGTTGCCAATACAAATCTAATTAACAATGTAAATGAAAATTTGAATAGCAAGATAGAAGATGTTTCATATGATCTTGATGAAGCAGTTCGTGAAATAAACAATGAAATTTCAGGTGTAAGCCGAGACCTTGGTGATTTACGTGCGGATGTTGATAGTGAACGTCGTCGTAATACACGTCGTTTGACTGATATTGAACAATCAATTACAAATGTTAAGAACAGCGTAAAAGAATTAGATAACTTAAGCATTATTCGAAAAGCACGCGAAAAAGATAAATAATCTTTAATAGAAATAAATTTAGGGACAGGCCGCGACCTGTCCCTAACGAATTAAAAGCCCTGCAAATTGCAGAGCTTTTTTTTGTGCCGAGGGTCGGAATCGAACCGACACCTCATAAATGAGACCGGTTTTTGAGACCGGCGCGTCTACCAGTTCCGCCACCCCGGCAATTATTTAATAATTAATCGTCAAAAAATAAGGGAAGAAAATAGATGTTATTAAAATGGATTGTCAATATATTTAGATACAATTTTTTAATAATATTTTATTAAAGGAGTAACAATGGCATATACAACAATCCCCGGTATGTTTTTAGAAACAACAAAAACCAACACAGAAAGACCGGCATATTTTGAAAAAGTTGGTGGAGAATGGAAAGAATATAAATATGGTGAAGTTCGAGAAATAGTTAAAAAATTCGCGGCGGGGTTAGCGAGTTTGGGTTTAAAAAAGGATGATAAAGTTGCCATTCAAGCTCATAATTGTCCACGTTGGGCAATTAGCGACTATGCTATCGCCAGTATTGGTGCGGCATCAGTAACTGTTTATCCAACTTTAATATCCCATCAAATAAAATATATCATTGATGATTCCGATACACAATATGTTATTACTCAAGATCAGTCGCAAACCGATAAAATTCTGGAGTTCATTCAAGATAGTCCCAAGCTGAAAGGCATTATTGCGATGGACAATACCCATGATCCGGCTAGAAATATTATCAGCTATAATCATATTATTGAGTTAGGTGAGAAATATATTAAGGATACAGGATTTACATTAGGAAAAGCATCGAAAGATATTAAACCTGATGATCTCTTAACATTGATCTATACTAGCGGAACAACAGGCAATCCTAAGGGTGTTATGCTATCGCATGATAATTTGATATCAAATGTAAAAGCCGGTGCAAAACATATTGATTTCGGAACTGAGGATACATTCCTATCCTTTTTACCGTTAAGTCACGTATTTGAACGTATGACAGGTCATTATACTGCATTTTCCTTAGGTTCAAAAACATATTACGCTGAAAGTATTGATACGATCGGTGAGAATATGCTGGAAGTAGGTCCGACAATCGTAATCTCTGTTCCGCGCGTATTTGAAAAGATCAATGCAAAAGTTATTGACAAAGTCAGTAATGATCCGGCAATTAGACAGAAGATATTCTGGTGGGCAATTGGTGTTGGAAAAGAAGCTGCAAAACTATTAACATGTGGAAAACAACCATCAGGAATGTTAGGATTTAAATTCAAAATAGCAGATAAATTAGTATTCTCAAAATTGAAAGCAAAAGTTGGTGGCAATTTACGTTTCTTTGTTTCCGGCGGTGCTCCGCTATCTAAAGAAGTTGGAGAATTTTTTGCATCAGCAAATATTCCAATTTTAGAAGGATACGGTTTAACAGAGACAAGTCCGGTAATTACAGCTAACCAAGAAAGTCTATATAAGTTTGGTACGGTTGGATGTTTACTTGAAAATATTGAAGTAAAAATCGCTGATGACGGCGAAATACTTTGCAAAGGACCAAACGTGATGTTGGGATATTATAAAAATCCCGAAGCAACTAAAGAAGCAATTGATAAAGACGGTTGGTTCTATACCGGCGATATCGGCAAATTTGACGAAGATAATTATCTGATGATCACTGATCGTAAGAAAAGTATTTTGGTAACTGCCGGTGGAAAGAATATCGCTCCGGCGCCATTGGAGATGGCACTAACATCTTCCAAATATATTGAACAAGCATTGGCAATCGGAGATAGACGTAGATTCGTATCTGCTGTGATCGTGCCATCTTTTGAGATATTGGAAGAATGGGCAAAGGGTAAAGAAATTGAATACAGTGACAGAAAAACCTTGCTTGATCATCATTCGGTGCATGAATTGTTTGACACGGAAGTCGCAAAGACGATGGAGAAATTCTCGCAGTACGAAAAAATCAAGAAATATACATTATTACCTAACGAATGGACGATTGAAAGCGGTGAGACTACTCCAAAATTATCAGTAAAACGGAAAGTAGTCGAAAAGAATTATGCTAAAGAAATTGACGGTATTTACGCGGGATAGGGATTGAATATTGACGATTGAATATTGATGATTGACTATTGATAATGGATAGTGAGGAGTTAAAAAGTAGGACTAAGGTATTCGCTCATCGTTGTATTAAGTTATCTACTGCACTACCAAAAACAACTTTAGGTCGGCACGTTAAAGGTCAATTAATTCGTTGTGCTACATCTGTTGCTGCAAATTATCGCGCAGTATGTATTGCTTAATCCAAAGTAAGTTTCATTTCAAAAATAAGTATCGTAGTTGAAGAAACGGATGAATCAGCTTTTTGGCTGGAACTCATTACGGACGAGAAACTACTGAAAGCTAATTTGGTCGAACCGCTTTTTAAGGAAGCCAATGAACTTACAGCAATATTTATATCATCTAGGAAGACAGCAAAAAAGAGGAAATAATATATTTCAAATAATCAATTTTCAATAATCAATAGACAATAATAATATGAATATAACAGTTTTAGGATTTGGTTCGTGGGGTGGAACAATTGCGCAACATTTAACTACTTTAAATCATAATGTAATCGGTTGGCATCCATTCCCGGAAGAAGTGGAAGTAATGCAAAAAACCCTTCAACATAATTTGATTCCGCAATTACAAATATCTAAAGAATTACATCTCACAACTGATTTACAATCTGCGCTTAAAGATGCGGAAATAGTTGTTGTGGCAACGCCATCGCATATTGTGCGGAGTATCATTAGCGAATCCATAGAATTTATCAAAGATGATGCAATAATTGTGAATTTGGCAAAGGGTGTAGAAAACGATACTTTACAAACGATGAGTCAAGTAATCGCTGAAGCGGGAAAAATTGATGCAGACAGAATCGTAACGCTGTACGGACCGAGCCACGCTGAGGAAGTTGCTTTGGGAATGCCCACAACCTTAGTAGCAGCCTGCGTAAATACGAAAACTGCCAAAATTGTGCAGCAGGAGTTTTCATCGGAAAAATTGCGGATATACACCAATAAGGACATCCTTGGTGTTGAATTAGCCGGCTCGCTGAAGAACGTAATCGCAATTGCGGCCGGAATATGTGACGGAATAGGCTACGGAGATAACACCAAAGCTGCTTTAATTACGCGCGGATTGACCGAAATGACTCGCCTTGGTGTAGAAATGGGAGCAAAGCCGGAAACCTTTTTTGGATTAAGCGGAATAGGGGACTTAATGGCAACCTGCTTAAGCAAACACAGCCGTAACCGTTATGTAGGCGAGGAGCTTGGAAAAGGTCGCAAATTAGATGATATTTTAGACGAAATGAAAATGGTAGCGGAAGGTGTTAAAACAGCTAAATCGGTTGTTCAATTACGTGATAAGTATAACGTACCTATGCCAATTGCATCGGCAATGGAGAGTGTACTGTTCCACGGTGAAGACCCAAAGGATAAGGTCAAAGAATTAATGACAAGGGATTTGAAGAAAGAAAAAGCATATTAATATTATACAAACTGGGGAACTATTTAATTACACAGCTTTTTTATTTAAAAATATTTTAATCCAACCTAAATATTTAAAAATTGGAGAGATGTTCTATGGGTTATGAAAAATTAAAAGAAGTTCTAAAAAGCGATCACAATTTTAGAGGAGTGATAAAATCAATACATTTATTAAAACTCGGATGTATTGGATATAGTACTGAACCTGATAGTGATGATATTTTAGAAAATATTGTTGCAGAAAAGGATGTGGATTTTGATAATTTTAATCCCAAATCTATTATACAAAACACTGCGGATACTTTAAAAAAACAATAATCTAATTTTAGCTTTTGGGAAGGAAGGGCAATTAAATAATTAAGGAATTAAAAAATTAAAGTCCATCTATGCTAAAACTACGATAGATGAAAATCAATGAATTAAGGAATATATGGTGAGGCGGGGAAGAGCGGGAAAAACATTGAATATTGATAATTGAGTAATCGATAATTTTAAAATGTGAAATAGAGCAAGAGGAAGATAAATGAAAAAAATATATTTAGTGATATTTCTATCCCTTCTAATAGTTACTGCTTATTCAAAAGAAGACAAAAAGGATTATTCTGAGGCATTTAAACTTGTGGAAGTATGGTTAGAAGCTCAAAAAGATTATGAGCAGCTTCCCGGCATAACTGCTATTGTAGTTGAGGATCAGGAAGTGCTTTGGTCGGGTGCTTTTGGTTTAGCCAATTCTGAAAAGAGTATAAAGGCAAAATCGTCTACAATTTGCAGTATTTGTTCAATTTCCAAACTATTTACTTCAGTCGCAATTATGAAATTATATGACGAAGGTAAACTTCGATTAGATGACCGCATAAGCGACTTACTACCGCAATACAACCTTGAGCAAAAATATCCAAATAGCGGACCAATTACGGTTAGATCACTGATGACTCATTCATCCGGATTGCCGAGAGAAGCGGATTATCCCTATTGGAATGGTCCCGATTTTCCTTTTCCGACCAAAGAACAGATTGACTCAAAATTAAGCGAGCAAGAAACATTGTATCCTGCTTCTACCTATTTTCAATATAGTAATCTTGCAATGACATTACTTGGGGAAATTGTTGAAGCCGTTTCCAGTCAAGCATTTGATGAATATGTTGAAAATAATATTCTAACACCTTTAGGTCTTGCAAATACAAGAACTGCTCCGGATAAGAAATTATATGGCAAAGAGATGGCAATAGGGTATAGCGCATTGTCAAGAACCGGCAAACGGGAAAAAGTCAATTTCTTCCAAGCCAAAGGAATTACACCTGCTGCGGGGTTCTCGTCAAATGTGCATGATCTAGGAAAGTTTGCCTCATGGCAGTTACGTTTAAGAGATACTACTGAAACTGAAATACTTAAGCCGTCAACCCTCAAATATATGCAGCAAGTACATTGGACTAACCCTGATTGGAAAACCACTTGGGGACTTGGTTTTGCAGTTTGGAAGGGAGATGACGGCAATACATGGGTTGGACACGGTGGTAATTGCCCCGGATATCGTTCAACATTACAAATTGATCTCAAGAATAAAAGAATTTTTTCTGTAATGATCAATGCTAATGGTACAAATCCCGGGAAATATGTAAAAGGTATTAATGCAATACTAAACAAGGTAAAGGATTCCGAAGAGGAAGAAGATTCCAAGAAAAATTTCGAAGATTACGTTGGATATTATAACTCGATGCCTTGGTGGGGTGAAGTTTACTTATCGGCTTGGGATGATAAATTAGTCTCAATTGATTTGCCTGCAGAAAAACCCGGAGAAGATATGACTTTTTACAAACATATTGAGGATGATACCTTCCGCAGAATTAGAGATGATGATGAATTAGGCGAGACGCTAATATTTGAAAGAGATAAAAACAATAAAATCATTCGTTACATAACTCACGGACACTATCGAGAAAAAATAATTCGGTAAGCAAATGAGAACTAAAAATACCTATACAAAATCTACAGCAAACAGACACGAAGAAAATAGTTATAGGAAATAACAAAAGTGAAAAATAAAAGTAATAACAAAAGTTTTGCAATAATGTGGTTTATTTTTGGCTGTGTATTTGTTGTATTTAGTCTGATAGACAATGGACGTACATTAGGAAAATCATTAACCTCACTAATTTCATTCTTGCTGTTCATTACTGCTTGGATTTATTGGAAAAATTATAAGAAGAAATAACATTGAAGATTTAAAATTGAATATTTAATATTATAGTCCGTATAAAAATAATAAATAAAGGAGATTAAATTATGATTATGAAACTAGCCAATGAAATAAAAGTAGCTTTAGTAACTGCAGCTTGTTTGCTTGGCATTGCAATCATATTCAAAAATGTCCTTCAAATTAAAGCTGACTTTATAGTATTGAACGGCCCTGTCTATTTACTTATCGTTTATCTAATTACAAGAGGTCAAACTAAGAAGTTAAAATACGACAAGCCTTTGTATTGGAGTTTAGCGATAATTATTGTTACAGTGCTTATTATTGCATTATACGCAATATAACTCGTAGCGGATAAGCAACTCTGAGGTAAGTTATTTAGATTAAGTCTCGTATTAAAGTAAAAAAGCAAAAAGAGACGTCAAATGTACAGACATGGTATCCACCCTGGGGTAAATTGAAGTTAATA
>CBDURO010000003.1:0-76635 GCA_965369995.1 uncultured bacterium | reverse complement strand
GCCCTTGTTCTTTTTAATCGCTTTTATCAACCTGACATAAATCTTGAAAAGCTTGAAGTTGAACCAGCGCTTTCTTTGAGCGATTCCGACGAAATCCGTTTACCGTTAAGATGGATTGCCGTATTGCGGAACCAACTCCAGCTATCATTGGGTGCGACCAGTGGTGTTTATACGGCACAAGACGTTCTCAAATTAATAATGGCTGGGGCAGATGTTACATTTATGACTTCTGCGCTTTTGAAATACGGACCAAAACATATAACTAAGCTAAAACAAGAACTTATTCAATGGCTGGAAGAACACGAATATGAAAGCCTAGATCAAATGCGTGGATGCATGAGCATGAAAAATGTGAATGATCCTGGTGCTTTTATGAGAGCAAATTATATTAAAACGCTTAAAGAGTACCAATATAATATCAAATAGAGAACCTTCTTAAATCACTGTTATTTAAATATAGTCTGCTATTAGACAACAAGTTCAATAGTTATTTCCTTTCATATAGATTTGCATTAATTTTGTGGTTACTTTGAATTAGCGGGCTATCTATATAGTCACTAATATATAAACGAGAAGGAAATGAACAACAAGAAGCAAAATATTGATATAGATATACAAGAAACATTAGAGTGGACAGAATCTCTGCAAGCTGTTTTAGAAAATCAGGGAGCTGAAAGAACCCATTTTTTAATTGAGAAAATGATGGACTTCGCCAGAAGAAATGGCGTAAAAATACCGTATAAACAAACAACCGCATATTTAAACACCATTCCGGTTTCACAACAAGCCAAATTTGCCGGAGATCGGACAATTGAGCGGCGAATAAAATCTCTAATAAGATGGAACGCAATGGCAATGGTCGTCCGAGCAAATAAAGAAAGTCCCGGGATTGGAGGGCACATTTCTTCATATTCATCAGCTGCCACGCTATATGAGGTTGGCTTTAATCATTTTTTCCGTGGTCCGGAGCACAAAAGTGGAGGGGACTTAATATTTTTTCAGGGGCACTCTACTCCGGGAATTTATGCAAGATCATTTTTAGAAGGACGACTTTCAAAGAAAAAGTTGATAAACTTTAGACGTGAGCTTGCTGACGGTGGCGGGTTATCCTCATATCCACACCCATGGCTAATGCCTGATTATTGGCAATTTGCCACAGTATCAATGGGCTTAGGCCCGTTAATGGCAATCTATCAAGCGCGTTTCATGAATTATCTTATTGATCGCAATCTGTTAGAGGATAAGGGGCGAAAGGTTTGGGCGTTCCTGGGAGATGGTGAAATGGATGAACCCGAAGCCCTGGGGGCAATATCGCTTGCGAGCAGAGAGAAACTGGACAATTTGATATTTGTAATTAATTGTAACCTTCAAAGATTAGATGGACCAGTAAGAGGAAACAGCAAAATAATACAAGAACTTGAGGGTGTTTTTCGTGGTGCGGGTTGGAATGTGATAAAAGTTGTTTGGGGCTCTGATTGGGACTCCTTATTGGAAGCAGATGACAAAGGAATACTAACTCAAAGAATGGAAGAAATTGTTGACGGAGATCAATTAAAGTATGTTGTTGAAGGTGGTTCATATATTCGAGAGCATTTCTGGAGTAAATCACCGGAATTGAAAAAAATGGTAGAGCACCTTACCGATGATGATTTGTGGAAATTAAAGGTTGGGGGGCATGACCCAGCCAAGATCTTTGCTGCATATGATAGTGCAATAAAACACAAAGGACAGCCAACAGTGATTTTAGCTCGAACAATAAAAGGGTATGGTATGGGTGAGGCAGGTGAAGGGCGAAATGTGACACATCAACAAAAAAAAATGAATGAAGAAGAGTTGTTATATTTCAGATCAAGATTTGATATTCCGCTAACAGATAAGGAATGCATTAAAGCGCCTTTTTATAAACCCGACAAAGACAGCGAAGAAATACAATACCTTCTTGAAAGGAGGAAAGCATTAGGAGGGTTTGTACCAAACAGGACAGAAAAAGCACCCTCAATAATCGTTCCCGAATTAAAAGCATTTCAGGAATTAACAAACGGCTCAGGAAAGAGGGAAATATCAACAACTATGGCGTTTGTAAGATTATTAACACTATTAACTCATGACAAAAAAATTGGGAAGAGCGTCGTCCCCATTATTCCGGACGAAGGAAGAACATTTGGAATTGACCCGCTTTTTAGACAGATTGGAATTTATGCACACGGCGGTCAATTATACGATCCGGTAGATTCAGATCAATTTTTATATTATAAAGAAGCAACGGACGGACAAATTCTTGAAGAAGGTATTAACGAAGCAGGTGCGATTGCATCATTTATTTCCTCTGGCATGTCTTATAGTACACATGGAGTGAACACAATGCCATTTTATATTTATTATTCAATGTTTGGATATCAGCGCATAGGCGATTTTTTGTGGGCGGCTTCCGATATGCGAACAAAGGGATTTTTGTTAGGCGCAACAGCAGGTCGAACTACATTGGCTGGCGAGGGATTGCAACACCAAGATGGCCACAGTCATTTGGCGATGTCGGTTATTCCAAACGTAAAGGCATATGATCCTGCATTTGCCTATGAAATGGCAGTGATAATACAAGACGGGTTAGAAAAAATGTATACTGATCAAGATCCATTAATGATATATATAACACTATATAATGAAAATTATTTACAACCATCAATGCCTGAGAAGATTGAGGAAGGTATCATAAAAGGTATGTATAAATATAGAAGCGGAAAAGCTCGCAAGCTTCCTCGCGTACAGCTTTTGGGCAGTGGTCCAATTTTAAAAGAGGTGTTGGCAGCAGCAGATATTTTAGAAAAGGGTTGGAATTTAGATGTTGATGTGTGGAGCGTTACCAGTTTTAGCGAATTACGTAAAGATGCTGAAGATGTTAATCGTTGGAATATTTTACACCCGCAAGGAGAATATATAGTACCATTTGTAACAAAGTGTTTAGAACATACAAAAGGTCCAGTAGTGGCAGTATCTGATTATGTCAAATTAGTTGCGGAGCAAATATCACCATTCGTTTCCGGTTCTTTTACTGCGCTTGGCACCGACGGTTTCGGACGTAGTGAAACAAGGCAAGAATTAAGGCGATTTTTTGAAATAGATAAACACTATATTATTTTAGCAACTTTAAATACTCTGGCAAAAGACGGACAAATTCAACTTGATGAGGTAGAAAAAGCCATAAAAATGTATAATATAGATACTGAGAAGCCAAATCCCAAAAGTGTATAAGTAATACACCAAATAGGAAAGATTATGATAAAAGAAGTTTTATTACCAAACATTGGTGAAGGAATTGAAACAGCTGACGTTAGTGAGGTGTTAGTTAAAGCTGGTGATTTAATATCAATAGATGATCCAATTTTTGTATTAGAATCAGAAAAGGCGACAATGGAAATACCATCTCCTTATAATGGTAATGTAAAAGCTGTTAAAATTAAACAGGGAGAGCAGGTGATTCCGGGGCAAGTTCTAATAACTATAGAGCTCTCGGGAAAAGAGGAAGATTCCGCGAGTTCACATGCCACATCTGAAGATAAAGAAAAAATTTCTGAAGCATCCAAGAAAAAGATGGAAATCCAAAAAACAGATAAACCAATTAAACCACAAGAAACACAGAAAATTAGTGGTCCAGAACAAGAAAGCGTTCCTTTCGCCAGCCCTGCGGTGCGTCGCTTTGCGAGAGAGCTTGGTGCAAATTTAAGTTTTGTTATCGGAACAGGCAGTAAGGGTAGAATCACAAAAGAGGACGTGCAAAACTATATTAAAAAACAACTTTCCGGACAAGGCACGGTACAAACAATAAATCAGCCTGAAATAGATTTTAGTGTTTGGGGCCTAATTGAACATGTACCACTTAATAAAATACGCAAAATAACCGGGGAACGTATGACAGCCGCCTGGCAAAACGTTCCGCAAGTGACAAATTTTGATAAGATAGATATCACAGAACTAGACGGACTTAGGCATTCATTACAAAATATTAATAGTAATGAAGATATAAAAATCACGCTTTTACCTTTTTTAATGAAAGCAACTACAAAAGCTCTTGAACAATTTCCCGATTTTAATTCTTCGCTTTCACCGGATGGTAGTTCGCTTATATTAAAAAAATATTTCCATATAAGAATCGCAATAGACACACCGGAGGGGCTAATGGTTCCTGTAATTCGCAATGTGGACAAGAAAAACGTTTATGAATTATCTCAGGAACTATCCAACGTGAGCCAAAAAGTACGTAATAAACGAATATCTCCCGACGAGCTTGCCGGAGGTACGTTTACAATTTCAAGTTTAGGTGGAATTGGAGGTACATATTTTACTCCCATTGTTAATCAACCGGAAGTTGCCATATTGGGTGTTTCAAGAGCACAGTATGAACAGGTATTTAATGGAAAGAACTTTGATAGTCGTTTGATGTTGCCACTAACATTATCGTATGATCACCGTGTTGTTGATGGAGCAATGGCAGCTAGATTCATGAAATTTTTAAATGAATTGTTGTCGGATATTAAAAATCTTTCCAACGCTAATTTAGTATAGGATTTATTATGACTGATAAAAACAAACCCTTTGATATAGTTGTAATTGGATCGGGTCCCGGTGGCTATGCTGCTGCTTTTAGAGCTGCTGATTTAGATAAACGTGTTGCACTTATTGAAAAAGACGATGTGCTTGGAGGCGTCTGTCTCAACCGGGGCTGTATTCCATCAAAAGCATTGTTGCACATTTCACATATTATTGAAGAAGCACACGCACTTGAAGGAAAAGGGATTAAGTTTAACGCACCTAAAATTGATCTAGATAAAGTACGAAATTGGAAGAACGAAGTAGTTGGAAAGCTGAACAAAGGAATTGCACAAATGGCAAAGGCAAGGAAGGTTCAAGTTTTTACCGGCGTGGCAAAATTTAATTCTAAAAATGAAATACAAATCAAAAGTAAAGATAAATCAGATATAATATCTTTCGATAATGCAATAATCGCAACCGGGTCTCGATCAATTGTAATACCGAATATTCCAAACGACCACCCGTCAGTTATGACCTCAAAAGAAGCGCTGTTGCTGGAAGATATTCCTAAAACACTGCTCATAATCGGCGGAGGCTATATCGGACTTGAGATGGCTACGGTCTATAATTCTTTAGGATCAAAAGTTACGGTAGTTGAAATGTTGGATTCTTTATTGCCCGAAACCGATAAAGACATTATCCGTCTTTTACAGCACAAGTTAAAGAAAGACTTTCATCAGATTATGGTCAAATCTAAGGTTGTTGCGGTTAAACCCAATAAAGACTCATCACTTGCTGTAACAATCGAAAACAATGGAAAAACGATTGAACAAAAATTTGATAAAGTTTTAGTGTCTGTTGGGCGGAAACCAAATACCGAAAACCTAGGTTTAGAAAAAATTGGTGTTCAACTTACAGAACACGGATTTATTAAGGTGGACGAAAAGCAGAAAACAAATGTTACAAATATTTTCGCCATCGGTGATGTGGTCGGCGAGCCGATGCTTGCCCACAAAGCAACACACGAAGGCAAAGTTGCTGCTGAAGTAATCGCAGGTTTACCGGCAGCGTTTGACGTAAAAAGCATCCCAGCGGTAATATTCACTAATCCGGAAATTGCCTGGACAGGATTAACAGAAACCGAAGCGCAGCAGAAGGGAATCGAATATAAGAAAACGGAATTTCCATGGGGCGCCAGTGGCAAAGCAATAGCGCTTGGACAGTCAATCGGGAAAACCAAACTTCTTTTTAATCCAGATAACGGCAAACTTTTAGGTGTTAGCATTGTTGGGGCACATGCCGGAGATATAATTTCGGAAGGAGTGTTAGCGATTGAAATGGGCGCTGATGCAGAAGATGTGAGTTTAACGATTCACCCTCACCCGACACTCTCAGAAACATTTGCGAATGCAGCAGAAATATTTTCCGGTACGGTGACAGACCTTTACATTCCCAAAAGAACTAAGTGATACCTAATAAACAATTCTGGCAATTGTTTGGCATTGGTCCTTTTGGAATTGTCGTTACAATCCTGATTTGGTTTATTGTGTATTATATTGAGAGTATTCTGAAGGTTCCCAAAATGATAATACACCCAACATTTAGAACTGCACTTATGGCAATTTTTATGATTGACGCCTTATATTTATTAATTGGTGGAAATTATTATTTAGCAAAAGGTGGTCATGGAAAAGAGATTGTTAAACAAGGTCCGTTTCAATTTATCCGCCACCCAATTTATAGTGTATGGATTTTCTCTTTTACTGGAATTTTGGCTATGATATTCTATTCATGGGGATTAATTATTTCTGTAATACCAATTTCGATTATTTGGTCGTGGTTAGTGCAACGTGAAGAAACCGATATGCTTAATAAATTTGGCGATAAATATAAAGTTTATATGGAACAGACAGGTCAGTTTTTGCCCTCTTGGCGTGCAATGAGAGATAACCTAAAAGAAAATTAAATGTATTTTTGTAGAGACATTGCCCCAACAGAGTCGGGATTTTCAACATGCAACGTCTCTACTTTGTTCAAATATTGTAGGCAGAGAAGGATTGTTTATATGTGCCAATATATCATTTATATGTTTTTCATCTGTTCGTGAAGTGGACAGAGGTGGTAAAGTGTCAAAGTCAAAGAAATCAACAGCTATTGTTTCGGTACTGGTTTTAAGACTTCCACCCACCTTTTCACAAAGAAACACAAGTTTGTAGGCATGGAAAAGTTCCAGCGGGCGACCATATCGATTTGCATCATAAACACCAACCACTTTTTTGGGAGCAACTTTAAGTCCACACTCTTCCTGAGTTTCACGAATCACTGACTCAGTTGGAGATTCGCCTACATCTGCCCAACCACCTGGCAGAACCCATTTTTTATCCATCTTTTCTTGTACGAGTAAAATTTTATTGTTTTCAATTATTGCAGCACGGATATCTACTTTTGGTGTAGCGTAACCAGAATGAGCCAAAAAATTATCTGTTAGCTCGTTTTTGCTGATGTAAGAGTGTGTAGCAACAATTTCCGCTGCGATTTCGGTTAATTTTTTATAGCGCTGAGTGTCATACTCAGATTCACTAAATGCCAGACCTGTTTGACATAATTGTTGAATTTCACGTGCCCACTTAAGCCATTTTGGATTTGTTTTATTTTTCATAATAGAGAACAATTAGGATCTTAAATACGATGCACCATTCACATCAATTATGCAGCCGGTTAAAAAATCAGTTCCTTCGGATGCCAAGAAAACAACCGTTTTAGCAATTTCTTCCGGCCTGGCAACACGCCCAAGCGGACTTTGATTTAATATTTCTTTTTTCCTATCGCCTGTTAGATGTGAACGTACCATCGCAGTTTCGACAAACCCCGGAGCAATAGCATATACAAAGATATTATGCGGTGCCAATGCAATAGCAAGTGATTGACTCATTGCATTCAATCCAGCTTTGCTTGCTCCATAGGCTGGTGCAGTCGGCTCACCGCGGAAGGCACCGCGAGATGAAATATTAATAATTTTCCCACCACTGCTTTTAATCATTTCTTTTGCAACACGAAAAGTAAGATTTGCGGGACCTAAAAGGTTGGTGTTAATAGATTTATTCCACGCCGCTTGCCACTCGGTGAAATCGATTTTATCAATCGGGTGTTCAAAATAAACCCCCGCATTATTGACTAAAATATCAATTCTGCCAAAGGTAGCAATTGCTTGTTCTACAATTTTATTAATATCTTTTAGATTTGTTAAATCACCACCAATGGTTATATGTCCTTTGCCCTTAAGTTTTTTGCAAAGATTTTCAGCCTTTTCCTGCTGACTATTATAATGTACAATTACTTTAGCATCGACATCGGCGAACTGAG
The DNA here is from genome assembly GCA_965369995.1 of uncultured bacterium. GTDB lineage: Bacteria > Fidelibacterota > Marinisomatia > Marinisomatales > JAHJCW01 > JAHJCW01. Next base: position 68,745 of record CBDURO010000003.1, on the reverse strand, counting down.
CCGCCATTACGGAACCGATTCCACCGGAAGCCCCGGTAATTAATACAACTTGATCTTTCATATTATTACCCATATTTATTGTTAAATTTAACATTTATAGTAGTTGTGGGTCTAAGTAAAAAAGGAAGAGAATCTATGAAAAGGAATATCATGATATTGGCGGTTACAGTTGTCATGTTTACAATGATCGGTTGCGTAACCGCACCACCAAGTGAAACAATATTCGTAAGCAACTATAAACATCGCATAGTGCGCGTGGTTCCGGTAACACATCATAAGGTGGTCACCGTTAAGGTTCATCATGTTGGACTGCTTACAAAAGCCGAAAGGGATGATTTAAGACGTTGGTATAAACAAAAGCATCACAGACCGCACCATCGCGTGAACGTGATTTTTATCAGAAATTAATTTAATACCTCAAGAACTTGTTCTTTGGACATGCCCGGCTTGATCTTTATTAGATAGAGCAGTTTTATTACTACTTTATCTATTTCTGAGAATTTGGTGACATCCGTCCATTCCTGATAAAATATACTGTCATTATATTTGTTGGAGTCGTTCATTAAACCAAGGCTTTGGGTTAATTCTTCACGAATTAAATGAGAGCGCTCCTGTTGGGTAATATCAGCAGATGAAACAAGAATGCTTGCGTCATAAATAACAAAATTGTCATCATGCCAAAGCGCCCAAAAGAAACCATAATTTGTCGGCACGTAATTAGGATCAATTTCTGCAAAATCAAATTCGGGTGAAAAAGTAATTGTAAGGTTTTCCTTTTTATCAACCTGCTTAATTTTAATTCCGGAAATAAGTTTATTTAGATCATCAATAATATTGGTGATAGTTTGCAAGTCTGCTTCAGTAGGTTCACCATTGACTTTGATACGAATATCACCAGTCCATTTTTTAATTACCGGTATTTCATCGCCAAATTCAGCGCCAAGGGCAATTTTAGTGAAGTAATGGAGTTCTTCTTGGGAATAATTATTTGAATCAGATTGGAAGGAACAGCCAATTAGCAATAGTGATAAAAGAAATAATATAAGTTTCATAGTTGTGAAAAATAAAACAGTTAGCATGGAAATAAATAGTAATTTATTCTAAATTAAAGAAATATTGAAACAAGATACATACAAGTGTGTAAGTAATAAAAACTTTTACATAATTTATAGTTAAACTTGTATTTTCTTGTCCTTATACAAAATACAATATGAGGTATTATAATGAAACTAAAAAGAATTCTATTAAATATTGCAGGATTGCTTTTAATAGCATCTTGCGCAGAAAATATGGGGAGTAAGATGACAGAAACAAAGGCAACTGAAGAAATGACTAAAGAAGAATCAATAGAAATACCAACGATTGAAACAGCGTTTGAGTTTATTAAATCATCAGGTGGCATTGATGAATATCGTTGTGCACTAAATGATTTGAGCATTTTATTAATGGAAGATCACTCCGCTCCGGTGGTGACTTTTATGGTAACCTATCATGTAGGGTCTCGTAATGAAGCGATCGGACACACGGGATCTACACATCTATTAGAACACATGATGTTCAAAGGATCAAAGAATTTTAACAAAGAAACCGGAAATCCGATTTGGACAGTACTGCAAGATATTGGAGCGCAAATCAACGCTACAACCTGGATGGACAGAACCAATTATTTTGAACTTTTGCCAAGTGAACATTTAGGTCGCGCTATTGCAATCGAAGCTGACCGTATGCGAAACTTGCTCCTGCGAGATGAAGACCGCCAACCGGAAATGACAGTTGTTATAAATGAATTTGAACGCGGTGAAAACGACCCCTTTAATACATTAGACAAAAATATGTGGGCGACAGCTTATCAGGCACATCCTTATCATCATTCAACAATTGGATGGCGTTCAGACATCGAAGGAGTATCAACAGAACGCTTGCGTGAGTTTTACGAAACATATTATTGGCCTAATAATGCAACCGTAACAATAATCGGCGATTTCAATAAAGATAATGCATTACAAATGATTTTAGACAATTATGGTACAATCACAAAATCTCCGCATGATATTCCGGAAATGTACACCACCGAACCGGAACAAGAAGGTGCCAGACGTTTTGTGATTAAACGATCGGGACAAATGGGAATAGTTGGAATTGCACACAAAACACCGGAAGGATTGCATAAAGACAATTATACATTTCAGATTTTATCAAGAATATTAGGTGGCGGAAAGTCAGGCAGATTATATAAAAAAATTGTGGACAAAGGTTTGGCGACAAAAGTTAGTATATGGGATTATCCATTTAGAGATAACGGTTTGTTCATAACCTATGCATTTTTAACACCGGGAACTAAACATGAAGGTGTTGAAAAAATTATATTAGATGAATATAAGTTACTTAAAAATAAAGGTGTTACAAAAGAAGAAGTTGTCAGAGCAAAAGGACAAATCCGTGCCGAACAAGCCTATAGCCGTGACGGTTCGTATTCAATTGCCTCAAATCTAAATGAAGCAATTGCCACAGGTGACTGGACATATTACACTAATTATTTAGAAAACATCAATAAAGTTACCAAAGCAGACATTAAGCGTATTGTTGAAACATATTTGATAGAAGATAAAAGTACTACAGGCTATTTTATACCGGAGATAGCGGGCGGTGGTGGTGGCGGTGGAGAACCGAGCAATCCAAAAGCACATCACCCATATAATTATACATCTGGTCCGGAGGGAAAATCGGATGGCAATGTAGTTTCCGAGGCTAAAATAGCCGACAGAATTATAGAACAAACTCCAATTGATGGAATTCGTTTGTTAACGATGAAAACAGGAGTAAAGGATGTAGTGACAATAACCGGCAGTTTCTTAGGCGGTGATCAATACAGCCCGCAAGCCAATATGATGATAGCGGATTTAACGGCCGCAATGCTCGATAAAGGAACAAAAAATAAATCTAAATTTGAGATAGCAGATAAACTGGAGACTGTTGGTGCAAGTATCAGTTTTTCAAGCGGACAATATCATGTAAGGTTTAGCGCCAAATGTTTGAAAGAGGATATTCCCTTAGTGCTCAGTTTACTTGCGGAGCAACTAAGAGAGCCGGCGTTTAACAAAGATGATTTAAAAACACTTAAAACTCGTTTGGTTAGTAATTTAAAAAGAGATAAAGAAAACACCCAAAGGCAAGCGGGTGGAGCATTCTTGCGTAAACTTTATCCAAAAAACCACCCAAACTATACTTATAAAATTGATAACCGGATTAAAATGATTAATGATATTATGCCGGCTAGTTTAAAATATTATCATAAAACATATTATGGTTTGGGAAACATAACAGTTGTCGCCGTGGGCGATGTTAACAGCGAGGCATTTAGCAAGGAGATTGCTAAAGTATTTAAAGGCTGGAAAACATCTCCGCTGGACAAAAAAGAGCCAACTTTAACAGCCAATCAAGTCAAAGCGGGTACAGAATATGTTACTATAAAAGAAAAAACAAGTGCAGATATTTATATCGGTTTACCGATAGGAATAGACCGCGACCACAAAGATTATTATCCATTAATGGTTGGTACATATATTTTGGGCGGAAATTTTTCGGCACGCTTAATGCAAACCATAAGAGACGAACAGGGGTTAACTTATGGGATTCAATCGTGGGTTGGTGGCGTAGATAATGGGAATGATGGATATTGGGCGATTTGGGGAACATTCGCACCACAGCTTGTTGATAAAGGACATGACGCAGCTATTGAACAATTAACAACGTGGCTTGAAAATGGCGTTACTCAAGCTGAGTTAGATGCCAAGAAATCAACAATTACCGGTTCGTATAAAGTTGGTTTGGCAACTACACGTGGTTTAGCCGGACAAATTTTAACGAACGCTGATCGCGGAAGACCAAATAGCTATTTAGATAAATTTCCGGAATTGATTAATGCATTAACAGTTGACCAAATCAATAATACAATTCAAAAATATATTGATAAGGACAAGATGTTTTTCGTTGCAGCTGGATCACTTGATAAAGACGGAAAATCGATTGAAGAATAATATTTGTCATTGCGAACCCCCGCACTGTGTGGGAGGGAGCCTGTCCGGCGTAACCATGGAGCAGACGGGCAATCTCCTTACTTGGGACAAAAAGAGATTGCTTCGTCGTTACACTGCTCGCAATTACAGAGATAAAATATGGATGTAATACTAATTGCTGCTGTTACTGTAGATGGTTTTATTGCTAGAAATAGCGAAGAAGTAATCGCTTGGTCAAAAGACCTCTCCCTTTTTAAAGAACAGACCATGGGATATCCTGTGATAATGGGTTCTAATACAGAAAAAACTCTCGCAGTTGAACTTAAAGAACGTGAAACAATTGTTGTGCATCGGAATGACAGTGCCAAGAAAATATTGGATGAATTAAATACGGAAAAATGCTTTGTAATTGGCGGTGGAAGGATCTACACAAAATTTGCACAGCTCTTAACACACCTGTATATCACTCCCCACCCTATTGTTTTTGGAAAAGGAATTCCGCTGTTTCCGAAACTTGATCGAGAACTGTCACTGAAATTTGTGAGGATGATTCCGGTTGCTAAAACTGAAGGCATTTACCAATTTCAGTATCGGGTTATCAAATAGCTAGATTCGCTGACATTGCGGGCAAATATGTGTGCCACGCTGCGAAACACGAATTTTATTAATCACTGTTTTACAGCGGGTGCATTTCTGATCTTGTCTTCCAAAAACTTGTAGCTGTTCGCTAAAATTTCCCTTTTTACCTTCACCAAAATAAAAATTAATTATAGTTGTTCCTTGATTATCAATAGCGGTTTGTAAGAGCCTTTGAATTGAACTGTGTAGAATATCGGATTTTTTCCGGCTAACCGATAAACCAATTTGCTGCGGGTGTAATTTTGCAGACCAAAGCGCCTCATCAACATAAATATTTCCAAGCCCGGCAATGAAGCCCTGGTCTAGTAAGAGTGGTTTTAACTGTCGTTTGTAATTTTGCAAGTTCTTAAATAACCAATCTCCTGTAAAACTTTTTGATAATGGTTCAATACCCAGTTTATTATTAATGTAATCCAAAGAATCATAATAATAAAGCCTTCCGAATTTTCTATAATCCTTAAAATATAAAGATGATTTATCTTTAAAATAAATAATAGCGGTAAGGTGCTTAGGATTATCATCCTCAGACAATTTCAATAATATTCGTCCCGTCATTCGCAAATGAATTAAGAGATGTCCCTGGTCAAGATTAAAAACAATAAATTTACCCCTGCGCATGACATTCTTAATAACCTGCCCTGTTAATAATTTATTGAATTGCCGTACTGTGTGCGTTGCAAAAACTTTATCATAGTTATTTTGTGGAACAACCTTTTGTATTGTTTTTCCAACAATCTTGGGACAGACATACCGCACAACAGTTTCTACTTCAGGCAATTCAGGCATATGTTTTTGTCATAATTATTTAGTATGATGTTAATAAAAAGAATAATTAATTGAAACTGTTTATATGTTGATCTAACAAAAACATCCTGCTGAGCTTGTAACAAATTGAACAAACTAGTGTTTCAAAATGGAACACACACCACACCACGCCTCACATAAGATCTTAATTATATTATGCTTACTAATTTGGCACAGTATTTGATACATTTGTTACAGAGTAAATTATTACTATATAATGAAAACAATGAACAAAACATTAAAAATATTACCCCAAGCCGCGCAGACAGATGTGATCAGACAACTTCGTTGTTTAATTAATTCAAGAAATATTCAGAATGTCTCTGAATATGAGAATGATTTTAAAAGCTATAATAAACTAGTCAATGCCGGTGGTTTTGCTGGAAAAGGTTTGAATTTCATGCCTTGTGATTTATGCTCTATGGAGAATGCAATAACCCCCTTGGAGAGGGGGCGCACTATCCCAAAACTTGGTGAGGCGCTATAGCGACATAAACCCCGGCATTGATGATTTTTTTAAATAATATAGGAAAAAACTAATAACAAACATTTGAAACAACATTGATTAGCGAAACAACTTTTGTTGTCTTGTGCTGAAAATAACGGGGATTGGCTATTGCGAGCGGGGGAAGTTAATTCCCGTTATTTTCTGGCGAATAGTTGTAATGCAATACACAGAGTGTTTTAATATGAAATAGTATAGTAAAAAGTGAATTTTTTAATATTTTATTACTATTGAATTGTCAAAAGCAGACCAAGAATATCTACTTAGTCTAACGCCGTCATCCTTTTTTTCATATAATATTGATAGTGTTATTGTTTATGGTGGTTTTGAACTGGTAATTTCACCGGTTTAAAATAATGAAGTATTTAAAATATATACTAATATTTACGGTTTTTCTTCCTCTGCTAACTGTCCTGACATTTAAACTATATTTCTATTATAATATTCCTGAATACAATGGTACGCAATCACTGGCGGAATTACAAGATACGGTAAAGGTATTTACCGATCCTTATGGCATTCCCCATGTTTTTGCTAAAAATAACAAAGATTTATTTTATACAGCAGGATATATTATTGCCCGGGAACGATTGTTTCAATTATCGCTATTGATGGCTGTGGTTCGTGGTGAAATATCAACACTTCTTGGTGATGATTACGTTTTACTAGACAATTACATTAAACAGAATAACCTTTTTTCAGTAAGCAGTGAAAATCAACCATCAATTAATTATGAGAATGAAATATTAATTAATTCCTATTGTTCAGGTATTAATACTTGGATTGATGAAACAGAAGGAACATTACCGCTTTCTTTTAAAATATTGAATACAAAACCACTCAAGTGGACATCTTCGGATGTTATTAATGTTGGTACCATGATGACTGATAACCTTCGACAGAATAGACAAATCGGATGGTTTATAAATACAATAAGACAATATTTTGGAGAAACAAAGCTCTTAGAATTACTTACTGTTGATACTTTTAATTGGATTAACTCTGAAAAAGATTTTTTTATCGATTCACTTAACAGAATGAATTGGGTTGTAGAAAATCAAATTTGGGAACTAATTGGCGCTACCGGTTCGTTATTGAGGAGCGATGTGATGATAATACCACAAGAACAGACCGCTTCCAAAAAACCGATTCTAATCTTTGATGATATTTGGGGTTTACAGCAGCCCGCCAAATGGTACGAAATGCATCTAAATAGTGGTGATTTTAATATAGAAGGTGCTTTGATTCCCGGGTTTCCTATACCTTTGGTGGGAAGAACTGATCATGCTACATGGGCATTCACCGGACAATTAAGCGTTGAGACAATTAATACTTTATTTGATATTGCCAATGGTAATTTTAATCTAGATCAAAACACCATATTTGATATATCGTTTAGTTATATAGATACAGCAGCACTTTATCTCAATCCCAAAAAACTATCGCGGCGTTTTCAATTGTTACAAGAACATTTAGCGGATTTAGACAATATATATATCAATGATATTGTAAATCAACTATCTGAAACAAAAAATCTCGTGAAAGCTGAAATTGCACATAAAATAGCAAAAATATATATGGATAATAATCCAATTAAAAAGACATCTGTGAGCATGTTATATGATTGGGATGGCGATGAATCTGCAACATCAGCGGAAGCTTTATTAATAAATATTATTTACACAAAATTATTAAAAAATATATTTATGGATGAGTTTTCTCTCGTTGGAGAAGATGTATTTGATATATTTATTAGTCTGCCAATTCTCGCTGAAGAAAGTATGAATATGATACTAAATAATTCAGGATCCGGCTGGATTGACGATATTAAAACTGTAGGTTATCAAGAAAGTTTAATTGAAATAGTTATAAAATCAGTTGATGAAGCTTTAAGTGAAATAGAGAAAGATTTTGGAGAAAATATTTTAACTTGGCAATGGGGTAAAACTAATACTAAAATATATAAACATATATTATATGAAAGATCAATCATTGCTAAACTATTTAATTTGAACATTGGTCCATTTGATGGTTATGGCTCAAATAGTAATTTAAATGTCAGCGAATATAATTTTGATAATTCATATAATCAAATTTCCGGAACTAGTATACAGAGAATATTTGATTTATCTGACATGAATACAGGTTATTCTATTTTACCCACAGGGCAATCAGGCTTGCCTAAAAGCGTTTATTATGCTGACCAAGCTGAGCTGTTTAATAAACATAGTTTCCGCAAGATAGAATTTGATGAAACAGCAATACGAAATAGCGATCAATATCAAAAATTAGTATTATGTCCCGCCAAATGATCGTGTTTGTTATAATCGCAGTATTTGTCTTATTGACCGTAAGATACATTACCTTTTGGCGGGGGATGGATTTGGATGATCTCTACCGTGATAAGCCAATCTTTTTCGGCCATCGTGGTGATCGGCATAACGTTCCTGAAAATACGATTGCGTCTTATCGCTCAGCGATAAAAAAGGGCTTGAGCGCAATCGAATTAGACGTTATGCTGACTAAAGATGACAGATTGGTATGCTCCCATAATTTCGATTTGGAACGTGAAACAAATGGCGCGGGATTTATCGATGAAATTGATTATCAAGATTTAGCAAAAGTAAAAACAGGTAGACAATTTCCTCCGGCAAAACAAGAGGCGATACCGTTATTAATAGATGTAGCAACATCTTTACCCAAAACAGTTTTGCTTAATATAGAGATCAAGACGAAAAGCACTTTTGACTTAAAAGCTGCAATAAAAGTTGCACGATTAATTAAGAGAGGGGAAATACCTCAAAAAGTAATCGTCTCTAGTTTTAATCCGCTCGTGGTGCGAATGGTTAAGCTAATTTCAAAATCAATACCGACTGGTTTCATTTTTGATAAAGCGAGTCATTTTAAGGGAGTTTTTATTGCCCGGCCGGATTGCTTTCATCCTAAAGTTGAATTAATTACCGATAAATTGAGTCAATTTTGCAAAAGGCGGAATATGCGCATAAATGCTTGGACAGTAAATAATGTTTATACCAGAAATTGGTTAATTGATAAAAATATTGATGGAATAATCATTGACAATCCCCATTTAGCGGAAAATCTGAATTAATGTTTAAAACAGCGTATTCCGGTAAATACCATTTTTATTCCGTGTTCGTTACAAGCTTGAATAACTTCCTGATCTCGAATTGAACCACCCGGTTGAATAATAGCCGTCACGCCAGTATCAGCGATTAAATCGATTGAGTCGCGGAAAGGAAAAAACGCATCGGACGCTAAAACAGAACCTTCCAATTTATTACCGGATTTTTTTAGCGCAAGTTCAACTGCATCAACTCGCGATACTTGGCCGGCACCAATCCCCAAAGTTATTCTGTCCTCAACAGTAATTATAGCATTGGATTTGACATGCTTTAATACTTTCCACGCAAATATCATATCGGCTAATTCAGATGTTTTCGGCCTCTTTTTTGTAACGGTTTTTAATTGATCTTCAGTAATGGTACTTACATCGGATTCTTGAACCAGTAGTCCGCCACTAATGTAGCGATACTCAATATTTTTGGTTTTAGGAACGATTTTACCTATCTCCAATACACGTAGATTCTTTTTATTTGACAATATCTCCAAAGCCGTAGAGTCATAATTCGGCGCTATTACAATTTCAACAAAGACTTTGTTGATTATTTCAGCGATAGTTTTATTGCAGGTTCGATTAAGAGCAATTATTCCGCCAAAAGCCGATTTGGAGTCCGCGTCAAAAGCTTTTTTATAAACGTTGGTAATGTTATCGCCGGAAGCGACACCACAAGGATTGCCGTGTTTAACGACCACACATGTAGGTTCGGAGAATTCTCTAAGACATAAAAGTGCGGCGTCCGCATCCATTAAATTATTATATGATAGTCGTTTACCCTGATGTATAGTTGCGTTTATAATATTTTGTTTATCGCGTATGGGATTTTTATATGCTGCAGCTTTTTGATGTGGGTTTTCTCCGTAGCGCAAATCATAGGATTTCTCAAATGAAAGCGAGAAAATGTCTGATAGTGGCTCATCTTTCAGATAATTATGTATGATTGTATCATATTGAGCACAGTGACCAAACGCCTTTGCCGAAAGCAGTTTGCGAGATTCGAAAGATAAACCACCCAAATCTTCAAATTCAATAATAATTGATTGATAATCTGAAGAATCAACAAGCACCCCAACCCATCCGATATTTTTTGCTGCGCTACGAATCATAGTCGGCCCACCGATATCAATATTTTCGAGGGCTTCTCTGAACGAAACATTAAGTTTACTAATTGTATCAGCAAAGGGATAAAGATTGCACACAACAAGGTCAATCCATTTAATATTTTGTGTTTCGGCCTCAGATTTGTGCACATCACGCAATCCTAAAATTCCACCTTCTATTTTAGGATTGATAGTTTTAATGCGCCCATCCATAATTTCAGGAAAACCGGTATAATCAGATACATCAATTACTTCAATGCCGGCTTTTCTAAGATGATCAGCCGTTCCTCCGGTTGAAAGAATTTCAATGCTATTGTTTCTTAAATATTTTGCAAACTTAACTATACCTGTTTTATCATAAACAGAAATAAGTGCTCGTTTGATAGTTATAAGGGATTTATTCATATTTATTTAATAAATATTTTTTTGAAATAATTTAATAGCATCAATGAAAGCTTCTCCTTCCAGGGTTTGCACTTTTTTCTTTAATGAATCCGGTGTGTCGTTTATATTAACGGAACATTTCTTCTGAATTAATATCGGACCACTATCTACTTTTTCAGTTACAAAATGAATCGTACAGCCGGTTTCCATATCCCTGTTTTTAATTACTTCTTCATGAACATTCATGTCCATTCCACCAGCGTATTTTGGTAATAAAGAAGGATGCACATTGAGAATGCGTCCTTCCCATTCCCGGCAAAACTTAGATGAAAGGATGCGCATAAATCCAATCAATAGTACTAAACCGACTTTATATTTTTTTAATATTACTGATATTTCATCGTCAAATTCTTCACGGTTTTTACCTAAATGTGAAATAAATAAGTTAGGTATATTATGATCTGCGGCACGTTCAAGAATGTAAGCATTTAAAGAATTACTTATAACTACTTCAACAGTAGCATCCAACTTTTTTTGATCTATAGAATCAATAATTGCTTGCAGATCTGTTCCTTTAGTAGATCCCAAAACTCCAAGTTTTGTCAAAGCTGCCGTCAACTTCTCAGAGCCTTCATATGATTAATTCTCTTATTAATCAGCTGAGTAGTGCCGATATCTTTTCGATGAAATAATGGTCCTGCAATACGTTTAATTTCACTTTCGGAAATTGCTTCAGCTTCTTGTAGTGTATCTGCGATACCAACAACAGCAACGGTCCTTGAGCCGGATTCGAGCAATATATTATTTTCCAAATCAACGGAAGCAAGGTATAATTGGTCTGGGTTTTCAACTTTTGATATATCTATGCGTTCACCTTTAATCGGCGAATCAGGATAACCCTCCGGTACGGCATATTTACACACGGTAACTTTATTGTTGAACATTACATCGCATCGGTTAAGAGTCGCGTTTGTTATGCCAAGACATACATCAACAAAGTCACTTTGTAATAATGATAAAACATTCATTGCCTCTGGGTCTCCGAAGCGCGCGTTGTATTCAATTAATTTTACACCATCAGCGGTTGCGATAAAACCGCCGTAAAGGATTCCTTTGTAACCGATTCCAAATTCTTTTTTTAATGCTTTCGCAGTTGCGATATTTATCGCTTTTGCGGAATCAATATCATTGTTTGTTAGGAATGGTAAAGTCTGATTGGCATCGTTGTAAGAACCCATTCCGCCGGTGTTGGGGCCGGTATCATTTTCATAGGCACGTTTATGATCTTGAACAGGTGGCATGTGGATTAAGTGTTCACCATCACAAAAGCTCATCAATGAAAACTCTTCTCCAATAAGCTTTTCTTCAATAACAAATTTTCCGTTCTTTGCGATAATTTGTTCACAATATTCAAGAGCTTCCGCATAAGATTTAAGATGTTCTCCGGATACTTTAACACCTTTGCCACCCATTAATCCGTCGAATTTCACAACATACTTTTCACCTAATGTATGTAAATATTCGGATACGTTAGTTAGATCATTAAAAGTCTGATAGTCTGGGCAACCCGAAATATTATATTTTCTCATTAAGTCGCGCGTAAAACTTTTACTGGTTTCAATTTGTGCTAAATTTTTTGTTGGACCCACACATTGAATATTAATCTCCTGCAACGAATCAACAACACCACTTGCCAAGGGAGCTTCGGGACCTATGATTGCCAGATCTATTGAATGATTTGCAGCAAAGTTTGAAACAGCTTTGGGGTCAGCGGTCTTGCCAATTTCTGAAATTTCCGAAACTTCTTCAATTCCAGGATTTCGATTTGACGCAAAACAGTATAATTTATTAGGTTTCTTTGATTTTTTAATAGAACGTGCAATAGCATGTTCGCGAGCGCCGGAACCGACAATTAGGATATTCATAGTGAATTCCGCTCTTTTATACGTTGTTTTTCAAGTACAGTGATTTTATTTTTATCAACATCGCCTGTGACATAATTACCATCAAGGCAGGCAGCGCACGGTCTGTAAATTTCGTGCTCACCTTTTCTTGTGACTGCTTCGATCAAATCATCCAATTCTTGATACATTAAAATATCTACATCTAAATGTCCACGAATATCTTCGATAGACATATTCGACGCAATTAATTCAGAACGCGTTGGTATATCAACACCATAAAAACAAGGGTTGATTAATGGTGGACAAGCAGAAACAAAATATATTTTATTAGCGCCAAAGTCACGTACCATTTTAACAATTTCCTGGCTTGTATTCCCGCGTACGATGCTATCATCTACAATCATTACATCTTTATCTTTTATCTCAAATGATAGAGGAACCAGTTTATGACGAATAGATTTTTTCCGTTTTTGTTGTCCGGGCATTATAAATGTGCGACCGATAAAAGGATTTTTATATAACCCCTCAGAATATCGTACGCCCAATTCATTTGCCATCGCCAATGCGGAATTATTAGATGTGGCCGGTGCCGGTATAATAATATCAGGAGTTACATTAGGATATTCAGCCTTCCAAGCATTAGCCAAATTTTGCCCCATTCTAAGGCGTGATCTATAAACGCTTACATCGTCGAGGATTGCATCCGGTCGAGCAAAATAAACATACTCAAATATACAGGGAGTGAATTTCTTTGAAGATAATATTTTTGAATGATATTGGCCATCTTCTGAGATATAAATTACTTCTCCCGGGGCAACGTCGGATTTTGACTCAAATCCTAAAGAATAAAATACGGAAGGTTCACTAGCAAATATGTAATCAGTTTTTCCGTTAGCAGAAAGTCGCTCTCCTCTAGTTAATGGACGAATTCCATGAGGATCACGAAACACGATCATTCCTTTGCCAATAATTGTGCAAATTACAGAATAAGCCCCGCTAACTCTTTTGTGAACCTCTTGTGTGGCTTGGCAAACATGGTCGAAAAAGTCACCATTATTGTCCGCATTTCTTAATTGTTCTAGTTTACTCGCAAAAACATGCAAAATTACTTCAACATCAACTGATGTATTTAGATGCCTTCCGTCCTTTTGTGATAATTCTAATAATAGTTCTTGATAGTTAACAAGATTACCATTGTGAGCCATTGCGATGCCATAAGGAACTCCTGTCCAAACCGGCTGAGCATCTTCCCTATTATATTTACCGGTTGTTGGATATCTTGTATGTCCAATGCCGATATTACCTTTCAGTCGAGGCATATTTTGTTCATCAAAAATGTCTCTTACATAACCAACGCCTTTTTTGGTATGGAATCTGCGGTTATATGTTATAATCCCCGCCGCGTCTTGTCCGCGATGTTGAAGATATATCAAGCTATCGTATAATTCGCTGGCAACAGGCTTTTGTGAAATTATTCCTACTACACCACACATTATTATATCAGTCCTGCCAATTTTGAGGATAATCCTGTGTAAGTTTCTGGTGTTAGACTAAGTAAATATTCTTTGTCTGATTTTGACAATTTAATGCTATTGATAAAATTCTTAATAGTTTCCTGCGAAATTTTCTCACCACGAGTTAATTCTTTTAGCTTTTCATAAGCATCAAATTGACCATTTTTACGTAAGATGGTTTGGATCGCTTCAGCTAACACTTCCCAATGAGAATCTAATTCTTCTATTACCTTCTCTTTATTTACAGTCAAACGGTTTAACCCTTTAAGTATATTTTTAATCGCTAATAGCGAATGAGCCATTGCTACACCCTGATTTCGCAATACTGTACTATCGGATAAATCACGCTGCAATCGCGATATTGGTAATTTCATACAAAAATGAGATAGCATCGAATTGGAAATTCCTAGATTGCCTTCTGCATTTTCAAAGTTAATAGGATTGATTTTATGTGGCATTGTACTTGAGCCGATTTCCTCAGCAATGCGTTTTTGTTGGAAAATTCCACGACTAATGTACACCCAAATATCTTGACAAAAATCTATCAGGATTGAATTGATACGGATAATTGATTGATAACTTTCGACAATAGAATCATGAGATTCAATTTGTGTTGTAATTATGTTTGGTTCAAGTTTTAATGATTTTATAAAACGCTGAGTAAATTGTAACCAATCAACACTTGGATATGCTGCCATGTGAGCTCCCCACGTACCTGTTGCTCCTCCGAGTTTACCTTGCAGTTTGTGTTCTCGAATAGATGCTGTTTGTCTTTGTAGGCGATTACAGAATACAGCCAATTCTTTACCTATTGTTGTTGGTGTCGCCGGCTGGCCGTGAGTCATTGCAAGCATTGCGGTACTGTTATATTTTTTTGCTAAAGATTTAAGTTTGGATATAACTTTTTTCAATGTTGGGAAATAAACGTGAATTAATCCATCTTGCCACATAAGGGAATATGCAAGATTATTGACGTCTTCCGATGTCAGTGCAAAGTGAATCCATGGAATTAATTTTGTTGACCCCGAACGTTTTAACTTCTCACTTATGAAATATTCAACAGCTTTTACATCATGGTTAGTTTTCTCTTCAATTTTTTTAACGCGTTTTGCATCCTTAGTTGAAAACTTATTATAGAAATTTCTTAGTTCTGTTTTTTTTCTGGATGATAACGGCTTCAGTTCTTTGATATGAACAACACTGCAAAGAGCAATTAAATATTCTATTTCAATTTTTATACGATATTTAATTAACGCTTCTTCAGAAAAGAACAGTTTTAATTCCTGAGTATCCTTTTCATAGCGTCCGTCAATTGGTGATATGTTACTTAACATTTTTCTTTATATCCTCTGTGGTTATCCCACTTCTAAGATTCTTTTAACTGCTAAAGCACAATTCCCCGGATCCAAAATCGTTAGAACGGGAGCGTTGCTCGGCATTTGCAATGTTGAATGAATATTTACAAGCATATCGGTTTTATCTTTGAATGGCGGACAGGCTATAACAGGTTTTTCAGAATTAGCAGCTACAAAGCCCGATAAAGCATTGGAACGACCTGCGATCGTGATATAAACAACACCCTTCTTAGCAGTATTGGACTTAATAATATTTAATACTTCTAAAGGTTGTTTGTGAGCGGAAGCAACGTACATCTCAAACTTAATTTTGTATTTTTCTAGTGCATCAGTTATCTTTTCAGTAAAGCTCCGGTCAGATTCAGAGCCCATTATTATTACAACTTTCATAAATATTCCTTTAAATTTGAAATTAATCGTTTATGAGCAGACAAATTTTTCACAGGAAATTTAAATCTATTTCCCGTTATTGTTTCGTACAGAAAAATATAACGTTGGGATAATTCAATGATTAAATCTTTCGGGGCGGGCGGCAAAACTTCATCATTATATGGATCGCAATTATCTACAAACCATAAACGTAAGAATTCTTTATCAATATTTTGAGGCTCTTTTCCACTATTGAAACGGTCATCGTATGTATCGGCAATCCAGTAACGGCTTGAATCTGGTGTGTGAATTTCATCAACAAGGATGATATTTCCATTGCTATCTCGACCTAATTCATATTTTGTGTCGACTAAAATCAATCCGTTTTCAAGAGCCTTTTTCTGTCCAAAAGTAAATAATTGTAGTGCGATTTTACTTGCTATTTCCCAATCATCTTTAGTCATCCATTCTTCGGAAATTATTTCTTCTAAGCTAATCGGTCTGTCATGATCTTTTTCCTTTGTTGTTGGTGTAAGCAAAGGAGTGCTTAGCAATTGATTTTTGACCATTCCTTCCGGCAAATTTATTCCGCAATAATTTCGGGAGCCGTTTTTATATACTGTCCACAAAGATGTTGATGTTGAGCCTGTTATGTATCCACGTACAACAAATTCTATTGGAAATACTTCGCATTTTTCTGCAACAATCACATTGGGATCAGGCAAAGCTACGACATGATTTTTTACAATATGTTTGGTTTGCTCGAACCACCAGGCGCTTGTAAGATTCAGCACTTGTCCTTTGAATGGTATTGCCGCTAAAATGCGATCGAAAGCACTTTGGCGATCAGTTGTGACTAATATTAGTCTATCACCAATATCGTAAACATCGCGTACTTTACCGCGATATTTTTTTCCGAGAGGCAGGTTAGTTTCTGTAATACAGTTATTTAATTCTTTACGGATTCGTTCACTGTAATTATTTTTGTATTTCATAGCAATCATGGGAAAATGGATTAAAAAAGATATTTGTTTTTAGAGCTGTATTCAATGTCTCTTTATAATTATCATCTTCGACAGTTAATTTCCAAAGGACACCACTCTGGATATCTTGTAAGTTTTTAATTTGAAAGTGATGTCTAAGGATTTCTTTTTTTTGGCGACCCAATAAATCTTCCTTTGGACGGACAAGAAAATAAGCAGTTTTAGGTTGAATCTGAAATTTAACTAAGCGTTCCTTGTTTGAATTAAAAAGTTCACCTGATTTGATAATTGTATTTTCTAGTTCATGTGAAGTATCAGAGTTCAGAACAATTTGCCAATAATTTTGTTTACTTACGGTTACCGGTATTTGTAAATGGTCTAACGCGTTTTGAACCGACAGAGCCTCGTTATCAATGATAATTAACTCAACGAACCATTCTATTGAGTTTAAATCGGATTTGTATGGTTTAATCTCGTATTTATTTGCAGAATATGTAAGAGCTGTATTCTGTGGTTCGGTGTTTTCTACAATGTATTCGCGCATTGATGTAAAAATTACATCGCCATTTGCTGTCCTCTCGGGATGAGGCATTAGTGCCATCACGTTTCCCTGCGGGTTGCATACCGCTGCTAAATTGTAGATTGATCCATTAGGATTTGTCGGAAATTCAGCTGTGATATTTCCATCGCTATCGCCATAGCGGAATACTGTTTGTTGATTCTCTATTAATTCCGCTAACAACATTTCCGGTATTACGAAACGACCTTCAGCATGAGCAAATGGAATGTGAATGTATTGTTCCGGCAGTAAATGCCGCGTGAAAGCAGTTCTGCGGCTTGGAACGGAAAGAAATAAATGTGCCCAATTGTTATAATAACCAGTACCCAATACGTGACCTTCTTTAGTTCTTTTATTATCCGTTAGTGCTATACCGAGTTGATAGTTTTTTAGACTGGGAACCATGCCTGACTCGACTAAAATTTGAGCTCCATTACAAATACCCAGAACAGGTTTCCCTTTTTCTGCTTGTTTACGGATTTCTTTCATAAGTGGATCTAATGAGGCAATAATACCTGCTCGTGAACGATCTTCATAAGAGAATCCTCCGGCAATTATATATCCACTACATTTCTCTAAAATCTTATAATCATTATTCCATAAGAATTCAATTGGCTCCATACCTGCGCGCCTTACAGCCATGAATGTTTCTCTCTCGGTATTAGTACCGGGAAATAGAATAACGGCTATTTTTATTGATTTATTCAACATTTATATGAATGTAACTCTGGGTATTCCCTGAATAATTTTGCCGATTTCATATACAGCGATCTTTCCCTTGAGTATAGAAAACATTTTTTGTTTTACGGTATATGGGACAACCAAAACCATACCAATTCCCATATTGAATGTTCGATACATTTCATTTTCATCAATATTGCCGATTTCTTGCATTACTTTAAAAACCGGTAAAACAGGCCAACTGTCTTTTTTGATTTCAATAGCGCAATCGGATGACAAAATTCTAGGGATATTTTCAACCAAACCACCACCGGAAATATGCGCCATTCCATTGATTTGGATTTTATCCTTCAACAGCAGTTGAATAAAATTATTGTAAATGTAAGATGGCGCTAAAAGTGTTTCTCCAATTGATTTATCAAGGTCGGGCAATGTGTCATATACTTTGTACTGCCCTACTTCAAAAAACAGTTTTCTTGCTAAAGAATAGCCATTTGTTTGTAAGCCGGTTGAGGGTAGTCCCAATACCACGTCACCTTTACGGATCTTTGAACCGTCAATAATATTCTTTTTATCAACTATTCCCGTAATTACTCCGACTAAATCATGTTCGCCGGAAAGGTATGTATCAGGCATTTCGGCGGTCTCGCCACCGACTAATGCGATATTATTTTCGCGACAAGCAGCAGCCATCCCACCAACAATTTCTTTAATAATCATTGGATTCAACTTGTCGTTGGCGATATAATCTAAAAATGTCAACGGATGCGCTCCCATAACAATTATGTCGTTACAACATGCACTTACAAGATCAATGCCAATGGTGTTATATTTTTCCATCTTGCGAGCAATAATAGTTTTGGTACCAACACCATCAATGCTTTGTACTAAAACGGGATGATCATAATTGGCAATTGCATTTTTCAGATTGTACAAGGAACCAAAACTTCCAATATCTGTGAGTACATTCTTATTAAAAGTGCTTTTTACCGAGTCTTTAATGAGAACAACAGCTTGATTGCCTGCGTCAATATCCACACCGGCTGATTTATAATCAATTTTTTTCATAATAACTTATCTCTCAAGCCATTTTGCCATGCGTTTTTTGCTTCACTAATCGCGATACTAATAACATTATTGATATTAATTACTTTATTAGATATTGTCCTGCCAATTTTAAAATATTCACAAGAATGATTATTTAAAAGTTTCTCTACTTTGATAGAATTTTGTTTGGCAATTTCTAAAATGAATCCCCCGGTCTCAGAAAATAGTAGTGTATCGGTTCTTAATTGGCCAGGAATAATCACATCACATCCGATAGTATTTTTAAAACACATTTCAGCAATCGCGACTGCGATACCACCCTCGCTGATATCATGAGCAGTCAAAGCTAATTTATTTTCAATTATATTGGTAACAGAAAAAATTTGCGTTTCAACTTCTTTAAACGATGGCCTTGGCAAATTTTTTCCTAATTCATTAAAGAGAGAATAATAGACACTTCCGCCACACTCGTTTTTCCGTTCACCAATTAAATATATTTCTGAATCAGGTTTTTTAAAATCTGAAGTAATCGCGTAGTTTACGTTATTAATTTTTCCTGTACAGCTTATGATGGGACTTGCCGGAATCGCCCCGCTTTTAGTTTCATTATAAAAACTTACATTGCCGGCAACAATTGGCGTAGCGGATTTAGGATATTCTTTTAAATGTATATTTTTACAAGCTTCCGCAACGCCTCGTGTGGCTTCGGCAAATTCCCACATTTGTTCCGGTTTTTCCGGATTTCCAAAACACAGGCAATCTGTCATAGCAATCGGTGTAGTACCAACTGCTGCTACATTTCGCATTGATTCTGCTACTGCATTAACCGCTGCCCAATAGGGATCAATTTTGCCGTAGCGCGGATTATGGTCTGTGGAAAACGCAATTCCAACGTTTCTAATTTCTTCAGGATAATTATCACTGTTGAAAGGTGCTATTACGCCGGCATCGGCATTGCCGGCTTCAATTTTTGTACGACCCTGAACTTGTTTGTCATAAGTTTCAAAAATCGCTTCACGCGATGCGATATTTTCGTGTTCCAAAAGATCTAATAATATTTTATTGTAATCTTTCGGTTCAGATAATTGTGGTTCGTAAAAATTATTTTTTGGCTTTTTAAAAGGACGGTTATATACAAACCCACGTGTTACCTCAGTAGCGGGAGCGTTAACAATTTCTTCACTATTATAATGAACTATATACTGATTATCATCACGGATTTTTCCGATAATACGTGCCTGTGCTAAAGAAGAAACGCCGGGAAAATCAAATATTTTATTATAATGATTTAAAACAATTGGAGTTATATCGGGAGGTGATATCCACATAAACCGTTCTTGTGTTTCTGAACAAAGAATTACCGAAGGATGTAGATTGTCCATACTTATATGTACTTTATCTAACCAAATTTCGGCACCGTATCCGGATGTTTCTGCGAGTTCTACACTTGCACAAGCCACACCACCGGCACCCAAATCTTTAAAACCAACTTTGTCAATAAGCCCTTTATCTTTTAGCAATTTAAATAAAGAATATGACGCTTTGAGAATATGTCTTTCTAAGAATGCGTTAGGCTCTTGAACAGCACCCTTGTTTTGTTCTTTTTTCTCTTCTTCTAATTCAAGTGAAGCAAAACTTGCCCCTCCAAAACCGCTGTTATCGGTCGGCTTGCCGATTAAAATTATGTCATGCCCTACTGCGTCTTTTGGAGCGTAAGAATGTAAAATTTCATCTTCACGAACAATGCCGAGAGTCACAATAGTTACCAAACAATTTTCGTTATATCCCTCATCGTAATATAAATCGCCGCCGATATTGGGAATGCCAAGCGGATTTCCATAGCCGGCAATTCCATCAACCACACCCTCATGAATCCAAAGACTTTTACTCGATTTTATATCGCCAAAGCGTAAACCGTCCCCTAAAGCGATGACCTCCGCACCCATACATGCTACATCACGAACGTTTCCGCCAATGCCAGTTGCAGCACCTTCATATGGCACAATTTGTGATGGATGATTATGTGATTCGTGACTTATAACTACACAATAGCGATGACCTTCTTTATCGCTTGCAACAGCAACGACACCTGCATCTTCTTTTGCGCCTAATATTACATTTGGACCATCTGTTATAAACTGCTTCAAATGATTACGGCTGCTTTTATAAGAACAATGTTCGGAACCCTCGATTGAAAACAATACCAATTCCGCAAGTGATGGCGCTCTGCCAAGCATATCATTTTGAATTTTTAAAGCTTCATTAACGGTTAGCGGTATGTTTAATTCACTAAGGCGCTCGCGAATCTCATCCCTGTTTAGGTTTGAGAAATCGATGATTTCTTTTGTGAATGCCATTCTACTTTAATACGGTTTGATGACGTTGTGGACCAACTGAAACGATTGTGATTGGGCAGTCAACTTCTTTTTCGATAAAATCGATATATTTAAAAATGTTTTTAGGCAGGGAAGAAAAATTACTTCCGTTTTCAACATTAAAATTATTCCACCCGGGGAGTGTTTTATAAATTGGTTTCGCTTTTCTATAATCACTAAGACTTGCCGGCATCTCTGTGATAGTTTTGCCATTAATATCATAAGCTACACAAACCGGTAATTCTTTAAAATTATTAAGTACGTCAAGTTTTATTAGAGCGATGTCTGTTAATCCATTTACACGTACTGCCTGCCGTAACTGAACCAAGTCTAACCAACCGACTCTGCGCGGACGCCCCGTAGTTGTTCCGTATTCATTGCCTTTATCTCTTAATGATTTCGCGTCTTCACCTTCAATCTCTGATGGAAAAGGACTTATTCCAACTCGTGTTACATATGCTTTTGCAGCTCCAATAATTCTATCAATTTTTGTAAAACTAACCCCGCATCCGGCGGCAATATTACCCGCCGCAGTATTACTACTTGTGGTATGTGGATATATTCCATGATCTACGTCAAGACTAATACCTTGCGCACCTTCAAACAAAATTGATTTACCTGCTTTAGTTGCTTTGTAAAGAATTACCGATATGTCAGCAATATATTTTTTTAGCTGTTTGCCATATTCTAAATAATCAGTATATATCAATTCTATTGATGAATTAATTTTTCCACCGAGCGCTTTTTCCGCTAAATTTTTATTAAATAAATAGGATTTTTCCAATTTTTCACGAAAGATTTCCGGTTCAAGTAAATCTATCATTCGTATTCCGTGGCGGTACATTTTATCGGCATAAACCGGCGCAATTCCGCGTTTAGTACTGCCTGCAGCAAGCCTTCCCTGATGCTCCGTAATTGCAACATCCATATCAATGTGATAAGGCATTATTACATGTGCACGGTCACTTACTAACAGGTTTGGATCTACTCCGCGGTTTTGCAAACCTGCTATTTCTGTTAGCAAAACTTTAGGATCAATTACTACACCATTAGCTATTACGCTTACAGGTTTTGAGTATAATACGCCGGAGGGAATTAAATGTAATTTAAAAACTTCATCATTTACGATTACGGTATGTCCGGCGTTATTGCCGCCCTGAAAACGAACAACATAATCAGCTTCGCCGGCAAAAAAATCGGTGATTTTACCCTTACCTTCATCGCCCCATTGGGCGCCAACAATAATGGAAATCTTTTGTGTAGGAAGTTTCACCGGGATAGATTTTCCGTGGGCTGTAGGATTGGTTGCGCTTTGAAAATCACAAAATATTAGTCAAATAAAGTAAGTGAGGTTACAATGACAAAAGTAATATTTCAAAGCTACAAAATAGATAATTAACAATATTTTGATGGATGAAATTGCTAAATAATTAATCTTTGCTATTAAGAATCCAAATAATTAGATTTATTAGTCTTTTATGTTTCTAGGAGAGGCATTATTAAAGATAAAAGGATTTATTATTAACAAAAGAGGAAAAAGAAAATGAGAAAAACAGGTACCATTTTTGTAATTGGTTTACTGCTTGTCAGTTTTGCTTTGGCTGGTGGAATAGTAACCAATACAAACCAAAGTGCGGATTTTATCCGTCTGATGAATCGCAACGCGTCTACGGATGTTGATGCCGTTTATTTTAACCCGGCAGCGCTTACGCAACTGAATTGCGGACTAAGTTTCTATTTGAGCAGTCAAACTATATTTCAGGATAGAACAATAACAAGCAATGTACCAATGTTAAATAATGATACATTTGAAGGAACAACATTTGTCCCGGTTTTCCCCAATTTTTATGTTGCATATAAAAAAGGAAATTTGGCTATAGGTGCTGGCTTGGTTCCGATTGGTGGTGGTGGCAGCGCAGTATTTGATGATGGTTTACCCTCCTTTGAGGTACCTGCATCGTTGATTCCTGCTGGATTAACAGCTTCAGGAATCCCAACTGACAAATATAGTGTGGATGTTGCCTTTGATGGTTCTTCATTATATATAGGTGGACAAGCAGTTGTATCGTATAAAATAAATGATATGATTTCTGTAGCTGGTGGTGCACGCTATTTTACTGCTAAGAATACTTATAAAGGACATCTTAGTGATATTATGATTAATCCCACAGTTCCTACCGTAGGATACAATGGTAGCATGGTATCTGCTCCGGAATTCTTTAATACAATGGCAGGTGCCTTAACTGCCGGTGCAGCCCTAGCTCTTGGCGGAGCAGCAGCAGCACAAGCCGGTGCAGCCGGATTGCAACCGTTGATTGATGGTGGTGCTGGAGCATATACGTTTGATCAATTAATTGGTGCACAAATGCTTGATCAAGCCACAGTTGATGGTATAGGGGCCGGCGTTGTGGCATTGGGTGGCACATTTGATTCGAGTACAGATACTCCCGCGGGAATACAGGCATTTTTCAATGGTAGTGCTGCTTATTTAACTAATTATGCAGCAGAATTATCAGCAAATGCCGGTGTGATGTCGGCCAACGCTGATGCTTCTCAGGATATTGAAGTTGATGCTGAACAAACCGGTTCAGGATTCGCGCCAATTTTTGGATTATATTTAACGCCGATGGAAGGTTTGGATATAGGTCTGCGTTATGAAGGAAAAGCAGCAATGACATTGACCAACGAAACAGTAGTAGATGGTTCCGGCTTATTCCCGGATGGAGCCGAAACAAATGCTGATATGCCTGCAATGTTAGGTGTAGGTATTGGTTATAAAGTAATGCCAAGCTTACGTGTTGTCGCAGATTTTAATTACTATTTTAATGAAGATGTAAATTGGGACGGAAGAGAAGAGTTTCTTGAAAATGGCATGGAAATTGGCGTTGGTTTAGACTTCGCTGTAAGCGATGCATTACGTTTAAGCGCCGGTTACCTAAATTCCAAGGGTGGAGCGCTTAAGGGTTATGGTACAGATTTGAGCCATACATTTGACACCTATACGATTGGTGCCGGTGGAAGATATTATGTAAACCCAAATCTGTATATATCTTTAGGTGTTTCTTCTACTATTTATGATGTTATAGAAAATGATGGTGTAAACTATCGAGGACCATTTGTTGGTAACGAAACTTACGACAAATCAGCTCTTGTTTTTGCTCTAGGTATTGGTTTTAGCCGGTAGATTATTACTAAATAAATGAATAAAAAGTCTCCCGCTAAGCGGGGGGCTTTTTTATTATATTAAATTATACAATAAAAAGGACAATTGTGACACTTACCAAATTGAAGCATAAAGTAGTTTCTGAAAAAGATGTAATATCAAGCTCACAGCATTTCTTGAATGAAATGAAAAGTAGACGCTCAGTTAGGCAATTTTCAGATAGATATGTTCCTATAGAAGCAATAAAAAATATAGTAATGACTGCTTCGTCTGCGCCTTCGGGCGCCAATAAACAACCATGGAAATTTATAATTGTACAAAATGCAGAGATAAAAAGAAAAATAAGAATTGCCGCTGAAAAAGAAGAAAAGGAATTTTATGCAAACCGAGCAAGCGAAGCTTGGCTTAAAGATTTAGAAGTGTTTGAAACGAATGAGTATAAAGAGTTTTTAGAAAAGGCACCGTATCTTATTGTAGTCTTTAAAATCTCTTATGATTTAGAAACTAATCCACCGAGCAAGCACTATTATGTAAATGAATCGGTTGGTATCGCATGCGGAATGTTGATCACTGCCATTCATAAAGCAGGATTGGTTACATTAACACATACACCAAGCCCAATGGGGTTCTTACAAGAAATATTAAGTCGCCCCAAGAATGAAAAACCATTTTTGTTGCTTCCGGTAGGATATCCTGCTGAAGATGCCAAAGTACCGTTTATTTCAAAGAAGAGTTTTGAGGAAGTAACCGAAATAGTTTAAAAATATTCGGCTCTTATAACAAATCAGAAAAATCAAAATCCCAATTACCCAAAGGACCACCATAGGCTCCAATATCATTGCGAGTACCATCAATGTCGTTAAAAGAAGGATCAGGATTTCCACCGTCAAGACCTATAGAACCCGGCAAAAGATGAAAATCACTTTCAGGATTAACGAAAAAAACATTACCTAATAAATTTGTTGAATCTTGATCAAACCAGTGTTGACCTGCATATGAATATATTACAGTTGGATAAGGGTCCAGGGGTAAATAGCTTTTCCATAGTATTGAGTTGATAATTTGGACATTGGGCGATTCAGAATAAACATTATTATTGACTATAGTACAATTTATAATATTCACATTTTGAGCAAGATCATTAATAAAAATTCCTTCACCCAAGTTTGCAGCATGATTATTTAGAATAATGCTATTATAAATACTGGCATTACCCGAGAGATATATACCACCACCGTCCCCAATTCTATAGTTTGCATTATTGTTAAAAATACCACAGTTAACTATTTGAGCATTTCCCTCTGCTAATACCCCTCCACCAAATTTTGCTACACCACCCTCTATTATAAATCCCTGTATGGTTCCGTTGTTCATATGTATAAAACTGGAGTCAGGAAGGATATCCCCGGTATGATATAAAGTAGGTTCCCATTTAATTATAGGAGTGCCGGAAGTATCAGCTTTCGTAAGTAATAAGTATTTATTTTTAAATGAAAAGGATTTGACGTAGTATGTTCCACCAAGGACGAAAACCGTATCACCATCGTCCATAATATAAGATTCGACTGCAGTTTTTATATCTTCGATATCAGACGGTACATTAAAATGAGTTGTTGGTCGAGGGTAAACCGTTGTTTCTGCTCTTTTAAAATCATTGTCTTGATTATAAAACTCGACACGATATTTAAAAACTGCATCATCCTCAACTGTATCAATCCATGAGGTTTTAAATTCATCAGCGATGGTTGCTAAGGTTAGCCAGCCATTTTCTGCTGTTCCTTTAGGGTATGATTCAGGGTCTCGGTGTTCATTAAATCTAGTAATTTTAATTTCTTTGAAATTTTCAAGAGTAATTTCAGACCAACTTAATTTTACTATGAGAGTATCGATTATTCTTTTATTTTTATTATAATCAGCTTTTAATTGAAGAACATCATCAGAATTTGTTGGAGTTGTGTCAAGTGGAGAATTGCAAGCCATATAAACACAACATGTTATTATTGCAACAAGTATAATTTTAGTATTCATAACTCTAATTTGAGGGATAAGATTTCTCTGTGAATGTCGAAAAAATTAAAGGGTGTTAAATAAGACTGATCAGAAGCAGCTAAAACAGGTTCATTAGAAAAAAGATTATGAATTACATAATGTAAAGATGTTTTTACCTTCCATATTTTAAACCTAAGAATAATTGATAAATTTGCAGATTCGTAACCGAGGTAAGAACGACCGACAAATCCATTATATAAAACAAATTTTTCTCCTTCTCTGAAATAATCATAACTAAATGAAAGCCAATTATACTTGAACTCACCGTGAAATGTTAATCGTGATTTTGGTTTATTTGGGAAAACAATAGGATTGTCTATATCTAAATTCTGATATCCGGATCTAATAAAGATGTGATTTTGCCAAAGAGAAGAACTAAATCCTATTTCATATCCAAAAATACTAGATAAATCAGTATTGAAAGGAAGTAGTTTTGATTCTTCCACGACATAGTACGCAATTTTATTTCCATAATTGTTTAGAAAAACGCTTCCAAATAATGATAGTTCGTTTATTTGAGTGGTTTGAACAAAATTTGATTTAACAATCTGAAAACCAATTTCAGTTGTCGATTGACTTTCTGGCAATAAAATTTCTTTAGAGGAAATATCTATATTATTTCTCCATAGGAATAAATCATTTAATGTTGGTAGTCGCTTGCTATTTCCTTGGTTAAAATATACTTGATAACGAAAGCCGCTATTACCACCATGTAAGCTTGAGCCAAACTTAATACTGTGTAAATTAGCGCCATGCGAGGTATCAATGTCTGCGGGGATATAGTTAATAGATGTACCATTAGTCAATTCAAATTCTTGGTTGTGATTAGTTGAAATATTCTCCCAGCGAGAACCAAATTCCCAATGTATGCGTTTTAATGAAGGATGATCTATAAAGCTTATCCAATGTAGAACAGTGGCTATATCGGCAGTTTGCCGATTAAGTATTCCAGTATCGGACACTGAATACATGTTATACATATATTGATTTTCTCCACTATAGAGTTGGTCTTCAAAGCCAAATTGCACTATAGCATTCAAATTATTATATGTGAAACTACGACTAATTCTCGTCGATGAGTTCTTATCCTCTATATCTCTAATCACATTGGTAAAAAACTCATCATACCAATTCCAATTGCGAGTTCCAACAAATATTTCCCAATTTGAAGAACCAAATAAAGACCCTACATAGCGGAACATTGCCATCCGTGTTTTTGCGTTTTGTATTATATCTTTAGTTGGGAATTTTACGTAGTCTTGTAACTCAAAACCTTTTAGATTAAACTCTCCCCACGAAGGACGACTGACCAGTGAGAGGTTTTTGAATACAGTAGTATATATTGAACGTCCATGGTAACGTCGTGCTTTACCGGAGTATCTTACACCTAAGCCAAAGATCCCCAGACGGCTTGCAGCACTAAAACCGAGATCATTGTTTTCATCATCCGTCATACCCAAACCTCGATGGAATTTTAATTTTGTGCTATCTGGCAATTGAGTGGATAAGTTTAATACACCACCCATGGCGCCCGATCCAAATAATGAAGTATTGCCACCTTTAATTACCTCAATAGATGCAAGATCTTGCTGGTCTATTGCTGCTAGATTGGCAATGCCGCTGTTTGCTTCATTTAATCGTATTCCATCGAGGAAAACCGATACCTCATTGGCGTTACTACCACGTATGCTAATTGTTTGTTTACCGCCCGACGACTGTTCAATTTTAGCGCTACTAATGGTTTGTAATGCATCACTTAAATCGTTGGCTCCAATTTGTTCCATTTCGGCCGAAGAAATTGTTCGAAAAGAGGTCGAAACATCTTTTTCAATTTTCGAACGGAAACCAAAAACTGAAATTGCATCACTAGTAATGATATTTGGTACTAACAGTAATTGTAGCTTTTTGGAAGAAGTTATAATAATTTGTTTAGGTTTATATCCAATATGGCTTATTTGTAATTCAATTGGATATAGAAGATCGGTAATAAAGTTAAAATATCCATTTTTATTTGATGCGGTCCCCTCAGAAGATGAAACAAGATTTATATTAGCATTATAAATTGGCTTGGTAGTTGTACTGTCAATTACATACCCTTCTATGGTTTGTTGTGCGAAATTAAACGATATTAAAGAAAGTATAAGTACAAAGGTTGTTTTCATAACAATTTTCATAACATATAAATTTTGTTACAAATTGATATTGTTGCAAGGGTTTTTTAACTTTCACGCTTTTATAATACAATTGAGGATAAAATGAATAAAATTATTACTTTAATATTACTATCATCTGTTTTTGTTATGTCACAGGACACGACAGCAATTGATACAACATGGCAAAAAGAGGCAGTTGGTTCGTTTAGTTTTAGCCAAGCTCACTTTGACAATTGGGCAACAGGTGGTGAAAACACATTGGCGCTTCAATTTGATTTAGGTGGTAAACTCGTCTATAATAGTGATAAATATGTTTGGACAAATACAGGTAAAATAGCATTTGGTAATTCAAAAATCGGGGAAGCGGAAACAAAAAAAACTATTGATGAATTACGGGTTGAAAGCATTTTAACATATTTATGGGGGTTCATGGCAAATCCGTATTTAGCACTAAAAGGTGAAACACAACTTGCTCCCGGATATATATATGATGAAAATTCAAACACACAAGTATCCGGGTTTTTAGACCCCGGTTATTTTACACAAAGCATAGGATTTCAATATTCTCCTACTAAAGAAATATCTATCCGTTTAGGAGCCGCAGTTAAGGAAACCATTACAAAAGATTTTCCTGCTCCATATGCTGATGATCCCGAAACAGAAGAAATTGAAACAACAAAAATTGAACCCGGTATGGAAGCAGTATGTTCTTTCTCAAAGAAAATTAACGAAAACACATTAATAAATTCCACTATCGATCTTTTTAATAATTTTACAAGTGTTGATGCCACTGATGTTAGATGGGATACAGATATAAGAACACAGATAACAAAATACATTAATGTAAAGTTTAGCGTAAAATTATTTTATGATAAAGAGATATCTACCAAGAGACAGCTAAATCAATCTTTGTTACTTGGGGTATCATATACACTACTTTAAATAATATATATAAATTAAAACAATCGATCGCCTGCTAATAATTTTAGCAGGTGTATTTACTGAACTAAAACATTTTCTACTATTTCAATATTTCCATCATTGGGAGCAGGTTCAATGTTAAAAATCTTTGTCATTAAATTATAAAGTTGAATATTTTCAAAAGCTGGAACTGTTATTCCTGATTTGAAAGCCGGGCCATGAGCTAAGAAAAATGCATGCATATCAGAATACTCAGGATCATAACCGTGTGTTCCTCCACTATAGTAAGATTGATGAGATTCATAATAATCGTGACTAGTTAAACTCCATCCATTATCCATGATGCCAATTATTGGTGCAATTCTTCTATTGTTGGAATAGTGTAATCGCTCGGGAATGTCTGGCTTTTTATAGACAGATAGATGTGGATGCTTTTCATTAATTAAATTGAATATTGAATCAACTTCTGATTCATCGCACCAAATGTCCATTACCGGTGACAAATTAGGAATTTTTAAATCCGTTGGATCTAAATAATCATCAAGAAATATTAATCGTTCCTGACTTAGTTGCGCCATTCCGTGATCAGATACTATCATTATATTTACTTTATCGAATAGATTGCGTTGTTCAAGTCCAGCAATCAATTGTCCGATACGAGCATCACACTCTTTAATGGCAATGTTAATAGATAAGGAATCAGGGCCGACAAGATGACCATAATCATCGGGGTCGCTAAAATAAATTGTATAAAATGAAGGACGTTCTTTAGAAGGTTTATCGAGATACTCGAATACTTTTTCAACACGTTCTTCATTTGGAACATTACCGTCATATGTCACCCAAAAAGACGGTCTAACACCTTGTATTTCGGCTTCCGAACCGGGCCAAAAATTACATAAAGTCTTTAGTCCTTGTTTTTCTGCTGTAACCCAAATCGGTTCACCGCCCCACCACCTTCCGTTTTGTACTTCCTCTCTGTTACCAAGACTGAACGTTGCATCAAAAACCGGATCATACATTGTGTTGGCTACAATTCCATGATTCTCAGGATAAAGTCCGGTAACAATAGTATAATGATTTGGAAATGTTTTAGATGGAAAAGCCGGAATTAGTGCATCGGCTTTAACGCCGTTTACAACGAGGCGATCAAGATTTGGTGTATCGGTTTTTTCCATATAATCCCACCGGAAACCATCAAACGATATTAGTATAAGATAATTTTCTGGTTCATTGCCTGCTGTCTCTTTGGAAATTGAATTGCAAGCTAAGAAAAATAATGTGGTAATAAATATAATTATTGTAGTGAAGTAATGTTGAAATTGTTTTGAAAACATTGGTTGAGTCCTTGTATTTTCAATTAAATTAATGAAGAACTTAGTAAGATATATATTAAAATAGGAAGAATTCAATCAAGAGAGGAAGGTATGAAAAAGTTTACAAGCGCTGTTATTTTAATATTGTTACTCCAAAATTTTATAATATCTCAAGAATATCAGTCAATCCCCGTTTCTACATATTCGATAGTTGCTTTCGATGAGGAAACAGGACAACTTGGCGTAGCAGTACAGAGCCATTGGTTTTCTGTTGGTTCTTTAGTGCCATGGATAAAAGCAGGTGTAGGCGCTGTTGCAACGCAATCCTTTGTAAAAGTTGAATATGGACCAAATGGATTAAAATTAATGGGGAAAGGATTTTCCGCCGAAGATGCATTAAAGATTCTTGTGGAAGAGGATGAAAATAGTGCTGTGCGGCAAGTGGGCATGGTTGATGCAAAAGGCAACGCATCAGCTTTTACGGGCGAGAATTGTATTCAGTTTGCCGGACATATTGTTGGAAAAAATTATACCGTGCAAGCGAATCTAATGGCATCGGCAACTGTGCCGACAGCAATGGTAAGAGCTTATGAGATTACACGCGGTGAATTGGTTGACAGATTAATGGTAGCCTTAGAAGCGGCCCAAAAAGAGGGCGGAGATATTCGTGGAAAACAATCTGCTGCTTTAGTTGTGGTGACAGGAGAACCAACAGGAATTGACTGGAAAGATAAATTGTTTGATTTACGAATTGAAGATCATCCCGAACCAATTAAAGAAATGAATAGATTAATTCGAGTAAGTAGGGCTTATCAACACGCCAACCAAGGTGATTTATATATAGAAACCGGAGAAATTGATAAAGCACTTAATGAATATGATTTAGCTGCTGAATATTATCCAGAAAATCCCGAATTGCCATTCTGGACGGCAGTTAGTTTAGCAAGCGTAGATAGGGTAAATGAGGCGTTGCCTATTTTCAAGGAAGTTTTTGAAAAAGCGCCTGACCTGCGGGATTTAATACCACGCCTAATTCCGGCAGGATTATTACCGGATGATGAGGAATTAGTCAAAAAAATACAGGAACAGGGAATCGGGGATTAGGATATTGGTAAATTAGGAAAGTATTATTAAAACCTTCGTGGTTTCCAAAACCTCGAAGGTTTGAGTTCTAAGTAACTAAAAACAATTGAATTTGTCTTTCTGAGGATGAACAACGTCCATCTGCTCCGCCCAGTGGCGAATCAGAAAGACACGTTTTTAAGTAGAGACGTAAGATTTTACGTCTTTACTATTTTGTCATCTTCAATGAAGTACGGTGACTGAAGTACCATAATTATTCTTCAATCTTAAATATTAAATTGTCAATCCCTACACCTCTATTTCTTTCCAATCACCCTTAAGCGTTTTCCATGATAAAATTACAGCAAATAGCGTTTGGTGAATTCCTACGCCTATCCATGGACCGATATATCCCCAGCCAAGATAAATTCCGGTAAAAAAACTGAACGGTAAAAAGACCATCCATACAACCAGTGCCTCTGTCAGGGCCGGAAAAAAAGTGTTTCCTGCACCGGAAAGGGCAAACCACAGCGTCATTCCGATTGCATCGGCAATTTGAATAAAGCCTGCCAATCTTAGCGCTATTGTGCCAATTCTGATCACTTCAGGATCGTTCGAAAATACCAGCAAAATATAGTGTGGAAAGGCGACAAAGATTACACCAATGGAACCCATGATTATCAATGACCAGCGAATACTTTCAACAATACTGGTTTCTGCCTTGTCAGTATCTTTCTCGCCAAGATATTTTCCCACAAGCGTTGCGCAGGCTTGTCCTATTCCGGCGGCGGGCAAGAAAGACGTGTAAAGAATAGTGAAAACAACTTCCGTAGCAGCCAATTCTACGATGCCAATCATGCCGACAATTTTATAGAATACAACGAAACCCAAAACCACCAGCATTTCTTGTGAGCCCTGCGGAAGCGCCAACATTAACTGCCGCTTCATCATTGCTTTATTTAAGCGGAATGAAAACACACCATATTTTTTACGGATCGATGACGCAAACAAATACATAAAATAATGAATTGCCATCCAGAGCGACGCCAAAAGTGTAGCTAATCCGGCGCCCTTAACCCCCATCTCCGGAAACGGAAACCACGACCATAAATATCCTATCCAGGAAAGATCTAAACCTTTAACTGAACTAAGCATTTCCAAAATGCCTTCGCGTCCATAAATCAGCCCAGCGTTAAGATATACATTCACTATATTGGCAACAACCGTTACTTTCATGTGGATTTTGGTTCGCTCAATACCAGTAAAAAACCCCTGAAACACAAATCCAACAATAGTAAAAATGGTGCCAAGAAATACAATTGAGGAATATTCTATGCACAACTTAATGACTTCGGGATCGTCTAAAAACAGTGGTATTATTTTATCAGCAAAACGGTAACCTAATAATGCTATTGGTATTCCCAATACCGTACCTAAAATATGTCCGTTGTGCAGAGCCGTTCCACATTCCGGATAGTTTTTTTGGCCCAATCTCCTAGATGAAACAGTCTGCGTAGCGGTTCGCAAGGCGATACCAAAACTAAGAATTATCCACATTAACATAGAACCCATCCCGGTCGCTGCAAGCGCCGATGCACCAAGCCTGCCAACCATTGCCATGTCTGCCAAGCTCATCAACGATCGACTAAGATTACTTATTATAACCGGCAAGCCAAGTCCAATAACCCGTCGTGAGATTCCCTTGTGTCGATTAAATATTATTTCTTTTGTTGATCGCATCTAACTATGCTTTTTAAAAGATAAAATTTCTATTCCTTTTTCTTTTAAAAAAGTAGTTGTTTTGCTACAAGCGGGTGCGTTTGTAGCAAAACTGGTTTTTAAATTTGGGTTGTGGTCTTGTATTTGCTGAATCTGTTTAAAAATTTGTCTTCCGTCTTTCATAATAATTCTGCTTTTACGGTTTTTAATTAAAACCATGTGGTTGTTAAAATATTGTCCAAGCACTGTGCGCAGTGATAAACCAAATTTTTGGGGATCAATTAATGATAATTCTTTGTTTTCAATATAATACATTTATTTGTTCTCATTTTTAATATAATGGCGGGAAATTTACCAATCCTTGTATTTAGTTCATCTGTATTTTAATTTCTTATCGCTAATAGCCCTTAAAGGGCTGTCAGCGATTGTTAAATACATAATGAAAAAATCAAAATTAACAGATTCCTTTTCTTTTCATCCGGAGGTAAGGTCTGCATTGCAAGATAACCGACCCGTTCTTGCTTTAGAATCAACAATCATCGCACATGGAATGCCGTATCCGGATAACTTTGAGTTTGCTAGAACAGCGGAAGATGTAGTACGCGAAAGTGGTGTGACACCCGCAACAATTGCGATATTAGACGGTGAAATTCATGTCGGGCTTAATGATAAACAGTTAGAAATACTGTCCAGCAATAACGGTATCGAAAAAATCGCTGTGCGAGATATTGCTTTTGCGATCACCCAAAAACTAACCGGCGCGACAACCGTTTCAGCGACCATACGTTTAGCACATTTAGCAGGTATCGACATTTTTGCAACCGGTGGAATTGGTGGCGTACATCGAAATACCGAAACTACATTCGATATTTCACAAGATTTAATTGAATTGTCCCGCACTCCTGTAATCGTGGTCTCGGCAGGCGTCAAGGCAATTTTAGATATTCCAAAAACTTTAGAGTATCTTGAAACCAGTGCTGTGCCGGTGGTTGGATATCAAACGAACGAATTCCCTGCATTCTATTCACGTTCCTCCGGAATTTTTCTCCCAACGAGTTGCAATACACCGGAATTGGTGGCGCGATTATTTATCAATCATCGAAAAATAGACCTACAATCAGCAATCTTAGTTGCAAATCCTGTGCCAAAATTAGATGAGATTCCCAAGACACTTATTGATAAATATATTGATACAGCTCTTCAGGAATGTGCCGAGAAAGAAATAACCGGTAAAAAGGTTACACCATTTTTACTTAAAAAAATTGTTGCGTTAAGCGCCGGCGAAAGCCTTAAAACAAATATTGCTCTTGCGCTAAATAATGTAAAGGTTGGTGCTCAGATTGCCAACGAACTTTCTAAAATAGATTTTTGATTACAGGGGCGGAATTTTTCTCCCCCTTTCTATCGTGTTTTAATAATCCATTCCCATATTATAAAACATAAATGACAGTCTATCGGCATACTCTTCAATAATCTTAGATGTTGGTTTTCCGGCACCGTGCCCTGCTTTTGTTTCAATTCTAATTAATATTGGGTTGTTACCTTTTTGCATTGCCTGCATGGTCGCGGCAAATTTAAATGAATGCGCCGGAACTACCCTATCGTCATGATCGGCTGTTGTTATCAATGTCGCAGGATATTCAGCCTCATTAATATTATGTAGCGGGGAATATCCTTTAAGGTATTCAAACATTTCTTTCGATTCCTCTGCATTGCCAAAGTCTGAAGTCCATCCTGCCCCAGATGTAAATTTATGATATCTTAACATATCTAGCACGCCCACTGCAGGAAAAGCAACTCGTGCCAAATCGGGGCGTTGAGTCATAACTGCTCCAACCAATAAACCACCATTTGACCCTCCTGCAATTGCCAAATAATCCCTTGAGGTATATTTATTGTCTTTCAAATACTCAGCAGCAGAAATAAAATCATCAAATACATTTTGTTTTAGCATTTTTATACCTGCTTCATGCCATTTTTCACCATATTCTCCGCCTCCTCGTAAATTTGGTTGGGCATATATTCCACCATTTTCAAGTCCTATAAGAGTTAATAAACGAAATCGGGGAGTTAAGCTTATGTTGAATCCACCATATGCATACAGATAGGTCGGGTTTTTGCCGTTTTTCTCTAAACCTTTTTTATAAACAATGAACATTGGGATTTCTGTTCCATCTTTACTTTTATAAAAAACTTGCTCTGTTTCAAAGTCTTCAGGATTAAAATCAATAGCCGGCTTCCAGTAAAGTTCTGATTCGCCGCTTTCAATTGTGTATTTAAAAATCGTTCCTGGATAAGTAAAGGCTGTAAAAGAATAATAAAGTTTATTGTCTCCTTTTTCTGCTCCAAATCCCCGGGCTGTTCCTATGGCTGGTAATTCAATTTCTCTTACAAGTTTACCACTATAATCAAATTGTAATACTTTTGATTTTACATCAACCATATATGACGCAAATAAATTATTTCCGGCTGCTGAAATTGACATAACATTTTCTGTCTCAGGAATTAAATCTTTCCAATTTTCCTGACCTGGATTTATTGCGTCAACTTCTACAACGCGGTTGTTCGATGCATATAAATTTGTATGGATAATCAGCCGGGTGCTTTCATTATCAACAACATAGTGCTCATTATCAAAACCGGTTATTATAGGAACAATTTGACTTCCGGCTTGGGTTAAATCCTGAAGATAGAGTTCATTGCCACTTGTACTTTCAGAAGCGGAAATAATCAGATACTTTTCATCCTCAGTAAGGTATGCTCCGATATATCTTCTAGGTTGTTTTTCACCACCAAAGATCAGAACGTCTTCTTTTTGGCTTGTATCCAATTTATGAAAATACAATTTATGAAATTGAGTTTTTCCTGATAACTGACTACCTTCTTTGGGCTTATCATAGCTACTATAATAAAAACCCTCATTCCCTCGCCAGGATACTCCACTAAATTTTACATCAACTAATGTGTCTCCAATAATATTGCCTGTTACTGTGTTTTTTATAATAATTTTGCGCCAATCTGAGCCACTTTCTGAGATTAAATATGCCATTAATGAACCATCTTTTGTAAAACCAGATCCAGCCATTGAAATAGTACCATCATCAGAAAATTTATTTGGATCAATAAACACATCGGCCTTTTCTGTGTCTAAATTTTCTGTACGGTATAAAACATATTGGTTTTGAAGTCCATCATTTTTATAAAAATAATAGTAATCACCATGTTTTTTGGGTGAACTAACTTTTTCATAATCCCACAGTTCTTCAAGTCGTTGTTTAATTTCGTCCCGGAATGGAATTTGATCTAAATAGTTAAAAGTAACCTTATTCTGAGCCTCAACCCACAGGGTGGTCTCTACCGATAAATCATCTTCGAGCCACCGGTATGGATCGGCAACTTCCATACCAAAATAATTATCAACTACTGACCCTTTTTGAGTTGCAGGATATTTTAAAATATTATTCGAAGTTGTTGCACAGGAGCATAGCAATAAAAACAAGAATAAAGTGGTTACTTTTTTCATGACGTTTTCCTTAAAATAAGTTTAATTTGGTTTTGTTTTGTGTCTTTTGTGCTTATTGTGGCTATTACAATTCTTTTAAAATATCTTTCAAGTTAACTCCGCCTATTGCGAAGACCCTTATTCCAACATAATGCGCTACCGGAGCAATTAATCCAATCAATTCACTCCAAATAACTTTTTCGTTTGGTGGACTTTGAAATCTTTTTTTTCCTATCGTATGAACAACAACCATATCTAATCCGCTTATTTTCTGATACATTTTAGACATGTCCGGAAATTGAGGAAGTTTATTAAACGGTGTTTTGCTTCGAAGAAAGTTTTGTCCAGATCTATTCACATGATTTATTATGGATACCGATTTATTTATTCCAATTATTCGATCAATAAATAATAATTCTTTTATATTGTAATGCTTTTTTAGTTCACTAAAATTTTCCGGGTTAATTGTTGCTGAATCAATCTTTTTCGGCCATAGAATAATTTGATTATTTATTTTTCCGTAGTTATGACTCGCTATTGATCCGGCAGGTTTAACTTTTTTTTTCCATTCTTTTGTAAAAGCACACAAATAAATTGGCCTTTGTTTATAATTCATCATTTCGCCATCCTTTGCCCAAACAATACTGTACCTAATCGTACCATTGTAGCGCCCTCTTCTACGGCTATTTCAAAATCACCACTCATCCCCATTGATAGCTCAGTAAATTTATCAACATTTTTTATGAGCTGATTTTTTATAGAATTACGTAATTCTCGCAAAGTAATAAAAGCTCTTCTTATTCTTTTGATATCTGAAGTAAGTGGTCCAATAGTCATAAGTCCCTGTATTTCTATTCCCGGTATTTCAAAGCAGGCAAGCATTTCATCTATATTATCAGGAATAAATCCAAACTTTGCACTTTCTCCGCTTGTATTAACCTCCAACAAAATTGGTATAGTGCGGTTTAAAGAAACTGCCTTTTTGCCTATTTTACTTGCGAGTTTTAATGAATCAACAGAATCTATCGTATCAAAAAGATTAAGTGCTTTGTTTATTTTATTGGATTGTAAATGTCCAACTAAGCGTTTTGTGATATTAGGAAGGATTTCAGCGATTTTCGAGAATTTATCTTCTGCCTCTTGAACGCGGTTTTCTCCGATAGTATCTAACCCCGCTTGCCGGGCTTCAAGAATTATTGATGCCGGATGTGTTTTTGTAACAGCAACAATTGTAATGGGTGTTTTATTATCGCTCCGTAGTTGAGCGATAGCAATGCGCTCCTTTACACTCTCAACGTTTTCCTTAATTTTCACCTATTCAATTTGACCGATGGTAAGTTGTTGGTCTTTTTTCTCTTCCTCTTCTACTGTTTCTTCATCTCTAACGACACGAGAAATAGAAGAAATCATGGCTCCTTCATCAAGCTTTACTAAACGAACACCTTGAGTAACACGACCTATTGTACGAATTGCGGATACAGGCTGACGCATAATAACTCCCATGTCGGTTATAATGATTAGATCGTCTGTATCGACAACTTCCATAATTGCTACCATCTTTCCGGTTTTTTCCGTAGTGCGCATTGTTAAAACGCCTTTACCTGCGCGCGCTTGTGTGCGATACTGAATTACTTCTGTTCTTTTACCATATCCGCGCTGTGTTGCAACAAGAATTGTTCCTTCTCTTTTAACTACTAACATGCCGATTAACTTATCCGTAGCAGAACTAAGTTTAATTCCTATAACGCCCATGGTTTTTCGTCCGCTTGGGCGAATATTGCTTTCCGAAAAACGAATTGATTTTCCGTCACTTGTGCCTAATAAAATATCGTGTTCACCATTAGTAATGCGTGCCTCAATTAACTCGTCTCCTTCACGTACTTCAATCGCATATATTCCACCCTTACGGGGTTTTCCATAAGCCGACAGAACGGTTTTCTTAACAATACCTTTTTTTGTCGCCATCACAATGTAGTGTTCATCGTCAAATTCTTTTACACTGACAAAAGCCTTAACGTGCTCATCGGTTTCGCAACCGATTAAATTAACTATGGCGCGTCCACGAGTTGCTCGCCCACCTTGCGGAATATCGTACACTTTTAACCAATAACACTTACCTCCATCGGTAAAAAACAACATATAATTATGCGTGCTGGCTATAAAGAGATGTTCTATGAAATCTTCGTCTCTTGACGTGGCTCCTTGAACTCCTCGCCCACCACGCCTTTGGGTTCTATATGTGTTGACCGCCGTTCGCTTAATGTATCCCTGGTGAGTAATAGTTATGACCATTTCTTCTTCTGCAATCATATCTTCAATAGAAAATTCGGCTCCGTATGGCATTATTTCGGTGCGACGTTCATCACCGTGTTTTTCTAGTAATTCTCTCAGCTCGGTTTTAATGATATCCATCCGCATGCTGCGGCTTTCTAAAATATTTTTCAGTTGAGCAATTGTTTGAATGATTGCCCTATATTCCTCAACTACTTTTTCAACTTCTAGACTGGTAAGTCTTTGTAAGCGCATATCTAAAATTGCTTGAGCTTGTAGTTCGGATAATTCAAAGCTGTTCATCAACCCTTCTTTTGCATATATAGGGTCTTTACTTCCGCGTATTATTTTTATCACTTCGTCGATATTATCGAGCGCAATTTTTAATCCTTCAAGGAGATGTGCTTTTGCTTCGGCTTGTTTTAAATCAAATTCTGTGCGGCGAACTACAACAGTGTGTCGAAAATCAATAAAATGATTCATCATTTCCGGTAGCTTCATCACTTTGGGCACGCTATTGACGAGCGCCAGCATGATTATACCGAATGTGTCTTGAAGTTGAGTATGTTTATATAATTGATTTAAAATCACATCCGGAATGGCGTCTCTTTTTATTTCAATTACTACACGAATCCCGTCTTTATCTGATTCATCCCTCAGATCTGAGATTCCTTCAATCTTTTTATCCCGCACAAGATCAGCAATTTTTTCGATTAAATTTGCTTTGTTTACCTGATATGGTAATTCAGAAATAATTATATGTTCGCGACCATTCTTTTTTGTTTCTATAAAGGCTCTGCCCCGGACTATTACTTTGCCTCGGCCAGTGTTGTATGCACTTTTTATACCTTCAGTACCCATTATTATAGCACCCGTTGGGAAGTCCGGTCCTTTTACATAATCCATTAACTCTTCGGCTGTTAATTCAGAATTGTCGATTAAGGCCATTAAACCGTTTATTAGTTCAGTTACATTATGTGGCGGAATTTTTGTTGCCATTCCAACTGCAATTCCTTCTGAACCATTTGCTAAAAGCGCTGGAAAAACCGTTGGTAAAACCGTTGGCTCTTTTAATGTTTCGTCAAAATTCGGCGCCCAACTAACCGTATCCTTGTCAAGATCGTGCAGCATATCGCTTCCAATTCTCGTCATGCGCGATTCTGTGTACCGCATCGCGGCGGCGCTATCACCGTCAATCGATCCAAAATTACCTTGTCCATCAACTAGTTCATAGCGCATTGAAAAATCTTGCGCCATGCGCACCAGCGCATCATAGACCGACGAATCGCCATGTGGGTGATATTTGCCTAATACATCACCAACTATTCTGGCTGATTTTTTATAGGCTCGGTTCCATTGTGAACCAAGTTCATTCATTCCAAAGAGAATCCGGCGATGAACCGGCTTAAGTCCATCTCGCACATCAGGCAATGCCCGCGCAACAATAACAGACATAGAGTAGTTTAAATAACTCTCTTTCATTTCATCTACAATATCACGATTAATAGTATTTTCTCTTGCTATATCCACTTTATTATTCCTGTCTGTTAAATGTCAAGATTTGAAACAAATTTTGCGTTTTTTTCAATGAAGGCGCGTCTTGCTTCTACGTCGCTACCCATTAATTCCTGAAAGGTTGTTGATGCTTCCATTGCATCATTAATTGTTACTTGCATAAGTGTGCGTCGTTCAGGATCCATTGTTGTAATCCATAATTGCTCCGGATTCATTTCACCTAATCCTTTATACCGTTGCAAATTAATTTTTTTGTTCTGATTTTCTCTCTGCAATCTTTCAACTATCGTTTCTCGCTCGTTTTCATCATATACATATACTTCTTTTTTGCCTTGTTTTATTTTATACAAGGGCGGCATTGCAAGATATATATTCCCATTGGTAATTAGCTCCGGCATTTTTCTGTAAAAGAATGTTAGTAATAGGGTTCGAATATGGCTTCCGTCCACATCGGCATCGGTCATTATAATGATTTTATGATAGCGAAGTTTTTCAATATCAAAATCTGATGCGGATTTTTCGCCGGACTCATCATCTGACCCTCCAAATCCAGCACCAATTGCTGTAATTATTGTTTGGATTTCGTTATTCGCTAATAATTTATCAATTCGTGCCTTTTCAGCATTTATAACTTTACCGCGTAATGGTAGTATGGCCTGGAATCGGCGGTTTCTTCCTTGTTTAGCAGAGCCTCCCGCCGAATCACCTTCAACTAAGTACAATTCGCACATAGATGGATCACTGTTTGAGCAGTCTGCTAGCTTTCCGGGCAATGTTGAGCTACCCAAGGCACTCTTTCGACGAATCAATTCACGCGCCTTACGAGCTGCACTACGGCTTATTGAAGCTAACAAGGCTTTTTCAATTATTTTCCTTCCAATTGAAGGATTTTCCTCTAAGAAATCTTGCAAACCTTCATATACAGCCGCGTCGACAATTCCTTTAACGTCACCATTACCAAGTTTAGTTTTTGTTTGTCCTTCAAACTGCGGTTCCGGTACTTTTACTGAAACTACTGCGGTTAAACCTTCTCTAAAATCTTCTCCTGACAATAAAATTTTTTCATTTTTCTTTGCTTTAATAAGGTTGTTTTTAGCTGCGTAGTTGTTCAGCCCGCGTGTTAGAGCCGATCGGAAGCCAGATAAATGCGTACCACCTTCAATCGTGTTAATATTATTCACAAATGTTAATATATTTTCGGTGTAGCTTGAGCTGTATCGCAGGGCAACTTCAACCGGAACTTCTGTGTCGGTTTTTGTAATTGTTACGATTTTATTATGCAGAGGCTGATTGCTACTGTCTAAATATTTAACAAAATCAGTTAAGCCTCCGACATAATTAAACAGCTCCTCAATTTTTTCGTCACCGCGATTATCAACAATTTTTATTTCTAAGCCACTATTAAGATATGCTAATTCGCGCAAACGGTCGCTTATGATGTCAAATTCAAAAGTTGTTGTGTTAAAAACTTCACTGTCAGGTAAAAATGTAATTATGGTACCTGTCTTTTTTGTTTTTCCTATAACCTCAAGTTTTCCTGTTGTTTTACCTCTCGAATAACTCTGTTTGTGTATTTTTTTGTCTCGATGAACTTCTGCTGTAAGTAATTCAGATAAAGCATTTACAACCGAGACACCAACTCCATGCAAACCGCCGGAAATTTTATATGATCCTTTATCAAATTTTCCCCCGGCATGTAAAATTGTCATAACAACTTCCAAGGCTGGGAGCTTTTCTTCCTTATGTATATCAACAGGGATTCCTCGACCATTGTCCTCAACCGACACAGAACCGTCTTTATTTAAGCTTACTTTTATTTTTGTACACTCGCCGGCAAGTGCTTCATCGACCGAATTATCGACCACCTCATAAACTAGATGGTGTAATCCTCGCTTACCAACATCACCGATATACATCGCAGGGCGACGCCTGACAGCCTCTAACCCTTTTAATACCGTAATTTTTTCTGCGCCGTAAGTAGATTTTTCTTGAACGTCTTTCGTCATATGAATCTTATGTCCCTTATTACATTTTTACCAATTGTATTGTTTATTTTTTGAATTATTTCTTTTTTTTGGAAATATAATTCCTGCCGCCATGTTGGCGATGATACTTTTACAATTATCACGCCATGTTCAACCCTGTCGGGCTGTGTGTTTTTTGCAACTTTGTCTCCAACAATTTCACTCCAAATATTTAACGCCCTGTTTTGGGCGATCGCATTATCAATGCCAAACTTTTTCAACATTGAATCAATAGCTATTTTTAAACTTTGCATTAGCCTAAATAAAAACTGCCATTATTGAATTTGTTAATTTTTACGCCTCTATCTTCAACAATTTTTAAATCTGTAGTTGTTATTATTGTTTGAAGATCATTATCTATCATTGCCATCGCTTGTTTGCTGCGATAGTCGTCTAATTTTGCAAATAAATCATCTAAAAGTACTGTCGGGGCATTTTTAGTTACTTTTCTAATTAACCTTACTTCCGCTAATTTTATTAATAATAATGCAAGTTTGTGTTCACCTTGTGAGCCATACTGTTTGATATTTTTTCCATTAAACGTAAAATTAATTTTATCCGTATGCGGGCCATATGTTGTTCGCCCTAAGTATATATCCCTGTTTTGTCTTTTATTCAATATTTCCGTATACTCTTTTTCATTATTTGATATTGTTGTTACTAGCTCACACGAAAATGTAAAGTCATCATCCTTAAAAGCTTTTACCGTTTTATTTAGTTCAAGACTAAAATTTTTGAAATAATCTATCCTTTTCTTCCACAACTTTTGACCGATTTCAGATATCCTCTCATTCCAAATATCTAATTCTGCTTCCGCTTCGTTTGTTAAATTAAAATCATCTAATAATTTGTTACGTTGTTTTAAAATTCTATTATAATCTGATAAAATTGTGAAATATTCATTAGAGACAACCGAGAATAATTTATTAAAATAATTTCTTTGGTCCTGCGGTGCTCCTTTTGTTAT
This sequence comes from uncultured bacterium, assembly GCA_965369995.1. GTDB lineage: Bacteria > Fidelibacterota > Marinisomatia > Marinisomatales > JAHJCW01 > JAHJCW01. The sequence goes on along the minus strand of CBDURO010000003.1, from coordinate 24,709 downwards.
AACTTGCTCTTCCGGAGATAACAGTACTACCGGATTTAATCCTACCAATTCCCTAATACTCTCAAGTTTATTTCCATCGATGAACGTTCGTCTTGTTCCGTCTTTAGTTTGGTTAATTTGAATTTCTTGAATTTTATCAGCAGTTTGAAATTTTCCTGTTATACTAAAAAATTCTTTATCGTCTTTTAATAATTCTTTTTTCCGATTTGTTCTAAAACTCCGGCCAATTGATAATGAATGTATTGCTTCTAAGATAGCGGTTTTACCCGATCCATTCTTGCCCCAAATAACATTGATCTTAGGGTAAAATTCCAAATTTATAGTATCATGATTGCGAAAAGAAACCAATTCAATTTCCTTAATTGGCATAAAATAAACTAATATTTATAAATATCTTTAATGCCTAATCGTTCAACCTAATAGGCATTAATAGCATTGTCAAATCTATATTCTCTTTTTCTTTTTCAGGATAAAATAGAGTCGCGGTTATTGGTGTTTTCAATTTAATAATCACATTTTCGTCATGAACATGAGCTAATATATCACGTAAATATGATGCATTATAACCAATCAAAAGGGATTCACCATTATATTGGGCGCCTGATAAATCTTCTTGACCACGCGATGCCTTTTCAGGATCTTCAGTTGTCATACGTACTTTTTTCTCATTTAAATGCAGAGCAATTTGATGAGTGGCTTTGTTTGAAAAGATAGAAACTCTTCGTACTGCTCCCAATAAATCATTACGATTAACGGCTAATACTTTATCATTATCCGCCGGTATTACACTTTCATAATCAGGGAATCGTTCATCAATAACTCGCGTATAAACCGTATCTTCGCCAAACGATGCGATTAGATGATTATCGCTTACCAAAATTTTTACTTCATCCGCAGTAAAAGTATTAAATAGACCTAAAAATTTTCTTGGTATAATAACATCGCCTGTAAACTCACCGGCTTTATAATCTTTAACAATGTATTGCACAAGGCGGTGTCCATCGGTCGCAACTGCGGTAAGCTGACTTTCGTTCACCCGAAGAAAAACTCCTGTTAGTGCCGGTTTCATTTCATCACGACTTACTGCGAAACTTGTCATTTCTATAACTGATTTCATTGTTTCAAGATTAATTCCTAAATTCTTTTTACCGTCAGTTTGCGGTAATGCAGGGAATTCTTCAGGGGGTTTTCCCATTAGATCATAAACACCATTATCAGTTTTTAATTCAATTTTATGTTGTTGATTAACTGATAATGTAATTCTATCATCATTGATCTCGTTTGTTATCTCTAATAATGGTTGCAAAGGAATTGCGGCTGACCCTGTTTCTGTTATAGTTGCCGGCAATTTCGTTACAATTGTGATTTCTAGATCTGTACTTCTAATAATTGTATTTTCATCATCTACTTGAAATAATACAAAACTTAAAATAGGTAAAGTTGAACGATTTGGTACTGCTTTCGATAGTTTCTGGAGAGCCGTTTGTAATTCTGTTTTAGATGTTGAAATTTTCATAAAACTTCCTTGTAAATATTGTTTATATAAAGAGTATTAATTTACTTTATTATGAGCATAAAGAGTAAATAAAAATTTAATATCAAACATACCCAATAGTATGATAATATGTTTTGATTATATAATATATTTTAGATTTATATTAAAAACATTTTATTATTTATAGTGTTAATAATGTTGATATGATTAATAGATTGTTTTTTAAATTAATATAAATAATGACAACTGTATGTTGATTTACTTAAACTAAAACTTTATGTGGATATTGTTGATAATTATGTGGATAATTAACCGCTAATAATGTTTATCTAATTAATTGATCATTTTTATAGAAGGATAAATTTTTTGTGGACAAGATGTAGATAATTATGTGGATAACTAACGACGGTAAATTTACAGTATTAAAGGTTATGTTGAAAACTTGTGAATATTAATTTTTAATCGATATATAGAATTTTTCCCGCGCATCCTGAATAAAGACTTGATACCAATCCATTTTCTTTTTGTTTAAAGCCATTGCTTCAATATCAATCCAGTGTTTTTCTAGATTAGGATATCCGCCTTCCTTGGCATCCTCGAGCCATAATAGGTGATACCCTAAACTTGTCTTAACCGGCTGACTGCATTCATGAAGTTCCAAATATTGTAAAACCTGACCAATTTCCGGAATGGCAAAAGAATTTGGATTTATCCATCCCCAGTCACCACCACTTTTATTGGTTTGCTCATCAACAGAATGTCGCTTATTGAGAGCGATAAATTCATCAAGAGTTTTTACTGAATCTTTAATTGTTGCGGCAAAATCATACACTTTTTGTTCATCATCTTCTGAGATTGGTGGAGTTATTAAGATATGTCTCACACGTACATTGTCACCCTGTTTTTCTAGTGGTTGTATTATGTGATAACCGAAAGCTGTTTTAACCGGTTTACTGATCTCTCCGATATCAAGTGTGAAAGCTACTTCTTCAAATTCACTGACTAAGGAACCACGACGCGTAAAACCAAGATCGCCTCCGCGGTTTTTAGAGCCAGGATCCTGTGAATATAATTTTGCAAACTCTGAAAAATCTGCTCCTGCGTAAACTTCATCACGTAAACTGTCTAACAAAGCAAGGGTAGTATTTATACTTTTTTCTCCCGGCTTGAGAGGAAGTAAAATATGACGTAGTTTTATCTTTGGTGGAAAAAATGGTAAACTGTCTTTGTAGGTATTATAAAAACTTTCAACATCTGTTCTATTTACCGAGACACCTTGGAGCTTTGATTGCTGAAATTTATCTGCGTATAGTCGTTCACGAATATCATACCAATACTCACGCTTAAAATCACGCAATGATTCACCGAGCATTTTTTCAGCATTTTCTTCACTGCCGGCTTGCGCTAGAATATTATTTATTTGTGTTTCTAAAGCAATATCAACCTCTTTATCCTTAACGATAATGTTTGTGTCTCTTTCTGCAAGTTCTAAAACTACTTTTTGATCTATCAACGATTGTAAAACCTGCATTTGTAAACGTTGATATAGCTCCATATTTTGATTAGGATTTATATTTTGTTGCATTGCTGTAAGATTGACAATCTGCGCTAATTCGCTTTTTAGAATAATATTGTCTGCTACAATTGCAGCGACACCATCAATAACCGACTTGCTTTTTTCTGCTTGGCTATATACAACATTTGAAAAAATAAGAAGGCATAAAACTATAAGATTTATCTTTTGTGTTTTCATTAATTGTTCTCTAAATTTATTTTTACAGTATAGTGATTTCTTAAACTATCTAAAAAGCGAATTGAACTGAGAGCTTTTTTTTGATTGAAAAGTCGTTGATAAATTTCATCGTAAGCTTCATCAATATTAATTTGTGAACCCGCCTCATATCTGCTTAATACTTCTATGATATGGTATCCATAGTCGGTTTCAATTGGACCAATAGTAAAATTCGTTCTATTATTTGAAAAGATCTCAGAATCTAATTGTTCGATAAGATTTCCCTTTTCAACGGTTGCAACATCAACATTATAATTTGCTAAAAGTACTTTTCTGTCTGTTGAATTATTTGGTTGTTTCAGAGCCTCAGCAATGTATTGAGCAACCGAGTCGGTCGTTATAAAAAAATGCATGATCTTGGCGCTATCATTTTTATGTTTGAAGGAACTTCTATTTTTATCATAATAGGTTTTAATCTCTGCATTTTCGATTGTTATTTGTGATGCAATGTAATTATCCATGAAAGTATTGCCAAATAAATCTTTCCGATAAATACCGACTTGTGAGTTTAAAGTTTCATCGTTTTCAAGACCGCCATGTTTTGCTGCGAGATAAAGTAATTCTCTATCAATCCATGACGCAACTACATCATTAATGGAATAGTTTTGATTAGGAACGGCAAGTTTTAGTTTTTCAGCCTCAGCAATGGTAAGAACTGAGTTTTCTACTTTTGCGACAATAGGAGTGTCAACCCTGTTGTCTTTCGCACAAGAGATAAATAATAAAACAATTATAAATGGTAATAATTTTCTCATAGACACTACATTTTAAACATTAAAGTTAGGAAAAATTTCCTTTAGAAAACAGCTCAACAAATAATTCTAGAGCTTTTAATGAATGATTAAGATTATCAGCTTTCACCAAAATCGAAAAACCACTTTTTGACGGGGTAAACTGATAACTAAAATTATTTATTGCCAATTTTTCTTCAATAGCTTTAAATAGTGCTTGTGCGGATGAAAAAGGTGAAAAATCTGCCAATTTTATCGTGAGGTCAGAACCGATTACCGAAACGTACGTCACAGCGGTTCCTGTTAACCTTGCGCGAAGTTTGGTTATATACATTAAGTTTTTTGCAGACTGCGGTAGTCTACTAAATCTATCAAGCAATTCAGCTTCAATTTTGTTTACTGCGCCAATATCACGCGCTTCAGATAATTGTTGGTAAAAATACAATCTGTCTTGCACGAGCGATACATAACCGCTGTCTAACATGGCATTAATTGGCATGGAAATCTTTGGCGGTTGTGGTACATCGGTATTACCGATTGATTCATCTACAACCTCTTGTAAGAGTTTACAATACATTTCAAATCCAACGGTGGCAATATTTCCGCTTTGCTTATAACCAAAGAGATTACCTGCACCGCGAATTTCAAGATCTTTAAGAGAAATATCATAGCCGGAACCTAAGGAAGTAAAATGTTCGATTGCCTTTAACCGTTTATGTGCGCTTTCACCGATAGTTTTACCGTGCGGTAACAACAAGAAACAATAAGCCTGTCTGTAGCTACGCCCAACACGACCTCTGATTTGATATAATTGAGAAAGACCAAAATTTTGTGCATTGTTGATAATAATTGTGTTAGCGTTTGATACATCTAGGCCGGATTCGATTATTGTTGTGCATAGTAAAATATCAATATTTCCCGAAAAAAACGAAAGGACAGTATTTTCTAAATCTCTTGTGTTCATTTTGCCATGTGCTACGCCTGTCACATGGTTAGGAAAAAGGGCAATAAGTTTTTTAAGAATGAAAGGAATTGATGAAATATCATTGTGTAAAAAATATACTTGCCCGCCACGCACAAGTTCATTATTTACAATACTTTTGATATTGTCCCAATTGAGATATTGCACAAATGTTTTAATCGGGCGGCGTGTTTTTGGCGGTGTATTGATGTGACTTATGTCTCGTATACCAAGCAACGATTGTTGCAAAGTTCTTGGTATCGGGGTTGCGGTAAGTGTTAGTACATCAACGGTAGAGCGCAAGTGACGTAATTTTTCTTTATGTTTTACTCCAAACCGATGTTCTTCATCAATTACTAGCAACCCCAAATCGGGAAAAAGCACATCTTGAGAAAGTAACCGGTGAGTTCCTATTACCAAATCAGTTTTACCTATTAACATTTTTTCCAATATTTCTTGCTGTTGCTTTTTGGTTTTAAATCGTGATAGTAATTCAACTTGTACGCCCAAAGGCTCTAATCGGGCTTTGGTCGATATAAAATGTTGATCAGCAAGAATGGTGGTAGGTGTTAAAAAAAGAACTTTTTTACCGGAAACAATCGCCTTTAGGATAGCCCTCAAAGCAACTTCTGTTTTTCCAAAACCGACATCTCCACAAATGAGCATATCAACCGGAAATTCTTTTTCCATATCTGATACAACCGCTTCTATTGTAGTTTTTTGCCCAGGTGTTTCTTCGTAAGGGAACGACGCCTCCAATTCTCGCATGAAACCATTGTTTTTATTATACTTAAACCCCCGTTTTCTGTTTCGTGAAGTATATAAATTCACCAAATCTTGTACAGCGATTTTGGCAGATTCTTTTGCTATTTGTTTCTGCCTCTTCCATTTTGGACTGTTTAAGGTAGAGAGTGCAGGTTCTTTACCCCCGGTAACAATCATTCTATGCACGCGATTAAATTTATCTATTGGGATATATATGTTTGCATTATCTGCGTATTCAATTTTAATACATTCCTGATTTACTTTGTCGTGGGTTAAAAGCGTCTTTAGTCCGCGATATAAACCGATACCAAAGTCCTGGTGTACAAGATAATCACCCCAATCCAAATCTTCTAAAGAAGAAAATTCTTTTTGTGGAATTTCAGCAACCGAATCAACAGTCCATCGTGAGCGGAATACAGGTTTTTGGCTGTTCAGTTCAGAAAGTGATAAACAACAAAGATTTAGATCTTTTGAATAAAAACCTTTTTCTAGGGCATTGTGTATCGCAAAAAAGCTCTCGTGCTTATATTTATTAAGAAATGTTTTAGTGTTGATGTTGTCTGAAAATAAAAAAACATTATCTGGCATTGTTGTGCTTAATGCTGAATCTAAGGAAATATCGTTATCGGAGATATCCTCTTCTGATAGTTTTATGTTTTTACAATTCAGATTTATATCATTGTCGCGGTTTTTATTGAAATGTATGCTTAACAATCCTGATTCTTCATAAAAATGGATGATATTAAACGTATTTCCCAAATAATTTAATAGAGAAATTTTATTAGGTGAAGAAGTGTTTTTTATTGGCGGCGGAAATATTTCAATACGGTTTATATTTTTTATAGTGCGTTGCGATCTGGGATTAAAAATACGTATGGACTCTATTGTATTTCCAAAAAACTCTATACGCGTTGGATTGGCAGAATACGGTAAAAATATATCTAAAATTCCCCCACGTACAGAATAAGTCTTTGGTGTTTCTGTATGATCGGTTTGTTCATAGTCCCAGTTATTTAAAGTAGATAGCAATGTTTGGCGATCGTGGGCTTCATTAATTTTAAGAATAAAAGAGGTCTCTTCATTTGTTATTTTATCTATAGCGGGCTCGTTTGAGGCATCCAGTGATGTAAAAATTAAACCCGAATTATTTTTACGAAAAAAGTTAACCGCCTCTGATCGATAGCGTTCGTTTTCAAGATTAAATCCTGGAATATCTGAGTCTTTTGATACCGATTCGGGAAAGAAGGCAATTTCGTCAGGAGCTAAGTTATAACATGTTAAATATAGCTTTTCAGCTAACGTACTAGTCTCTAGGACGATGAGAGTCGGCTTGTCATAAATACTACTATTAATTGAAAGCAATAGCAAGCTTGCCGCTGAGCTCGTAAGTCCAGAGAATGACTGATTAGTACTAAATACATTTTTATCGATATTCAAATTAATTGCCATGTTTGATAGCAAATTTGATAGGGACGTTTCACGTGAAACATTCATTTTGATTTATAAAGCAAGACGGACAATACACCAATATCTGCGGGCGTAACTCCAGAAACCCGCATCGCTTGACCAAGTGTTTCGGGCTTAACAAAATTAAGCTTTTCGCGCGCTTCGTTTGACAAGCTGTTAATCGAAAGATAATTAAAATTCTTTGGTATAGAAAGTTTCTCTTGTGATTTTAACCGTTCAATTTGTTCATATTGGCGAACGATATAACCGGCATATTTAATTGTTGTTTCGGCCTCCGTGTATATTTCATCGATTATATGTTTATCGAAATTGGAATAATCAATGTTCTCCGTAAAGCGTTCCGGTAAATGAGAAAGTTCAATTCCAGGTCTCTTAAGTATTTGTCTGGCTGGTTGAGAATGCTTAATAACTGTTCCGTCAATATCCGACAGTATCTCGTTTACTTCATCTGGCTTAACGCTATTGTTCAAGTTTTCTACAAGTTGCTCCGTTGTTTGTATCTTGTTGAAAAGAAAATCATAAAATACGTCATCGATTAAATCATATTGTTTGGCTTTTTCGGCAAGACGTTGATCTGCATTGGAGTATCGCAATAGCAAGCGATGTTCTGCTCTTGACGTAAACATACGATATGGCTCCATCGTGTCTTTGGTTATAAGATCGTCTATTAAAACTCCAATATAGGCTTCATCGCGGTGCAAGGTAAGCGGTTTTTGCCTTAAAACAAGCTTTGCGGCGTTAATGCCCGCGACTAGTCCCTGTCCGGCAGCTTCCTCATAGCCGGAAGTTCCGTTTACCTGTCCGGCAAAATATAATCCGTTTATAAATTTTGATTCAAGCGTGGCTTTCAATTGAGCCGGTGGAAAAAAGTCATATTCAATTGCATAGCCAGGTCGCAAAAACTCTACTTTCTCTAATCCCGGAACCTGACGCAGCGCGTTTATCTGAACATCTTCAGGAAGACTAGAAGCAAAGCCGTTCACATAAATTTGATCGGAATCGCGCCACTCCGGTTCTAAAAACAATGTATGTGAATTATGGTGTGAAAAACGATGAATTTTATCTTCTATCGATGGACAGTAGCGCGGACCTTCACCAAATATATCTCCCGAAAACAACGGGGAACGCTCGATATCGTTATAAATAATATCGTGACAGGAAGGATTTGTTTTAGCCACATGACACGCTATGTTCGGTGGATTAAAATTCTTTGTCCGATACGAAAACGGAACAGGGTTTTCATCGCCAACGATAGTGTATAGTTTTTCCCAATTAACTGTTTCCTTAAATAGTCGTGGCGGCGTTCCGGTTTTAAGCCGTCCCGCTTTAAGGCCACGCTTAATCAGCGATTCCGTTATTCCGATAGAACTTGATTCACCCATACGCCCGGCTGGAATTTTTCGGTTTCCGATGTGAATCAAGCCATTTAGAAACGTGCCACAAGTTATTACAAGAGAATTACAAACAAACCGCTCACCATTGCGTAGCATGACGCCAGAGATAAGATTATGTTTATCAATAATATCAACAGCCTCTCCCGTTATTAAAGTAAGATTTTCGGAAACTTCAACCAAATGTAAAACACAACTTTCATACACTCGTTTATCGGTTTGCGCACGAGGCGACCAGACAGAACGTCCCTTTGAGCGGTTTAATAGCTTAAACTGTAGCCCCGCCGCATCAGCGGCAAGTCCCACAATGCCACCAAGAACATCAATCTCGCGTACAATTTGTCCCTTTGCCAGGCCACCGATCGCCGGATTGCACGACATTCGGGCAATTGCATGCCTATCTTGCGATATGAGAGCGGTTTTAACGCCGAGACGGGCGCTTGCGAGGGCCGCCTCCACGCCGGCATGACCGCCACCGATAACGATTACATCAAATTTATTGCCTGCTGAATGTTTCACGTGAAACTTATTTGCCTACGCAGAATTGCTTGAAAATATTATTTAAAATATCGTCCGGCGTGGTTTTTCCCAGTATTGTACCGATTGCATCAAGTGCTTCTCGCAGTTCAATTGATACAAGCTCATAGGCGCATCGCGGGTTGTTCAAAAGCTCAACAGTTGTATTTAGTTTATCGAAACAGTGTTTTAGGGCACGCTGTTGGCGGCTTGTTGTTATAGTAATATTATCAGATAAAGAACTGCTAATCCCTAGAGATGTTTTTATTTGTTGTTTTAACAGCTTAATATTAAAGCCAGTTTTGGCTGATAAAAATAATCGGTTGGAATAAACGCGTTGGGTGGATTCTAATTCTGGTTTATTGAGTAAATCGACCTTATTCATAATTTCTATAATCGGAATATTATTTGGATAATCATCATAAGGAATTTTAACTAATCCGGGATCATGAACCAAAAGGATTAAGTCAGCTTTTTTTAAATAATTGAATGTTCTGCTCACCCCTTCCTGTTCAATTTCTTCGGAAGTTTGACGCATTCCAGCTGTATCAACCAAATTAATTGGTACACCGTCTAAAATTAAAGGTACGTCAATCGTATCGCGCGTAGTGCCGGGCAAATTGCTTGTGATAGCTCTATTGGTTTCCGAGAGAATATTTAACAAGGTGGATTTACCGACATTCGGTGGTCCCGCAATAACAACAAGGGCTCCGCGATTAAGCATACGAACCTGTTTATATGAATCTAGTAGTTCTTGGATTTGGTTGATTTGTTCTGTTACAATTTTCAATACCTGAGCATTTAAATCCGGTTGAAGCTTATCTTCTGAAATATCAAGCTCAAATTCAATCATTGAAACCGCATCAATCAATATTTTTCGGAAACCATTTAACTTTTTTGATAATTCACCACGAAGCAAACGTAAATTTAATTGACGACCTTCTTCTGATAGTGAATGGATTAAAGAAGCAACAGCCTCGGCCTGCGTAAGATCCATTTTCCCATTGATAAAGGCACGTTTTGTAAACTCTCCAGGGTCGGCAATCCGTGCACCAAAATGGCAACAGGTTGAGATAATTTTATCCACAACAACAGGGCTGCCGTGGCATGATATTTCAATTAAGTCTTCACCGGTATATGAATTAGGCGCCTCAAAGAAAGTTACAATGGATTCGTCTATTGCAACGCCGTTCTCATCTTGAAGGTTAACCAAGGTTGCATATCGATGTTTAAATTTTTTACATAATCTATTGTTATTTAATAAGTTATGAACAATCGACAGGGATTGTGAGCCGCTTAGGCGAACAACCGCAATTCCGCCAATACCATATGGTGTCGCCGGAGCAACGATTGTATCAGAGATCATTTTTTCTTAATCTTTACCGGTTGAGTAACAGGTTCTTGATGTGGTGTTAAATACTTTTGTTGAAGAATCGTAAGAACATTAAACAACGTATAATAAAGATTTAACCCCGAAGGTAAACGGTAAAAAATGAAAATGAAGAATATGTTCATAAAATACATCATTGATTTTTGTTGTCCGGCCCCCGCTCCCATAGAAGTTGGATTCATTTTTTGTTGAATGAACATTGAAACAGCCATCAGAAGCGGCAGAATGTTAATCGGAAAACCGCCGATTTCTAACAAAGTGTCAGGAGCGGAAAGGTCAGTTATCCATAAAATAAACGGTTGGCCACGTAATTCAATTGTTGATCTGAAAACCTGAAAAAGCGCAAATAATAGGGGCATTTGGATTAACATTGGCAAACAACCACCCATCGGGTTAACACCCTCTTCTTTGTAAAGCCGCATAGTTGCTTTATTTAACTTCTGAGGATCTTTAGCGTATTTTTCCTTTAAGGCTTTAATTTTCGGCTGAAGAGTACTCATTGCCTTCATAGACTGGTAGCTTTTTTTCGTTAGCGGATACACAATTATTTTAATAAGAATTGAAAATATTATTAGCACAACACCGTAATTCGGTATGAATTTATGCATCGCAACAAGGGCGGCTAAAACACCTCTGCTTATCGGACGAATCAAAGACCATCCCATTGACATAGTTTGCTCCAGATTAACGCCAAGGGAGGATACGCTTTTATATTCCAATGGCCCTAGATATAAAGTAAAAGAATTACTAGAATTTACTTGTTGTTTTATTGAAACATCGAATTTTGGGGTATCAGATTCGTATGTGCCTCCAAGATGTGCGCCAATGGCATTGTCGACAGGTATAATTGCAGTTAAAAAGTACTTATTTCGCGTTCCAACCCAGTTTGTTTGTCCACGATACTTTTCATCAAGTGTTTTATGCTTGCGTAATTTTTCAGAACTGAGCTCGTCACCTTGATAGACATATGCTTTATAGTAAAACAATTCATCCTTTAAATTTTTTTCTGTAGAGGGCAAACCACCATTCCAAGACAATGAATAAAGCCCTTGAGAAATTTGATCTCTTATTTCTGATAAGTCAAAAGAAACGTCAATTTTGTATGAATTCGGATTAAAGGTGAGTGTTTTTGAAATGGTTTTTCCTGATATAACTGTAGTGAACTTTATTGATATTGGTTCGTCAAAAACATTAAAGCTTCTCTTTGATTTACTTAATTCCCATGGGGCGCTTAAAATTAATGGAACGCCATCAACAGAAACTGCCTCAAACAATAAATTATTATTATTGAAGTTATCCACAAGTTGTACAGATGTTGAGTCGGTTGCTTTGTAGTTTTTTAAGATAAACGATGTAAAAGAACCGCCGTTTTTGTTACTTATGTTTGTGGTGTAAAGTGGGGTTTCAACAGCTAATGTCCGTTCTGCAACGTATTGTTGCACGCTTTCATACGAAGGACTATCAACAATTTCTCTGATAGGTGGTGAAACAATATCTGTTTTTGTCGAGACCGGTTCGATTTGTCGTGCGGTCACTGTTGTAACAGAATCGGTTGGCGATGTTAGCTGTTCTGGAGGCGCCACTACTTTCATATAGTATGGCATTAATATTAAAACAACAGCAATAAGAAAAAAGGCGAGAAGTGTTTTTTTGTCCATTATTTTATTTTACGGGATCATATCCACCGCGATGAAAAGGATGGCATTTTGACACCCTTATTATTATAAGCGGTAGGGCTTTAAAAAAGGTTTTTGTATTTAATGCATCTAGTGCATATTGAGAACAAGTCGGGTGAAACCGGCAATTGTTTCCAAGTAAAGGTGAAATAGTAAGGCGATACAACCCAATGACCGCCTTTAATATTTTTCTAAACACAAAATCAAATATATTAAGGGTAGAGCGCATTCGTTTTGCTATGCAGATAGTTTTTTTCTGCCCTTTTTACGTCTGCGACTAATAACATTACGTCCGCCCACGCTTGACATCCGGGAACGGAAACCATGCTTGTTTTTTCTTTTACGCCGACTTGGCTGATAGGTTCTCTTCATTTCATCTCCAAATTTAGACCCGGAAAATACGTTTATTGAACACAAAATCAAAAAGAAATAGAAAAACAAAAAAATCAAGCGGTAGCAAGAAAAAAACATAAAAATTTAATTAAAAAACAAAAAGAGTTTTGTATTATATCAAAATAGCTTGGTAAGTTTTGTTAACACACTGTTGTTGATAACTTGTGGACAACCTGAAATTAAATCACGAAAATATTTGGAAAGAGGTGAAAGAAAGCCTCTCACATGAATTACCATCTCATGCCTATAATACATGGCTTGAGCCAATTTTACCAATTGCAATAAATGACACTGAATTAGTATTGGAAGTTCCTAATCAGTTCTTTTTTGAATGGATTGATAGCCATTATCATGGTATAATTGAGTCTGCGGTAAAAGAAAATATACAAAATGATTTTTCTGTAAAATATACAATTGCACCTACCGGAATAAAAGAGTCAACAATTAATTTTGAAAACATTGATAGAGAAAAAACGCAGCGAAAAAAGAGATTTAAACCACCGGTTTTAAATGAGAACTACACATTTTCTAGATATATTGAAGGGGCAAATAATCAATTTGCAAAAGCTGCGGCACTATCTGCGGCAGAATCGCCAGGAGTAGAAGCGTTTAATCCTCTTGTTGTTTATGGTGGCGTTGGTCTTGGTAAAACGCATTTGTTACACGCAATCGGAAATCATCTGCTTGCAAAAAATGAAAATATTAATATTATTTGTGCCTCAAGTGAAAAATTTACCTTAGATTTTATTTCAGGTATTCAAAAATCGAAAACGATTGAATTTTCACGTTTCTATCGGCAAGCCGACGTGTTATTAATAGATGATATTCAGTTTTTTCAAGGAAAGGAGCAAACCCAAGAACAATTTTTTCATACGTTTAACGAATTATATCAATCAGGCAGGCAAATTGTCCTTACCGCTGATAGATATCCAGGCGATATGCAAGGTTTGGAAGACAGGTTATTGTCACGTTTTCACTCGGGTCTTGCGGTGGATATTCAACCGCCCGATTTTGAGACAAGAGTGGCGATTCTGTTAGAGAAAGCCGAACAGAACGGCTTAAGTCTACCATATGCCATGATTGAATTTATGGCCACACATATTAAGAATAACATTCGCGAATTAGAAAGCACTATTATACGTATTCTAGCTTATTCATCCTTATCGAATAAAGAAATCGATGAGCAATTAGTAAAAAAAGTAGTTAAAGAACGAATTGGGAAGCGATTTTTAGCTGAAATAAAACTCGAAGATATAGTGCGCAAAGTATCCGAAGTAACATCAATTTCAGAAAGAGAGATTGTTGGAACAAGTAGAAAAAAAGAGTTGGTTGAGGCAAGGCAAATTGCAGCCTATCTTGGCAGGGAAATATTGGGTGCGTCACTTTCGAGCATAGGCATATATTTTGGAGGTAGAGATCATACAACAATTTTACATGCTTGCAAAAATATAGAAGATAAAATAAAATCGGAAAAAAGAATAAAACAACTGGTTGAATCAATGAAAAATGAGCTTTCAGCTGCAATAATATAATAATAAATTTTTTAATTGTAACGTTACAAAAAAGAGTTAAATTTTACAAATGATAAAATTTATAAATAGGAGAAAAATATGCAGAAAGGCAGTTTAAATAAGGTACTTTTAATAGGACATCTTGGGGCAGATCCGGAAAGCCGGTTTATGACATCGGGAAGCGCAGTTACAAATTTTAGTTTAGCAACCAATGAATCGTGGAAATCAGCCGAAGGCGACCTTAAGGATAAAACCGAGTGGCATAAGGTTGTAATTTTCGGCAAAAGGGCAGAAACGGCAGCAGAATACATGAAAAAAGGTCAATTAGTATTTATTGAGGGGCGTTTACAAACCAGGTCTTGGGAAGACAAAGACAAAGTAAAACGATATACAACTGAAATATTGTGTGATAATTTTACAATGTTAGGACGCAAGGGGGAAGACGGAGGTACCGGCTCTGCTCAAAAAGACGCAGATCAAGAAGACGACCTTCCTTTTTAAATTAGGACTTAAAGAAAAGAGGGGCTTTTATTGCCCCTCTTTTTTTTATCATTAAATAAAAAAATCAATGTCAAAAGAACGCAATCTTAACAAATATTCTGTGAGACCAAAAGCTGTACGGTATATATTAGGATACTTTGTATTGTTTTTAGGTAGTATATTGGCAAAGATACAAATTAAGGGGAGTGAAAATATTCCTAAAAAAGGATCGTTCATTGTAGTTTGTAACCATTTTAATAGGTTTGATGCACCTTTTGTTATTTTTGCAATCAAGAGACCGATTAATTTTTTAATGGCAAGTGATCTAAAGATAGAAGCGCAGATTATGTGGGCTCTGTGGCTATATGGATTTATCCCTACGAACAGGCAAAATATTGCTCCATCAACGATAAAGAAATCCATTACAGCTCTAAAAAAAGGTGAAGTGGTGGGAATTTTTCCTGAAGGCGGTGCCACAGAGCAATATATTAGACCCGCTAAAAATGGAGCAGCCTATTTAGCGATGACAACAGGTGCACCAATATTGCCAATGAGTTTGATTGGAATGGATAATATATGGACTAATTGGTTTAAAGGGATAAGACCAAAATTGCAAATAAATATAGGAAAAACATTTTTTCCTATGTCATTACCAAAAGAGCGTAAAGCAAGAAAAAAAGTCATAAAAATAACCGGAGAGGAAATTATGTGCAGGATAGCGACGTTGTTATCGGAAGAATATCATGGGGTATATGTTGGCGATGAACGAATTAATAATTTTCGCTCAAATGCGCTCTCGGCGAATTAACAATAATTAAGTATACGCCGAATAGTATTAATATCCCTCCTGTTAAAGTAATAAACGGAACTTTTTCAAAAAAGATCATCCATGCCAAAATGGAAGCGATGACGGGTTCGCCGAGCGGCACCGAAGCTATTATCGTGGGGGACGTAAATTTTATTCCATAATATAATAAGCTGTGTCCCAGAATGGTTGGAATGAGTCCAAGCGCTAATAACCACAAATAATCAGACTTATTCAATGCAAAGATATTTTCACCATTCGTAGATGCGATAACAAATAAAAGCATTGCCGCAATCAAATATAGTAAACGAGTATAAGATACTGTTCTTGTATCAGTTCTAATCTTATTTGCTAAAAGATACACAATTGCAATACAAAGCGCTGCTGAGAGTCCATATAATTTACCAACTTCCGTACTGTCAGTAATTGAGAAATTCAACCCGGTTATCATTATTGTACCAATTAATGCCACAGCGAAGCCGATAAAAACTATTTTTTTAAATTTCCTTTTAAAACTAAATCGCTCAATTAAAAGGGTGAACATAGGTGCTGTTATACCCAATAAGGTCGCATTTGCGATGCTAGTTAATTTTACCGCTTGATAGAAACAAACAAAATGTAGACCTAAAAAGAATCCTGAAAGAACAAACGGAATAATATTTTGCTTATTTATTTTATTTTGAGGTTTAAAGAAACTGTAAAGCCAGACAGCAATGCTGGCAAATACTAGCCGCCAAAGCGAGATAACTGTAGATGAAACATCGGGTAGGAATCGTGCTATGATTGATGATGTACTTACCGCAAATAAGGCAACTACTAGGACTAAATTTATTTTAATGTTCATAGAACAATTAGCCTACGAAATGTTTATAATGATCATAATTGAGAGTCATCAATATAGGTAAATTGATTAAATTAGGTTCCTGATATTTTTAACAAGGATGTAATATATAGTATGACTAAAATTATTGAATAACGTTATCATAATAACTAATAAAAACCTGGATAGATTTTATTTTACTAAACGTCTTTAAAAGAGATATATAACATATGTAATTTTCGTACTCAAATTCAATAAATATCCAATAATAATCAATAAAATTCAGTATGCGAATAGGAATAAGAAGAGAAGATAAAAATAAATGGGAAGCCCGCGTACCGTTAATTCCAAACGACGTAAAGAAATTAGTAAGTAATGGTATAGAAGTGGTTTTACAGCCATCACCAATCAGAATATTTTCTGATCAAGAATATATTGATGTTGGCGCAACAATCTCTGAAGACATATCATCTTGCTCTGTGGTTCTGGCAGTTAAAGAAATACCGATCAATTTTATCGAAAAAGGAAAAACCTATGTCTTCTTTTCTCATACAATTAAGGGACAAGATTACAATATGCCGTTATTACAAAAAATGATTGATGAAAAAACACAACTTATTGATTACGAACGTATTGTTAATCAAAAAGGACAACGACTGATTTTTTTTGGCAGGCATGCCGGATTAGCCGGAATGATAGATTCCCTTTGGGCTTTTGGAAAACGCGTTGAATCCGAAGGTGTGCAAAATCCATTCAGTAAAATCAAAAAGACATTTGAATATCGAGGACTTGAGAACGTCAAAAGGCAAATTGGCAAAATTGCTGATGAAATCACTAGAAATGGAATTCCTAAAGAAATGCGTCCGTTAGTTTGTGGATTTAGCGGTTATGGGAACGTATCACAAGGAGCACAGGAAATTTTTGATATTTTTCCACACAAAGAAATCTCCCCACCGGATTTAGTAACTAACAAAAATTTATTTGATGAATCAAAACATGTTTTGTATAAAGTTGTTTTTAAAGAAAGCGATTTAGTTGAACCCAAGAACCCCAACGATAAATTTGAATTGCAGGACTATTACGACAATCCTGACAAATATAAATCTAAGTTTGAAAGATATTTACCAAAATTGTCAATTTTAATGAATTGTATATATTGGGACACGCCCTATCCAAGATTAATTACGTTAGATTATTTAAAAAGGGCATGGACTGAATCCGATAATCAGAAATTAAAAGTAATCGGCGATATAAGTTGTGATATTGATGGTGCGATTCAATGTACAGTGAAATCAACCGAACCGGGTAATCCGGTTTATGTTTATAATCCAACAGATTCTTCTGTAACTGATGGTTTTAGCGGAACAGGACCTGTAATAATGGCGGTAGATAATCTTCCGTGTGAATTGGCTGTAGAAGCTTCTAAATCTTTCAGCAAAGTGTTAGTTGATTTTATTCCACAACTTGTAAAAGCTGATTACGATGTCGCCTTCAAAGATTTGCAATTACCGAATGAATTACGCAAAGGAATGATTTTGTATAGAGGAGAGCTTACTTCAGAATACAAATATTTAGATAAGTATTTATAGAAATTTAATTAAATATTAAGGAAAACAAATGAAAACAGTATTAGTACTTGGGGCGGGTCTTGTAACCCGACCATTAGTTGATTATTTATTAAAACATAATATTCGTGTCCGCGTAGCAAGCCGTACAGTAGCAAAAGCAGAAAAATTGATTGGCGAACATCCAAACGGAGAAGCAATTGAATGGACAGTGAACAAGCAGGACGAATTAAAGAAAATGATTGCGGATGCCGATTTGGTTGTGAGTTTGCTGCCGGCCAATTATCATGCTGAAATTGCTAAATTGTGTATTGAGCTGGATACAAATATGGCAACAACATCTTACGTGAGTCCGGAAATGAAAGCTTTAGATAAACCAGCAAAAGAAAATGGAATTGTTATATTGAATGAATGTGGTGTTGACCCGGGAATTGACCATATGTCTGCCATGAGGATTATTCACAACGTTCAAAATAAAGGTGGAAAAATCACAAGTTTTATGTCATATTGTGGAGGCCTGCCTGCTCCTGAAGCGAATACAAATCCCTATGGATATAAATTTTCATGGAGCCCAAAAGGCGTTCTGTTAGCTGGAAAGAACAATGCTAAATACCGAAAAGATGGCGAAGATATCAACATAGAGGGAAAAGATCTTTTTGCAAATCATTGGGAGGTTGATGTGCCTTCATTCGGGAAGCTTGAGGGTTATCCTAATCGTAATTCCTTGGATTATATAGAAGTATATGGACTTGAAGGAATTGTGACAATGTTTCGTGGTACGCTACGCAATCCCGGCTGGTGTGAGACCCTGAAAGCAATCGTAGATTTAGGTTATGTAGAAACAGATGAAAAAGAGTGGTCAGGAAAAACATACGCTGATATGGTTTGGGAGTTAATTAAGCGGTCGCCCGATGGAGATCTTCGCAAAACGATAGCAGATAAATTAGATATTCAACAGGGATCAATGATATTGGATAATTTTGAATGGCTTGGACTGTTTTCCTCCAAACAGTTACCAATTGAAAAAGGTGGACCAATTGATGTTCTAACTGCTATTATGCTTGAGAAAATGTCATATGAAGATGGAGAACGTGATATGTTGGTTCTTTATCATAATTTCCTTGCGGAATATGAAAACGGCAATAAAGAGGAAATTACTTCCACAATGATTGATTATGGTGTTCCTAATGGAGACAGCTCAATGTCCCGTACAGTAAGTTTACCGGTAGCAATTGGTGTTCGAATGATACTTGAAGGTAAGTTTTCTAAACCGGGCGTTTGGGTTCCTGTGATACCGGAGCTTTATAATCCAATTTTGGATGAACTCGAAACCCTTGGTATTAAATGTGAAGAAACATTTCGTAAATTATAAGTCAGAACTTTGCAGAAGTTTTGAACTTCCGCAAGGATAGTTCTGAGAAAGATATAAACTAAAACCCTCAAGGTTTTCAGAAACCTTGAGGGTTTGAAAACGTCTAATATTTAATAGAAGGAGTGAAAATGAAACATAGACAAATCAAATTATTTACTGTAATCACGATCGCTTTTGCGCAGATGACTTTTGGGCAAGTAACTTTCGAAACCAAAGCAAGCAGTGACGGATTTATGGGAATGGGAGCTTTTAAATCTACCACCAAAACATATTTAATTGAGGATGCCCAAAAAACTGAAACAAAGTTGAAATTCACCGGAGCGTTTATGAAGCATTTTAGTCCAAAAGGCACTACAACAAATATAATTCGTCTTGATAAAAAGTTGGTGTGGAACTTCAATGACCGGAAAAAGAAATATACCGAACAGACATTTGAAGAAATCAAAAAAACGATGCAACAGAGTGGTGAATATCAATCACAACCAATGCCTGAACAAGACAAGGATTATGAATCTGAATATGAGTGGAAAAAACCGGTTGTTAAAGTAAAAAACCTAAAGGAATCCAAGACAATAAACGGATTTAATTGCCAGCACTATTTAGCATCGGTTACAACCGTTGGTACCCATATAGAAACCGGTATAAAAGATACAATGCTATTTGTATCGGATTTGTGGAATGCCAAAGGTGTTTCAAAAAAGATGGATTTAGTCAATGATTTTAATAAAAGATATATGAAAGCAATCGGGTTTGATGTACCGGAAAACCAAGGACTTGCAATGATAGCCGGAATGTACAAAGAACAAATGCAAACGCTTGCGGAAGAAGTAAGCAAATTGCAAGGTTACCCTATTATCAATGATATGAAACTTACTATAACTAAAAATTTATCATCGGTAGAACAAGAAGAAGAAGAACCGGAAGAAGAAAGCCTTTCCATGCGGGATATTCAAAGAAACTTCGGTGGTTTGTTAGGCAAAAAACTTATGAAAGATGTTTTAGATAAAAAAGCAGAGAAAAAAACCGAGGAACCACAAAAAACGTCTGTTTTAGAATTATTTCATATGACAACAGAAGTGTTAAGCATTGACGAAAGTATTCTTGCCGGAGAAATATTTGAAGTTAAGAAAGGGTATAAACTGAAGAAATAACCTAAAAATACTTTATTATCAAATCTGCTATTTTCTGCACCCTCTTAGTGTAAGGTGGATATACTAATCTGAGGGGTGCAAGGCGATGATGTTTTAGTACCGCTCTCATGTTTGAAAACTCCTGAAAAGCATAAAATCCATGTGCTTTTCCTATTCCGCTGTGATTGACACCCCCAAAAGGAAGATTTGTTTGTGAATATTGTATATAAACATCATTAATGCAGGTTGTACCGGCTGATGTATTATCGAATATGCGATCAATATGTGATTTGTTTTTGCTAAAGATGTACAACGCTAAAGGCTTCGATTTTCTATTTATCAGTTCGATTGCATTATCAATATTTGAAAAGGTTAAAATTGGGAGTAGTGGACCAAAAATTTCTTCTCTCATAATGGCAGATGTTGGAGAAATATTGCTAAGTATTGTTGGATCAATATAATTATCGTCTTCATTAAATTTTCCACCAATCTCTATTTTTGCTCCATCTTTTATTGCATCATTAAGCAATTGTTTTAAACGGTCAAAATGCCGATTGTCTATTATTCTTGCAAAATCTTTTGAGGATATCCACAATGATTCGTTCTCTCCCAATAATTTTTTAATATAATGTTTTAGTTTTTCTATAAATTCTGATTGAATACTTTCATGAACCAATAAATAATCAGGGGCATGGCACGACTGTCCACTATTGAGAATTTTTGCCCAAATTATTTTGTGTGCTGCATCTTTCAAATTAGCTGTCTGATCAATAATAACAGGAGATTTGCCCCCAAGCTCAAGCGTTACTGACGACAGTGTTTTTGAAGCAGCCTCCATTACCTTTTTTCCTTTTTCGGTACTGCCAGTAAAAAAGATATGGTCGAATGGTTTTTTTAGAAGTTCTATTGCAACTTCTTTACCGCCGTTGAATACAGCAACTTCATTTTCCTGAAATAATTCATTAATTGCTATCTTAGTTAAAGTTGATGAATGTGGACTAAATTCAGAGGGTTTTAATATCACACAATTGCCAGCAGCGATAGCCGCAGACAGGGGGGCAAACACTAAATTAATTGAATAATTCCAAGGAGATATTATTAGCACGACACCACGTGGTTCATATTGAATCCATGAGCGAGTTGTTAAGTAAATGGGTGTACGCCTTACTCGTTTAGGTTTAATCCATTTACGCAAGTGTTTGATTGCATGGCGTATTTCAAACAAGCTTACAGCTATTTCAGTCAGGTCAACTTCTGTTGGTGGTTTTTTAAGGTCTGTATACAACGCGTCGCGAATAGCCTGTTTATTATTAATAATCCAAATTTCTAACTTTTTAAGCTTTGCAATTCGTTCTTTTGCAGAAGCTTGACCCACATTCCAACGATTATTGACCTGGGCGGCAAAGACCGAATCAATATTGACTTTATTTAAAAAAATATTTTGTTGACTATGTGTTTCTTTAACCATTGATAAGCCTATTTTCTATATAGTTTTTTAACCCAATCAGCATCTTTTTCTGTCAAGGTTTCACCAAGTTCCGCCGCTGCGTTCACTTGACTAACATCTCGTTGTCCAAGCAGAACACAACCAGTTGGAGAATCGGTTAAAAGAGCGCCGAGCAAACCATGTAATACCGGTTGAGGATGTTCTAAAAATTTTTCTTCAAGTTTTTGTTTATTATTTTGAAGCTTCTTAAGCAAATCAATATCTTGAAAGTCAGAGATGTTTAAGCGAAAATCGCCTTCTTTAAAAATAGGTGGTTCGGAATATTTACCTGTTAAAAGTCCATTTTTGATTGGAGAAAAAAATGCAATACCGGAATTGTTTTTCTCTACCCAATCTTTTAATCCGCTTGATTTGTATGGATCATCCATTACATTGCGGTATGGTTGAATAACATCCGGATTTACTTTATCAATATATTTCATAATCTTAACAGAATCCCAATCAGACAAGCCAATAAACCGGATTTTTCCTTGCTCGCGAAAACGGTGAAATAAATCCAAAGCATCTTCAAAAATATCATTTGAATCAAAATCGCAATGATGGAAATAATATAAATCGATTACGTCGGTTTGTAAATATTTTAATGATAAATCAATGTGTTCTTGTATCATTTTTGGATGATAATAATGATCAAAGTCACCCTTGTCCCAACCTACTTTAGTTGCTAAGAATATATCATTACGTGGTACCACGCCCCAAATATTTCCGATAATTTTCTCTGAACGCCCGTTACCGTAAACATCAGCAGTATCCCAATGATTAATACCGGATTTCCATGCTTGTATCAATGCTTCTCGTGAATCCGTATCAGATTGATCTGCCCAGCCGACAGAACGCCCACCGGAAACATTTTCACCTCCATATGACCACGTTCCTAAACTAATGGTAGAAACTTTAGCATTAGTTCTCCCAAATGTTATTTGTTTCATAATCCCTCAACTTTATTACTCAGAAAATAAGACCATATATGTGTAAACTTACGGGTAAAATTTATAATTTATCATGATGAAAATCTTAGACATCGGACACAAAAATTTATTCTTAGATGAAGCGATTAGCTTATTGGAAACAGAAGTAAGCGATGCAATGTATAGCGGTAATATACAAGCTATGAAAATTATTCATGGGCATGGTTCGGGCGCGCTTCGCAGGGCTGTGTGTGATTGGTGCAACGACCAACACGGTCGCTTTAAAGCGATAATATTGGGCGAGGATTACGACATGTTTCATCCTGATAGTGTAGCTATGCGTTCTGAATGCGGGTTGCCCTATGATCCTGATTTTGGGAAACGTAACAGCGCAATAACATATATTTGGTTTTAAGAAAAATTTTGTATCATTAGGAGCAAACAATGACAATTGAAAAATCATACCGTACAGTAATAGAACCTTTCACAATTAAATCGGTTCAAACGCTGCGCTTGACATCGCGTGAAGAGCGTGAACAATATTTAAAAGAAGCACATTACAACTTGTTCAAGATCAAGTCACAACATGTATTAATCGATCTTTTAACTGATAGCGGCACAGGTGCGATGAGCGCCGAGCAGTGGGCAGCGCTAATGCGCGGCGATGAATCTTATGCCGGAAGTCCGAGTTTCCAAAGATTTGAACAATCGGTTAAAGACATATTTGGTTTTAAGTACGTTATCCCTACCCATCAGGGCAGAGCTGCCGAGAGAATCCTTTTTTCTACGATGTGTAAAAAAGGCGATGTTGTACCCAACAATACACACTTTGATACTACGCGAGCTAACATCGAATATCGCGGTGCGATTGCAGAAGATTTGGTAATACCCGAAGGAAAAGACCCAAAAAAAATTCATCCGTTCAAAGGAAATATGGACGTACGGAAACTTCAACGTCTAATTGAAAAAGTTGGAGCGAAGAAGATTCCTCTTTGTATGTTGACAATTACAAACAATTCGGGAGGTGGCCAGCCGGTTTCTATGGGAAATGTTAAGGAAGTCAAAAAAGTACTGGAGCCATATGGAATTCCGCTTTATTTTGATGCGGCGCGCTTTGCTGAGAATGCCTATTTTATAAAATTGCGCGAAGGCGGATATCAAGACACATCAATTAAAGAAATAGTCCGCGAAATGATGAGCTATGCTGATGGCTGCACAATGAGCGCTAAGAAAGACGGGCTTGCTAATATTGGCGGGTTCATTTGTACAAACCATAAGGCGCTTGCCGAGGAAGAAAAAAACTTATTGATTTTAACTGAAGGATTTCCAACTTACGGTGGTTTAGCCGGACGTGATTTGGAAGCAATTGCGGTTGGATTGCAAGAGGTCTTAGAAGAAGATTATTTGCGCTACCGTTTAGCTGAAGCGCGCTATTTGGGCGAACACTTAATGGAAATTGGTTATCCGATTGTCCAGCCACCAGGCGGACATGCTATCTATATTGATGCAAAAACCTTACTTCCGCATATTCCACAAAATGAATATCCCGGGCAGGCCCTTTCTGCTGAGTTGTATTTAGCCGGTGGAATCCGAACGGTGGAAATTGGTTCAGTAATGTTTGGCAAGATTGATCCAAAAACCGGCGAAGAAACACCCGCCGAGATGGAACTAGTACGCCTTGCCCTGCCCCGCCGCACACACACCCAAAGTCATATTGATTATGTTCTTGAAGTGGCAAAAGATGTCTACAAAAACCGTGAAAAAATTAAAGGTATGAGAATCACCGAGCAGCCAAAATTTTTACGGCATTTCACGGCGAGGTTTGATTTTGTTTAATTATTTGGACCACGAATTGCACGAATGAACACAAATTCATGCACTTTTGCAGAATGCATAGTTACATAAATTTATTTTACCGGTACCTGTCTGCAAAATATAAGTTTGTAGAGTAGTGTAAAAATGATTAACCGTTCGACACATTTATTAAACATGTCGCATAAACTAATAATATTCGACATATTTATTTGATTTGTC
>CBDURO010000002.1:0-79519 GCA_965369995.1 uncultured bacterium | reverse complement strand
CATAAGGATGACAGAGGATATTTTTTTGAAAGTTTTAATAGCAAGGATTTTAAAACTTTAGGATTACCAACAAAATATTTGCAGGATAATCAGGCATTTTCCAAAAAAGGTACATTAAGGGGGCTTCATTATCAATTAAAACTTCAGCAGGGTAAACTAGTGCGAGTTATTCAAGGTGAAGTTTTTGATGTCGCTGTAGATATTAGACGAGGTTCACCTACATTTGGAAAACACTTGGAATTTATTTTATCTGGTAAAAATAATAAAATCATGTATATACCGGAAGGTTTCGCACATGGATATGTAGTTTTATCGGAAACGGCTATATTTCAGTATAAGTGTACTGAAATTTATCACCCCGAAGATGAATATGGTTTACTTTGGAATGACAAAGAATTAAATATTCAATGGCCAGTGAAAAACCCAATTTTATCACAGAAGGATAGAAATTTGCCTACTTTAAAATTAATTGATAAAAAATATTTACCGAAAATCTAGGAATTATTCATGAAGAAATATTTTGTTACCGGTGGATGTGGCTTTATTGGCTCGAATTTTATTCGCTATATTTTTCATCGTGATAAATTTGCAACCATCGTCAATTTAGATAAACTTACTTATGCCGGTAACCCTAACAATCTTGCTGATTTTAAAGATGATGAGAGATACATTTTTTACCATGGTGATATTTGCGACTCAAAAATTGTCAAAGAAATCTTTCAAAAACATAAACCGAACTATCTAATTAATTTTGCAGCGGAGAGTCATGTTGATCGATCGATCGGGAAACCCGATGATTTTATACAAACCGATATATTCGGTACATTCACCTTATTGGAAACAGCGCGAGAATTCGGTTTAGAACGGTTTATACAAATAAGCACTGATGAGGTGTATGGCAGTATCGAAAAGGGAAGCTTTTCGGAAACCGATACATTAATGCCTAGAAATCCATATTCGGCGAGTAAAGCCGGAGCAGATAGATTGGCATATTCATATTTCACTACTTATAAATTGCCGGTAATAATTACTAGAGCAAGCAATAATTTTGGACCTTACCAATTTCCGGAAAAATTAATTCCATTGTTTGTTACAAACGCAATTGAAGATAAAAAACTACCTGTTTACGGCGATGGTAAAAATGTACGTGATTGGTTGTATGTTGAAGATCATTGTGATGCTATTCAGTATATAATTGACAATGGTGAAGTAGGCGAAATATATAATATTGGTGGTGGAAACGAATTAACAAATATCGAAATAACAGATTTAATTTTAAAAGAAACCAACAAATCTGATACTCTCAAGAAATTTGTTCAAGATAGATTAGGTCATGATAGACGTTACTCACTAAATTGTGAAAAGCTTGCATACATCGGATGGCAGCCAAAACATGATTTCTTTAAAGCTATGAAATTTACAGTTGATTGGTACAACCAAAATGATGAATGGTGGAAACCTCTGAAATCAGGTGAGTATTTAGAATATTATAAAAAGCATTACAAGGAATTATAATGAAAAAAATCATTATCATAATAATAATATCATCATTTATTTATGCACAAAATATTGGGAATATATTTTCCGAAGAATCTAATAATTTTGATGCGAAGTCTATGCAGTTAAATCAAGATATAGATTTAACAAGTAATGAAAGTTTAACTTATACTCCTGTTGAAACATCGATAAATCCCGATTCATATATTTTAGGACCGGGTGATTTGCTTGGGATTAATATTTTATCAACAAAAAATTTATCTTTGCCGATTCGTATAAATCCGGTGGGTGAAATATTGATTCCCTCAGTTGGAGTATTAAATGTTAGCGGAATTTCACTTTCGGATGCAAAAAAAATGATTAGTGATTATATCGTCAAATCTGTACTTAAAAATGCGTTGGTTAATGTTACGTTATTAGATATAAGGAGATTTAAAATACAAGTTTTAGGAGCAGTTCATAATCCTGGCTTTATTTATGTATCGCCTATGGATAAGGTATATGATGCTATGTTGCTATCTGGTGGAGTTCAAAAGTTTGCCCATCCTGATGTTGTACAAATAATCAGAGATGGAAATACAATTGAAGTAAAGTTAAAAGAGTATCTGTCTGGAAAAGATATTTCACAAAATGTATTGTTAAAGCCTGGAGATATAATATTTATGCCATTCAGTGATTATGCCAATTCAATCGGTTTGATTTCTGGTGAATACAATAATCATCAGGTGGTTGTTTATGGTTTTGTGAACCGGAGTGGTGGGAGTAATTCTTTTAGATATTTTCCGGGTTATACCGCACGCGATTATGTCGCGATGGCGGGAGGAACTAAGGAGCAGGGTGCCAGTTTTAGATCGGGGAATATTAACAAAACGACAATATATCGCTCAGATGGTACAAAGATCAAAAATGCCATTGATGAATTTGTATTGCCAGGTGATATGATTGAGGTACCTCCAAGCTTGCTATATCAAATTGTTGGTAGTGATGGTATAATTAGGACGCTTGCTTCTATTGCTTCATCAGCATATATAATTTATAAATTTACCCAAGAGAAATAGTTCATTATTGTTTATGGACTTATAATAATTAGGAGATTTTATGGACCAAAGAGAAGTTGATATAAAAGATTTAAGTAAAATTATTTGGAAATGGAAAGCTAAAATCATCTTATTTGTATTTATTATTACTACCCTCTCAATTGGAATTAGTTTATTATTACCAAAATGGTATAAAGCAAAAGCAGTAGTATTAGCTCCTGAGTCCTCAAGCTCTTCACTTAATCCAATGTCTATATTAGGTGAGCTTGGATTAGGACCAATGACAGGTGGTAATGAAAATGTATTTAGATATTTAGCCATTTTAAAAAGTAGATCGTTGAAAGAATTGATGCTAAAGAAATTTGATCTTAAAAAACATTATAATCAAAAATATACTGAGCTTGCTATAAAAAAATTAGATAAGAATTTAATTTTTGAAGTAGGTGATGAATATCAGGTTGAAATTTCAATGTTAGATAAGGATCAAGATTTAGTTGCTGAAATGACCAATTATGTCGTCTACTACCTTGATTCACTTAACATTGAGTTAAGTGTATCAAATGCAAGAAATAATAGACAATTTATGGAAGGACGTGTTAATGCAATAGTCGATAGCTTGGAACTTGTGAGTAACCAATTGGCTGATTTTATGAAAGAAAAAGGAATTCTCAGTTTGGAAGATCAAGTTAGTATTGGTGTACAACAAGCAGCATTACTACGTTCACAAATTATACAAAAAGAAGTAGAATATGAAGTTGCTCTAAAATCTTTTAATGATAATAATGCATTTGTTAAACAAAAACAAAATGAATTACAAAGTCTCGAGAATAAGTATTCCGAATTTATAAATAATAATTCAACTGCTAATTTAATTCCAAAATTCTCAACGGTTCCCGACTTAAAACTCCAATTAGTAAAACTACAAAGACAAGTAGAATATTATTCTAAGCTTGTTGAGTATTTAGGCCCGCTATATGAACAACAAAAATTTGAAGAGGCTAAAAATATACCAACTTTACAAGTGCTTGATTACGCGGTAAGACCTGAACTAAAAGCAAAACCGAAAAGAGCAACGATTGTAATATTAGTCTTTATTTTATCTGGACTTTTATCCGTGAGTTATGTAGTGATTAAGGAATCATCATAAACATAATGTATCAAAAGATGAATGATGACATTAAAGTTTGGTAAGCTCCAACTATTTAAATTTACAACTCTCTCTCTCGTAGAAATCCTTTTTCTACTATATATCAGTTCAATTATAATAATATCTATGATGCCCATTGGGAATGTCATTTCCAAAGGTTTTGGCTTGTTATTTTTATTTTACTTTTTCATATTTTATGTGTTTTGGTTAAATGGTAAAATATATATTAGCAAAGAATTTACCTTCATACTATTATGGTTGTTGTTTTGCCTGATTTCAGGATTCTTTGCCACTAAAATTGATCTTGTATTTAGCAAATTGGTAACTATTTTTCAACTGGTATTATTTTTTATCGCAGGATATTCTGTAATTATACAAGGTAAAATCACAGAAAAACATATTTTTTATACATTTATATTATCCATTATAATAGTAATAGTATATGGTGTGGTTACTTTCGAATCTGTGTCGGGTTTTGCATATAAAAATAGAATTGCATCAACAGCAGGAAATCCGAATACATTAGCAGTCTTCGGATCTTTTGCATATATATTTACACTTTATTTAATAGGAAATGAGAAAAAATTACTTAAATTATTTTTTATATATCTAATGATGATAATTTTAGTATATGGAATCATTAATACTCATTCTCGTCAAGGCATAGTACTAATATCTGTTAGTACAATTATATATATTTATATTCGTTTAGTACACAATTATACAAACAGCATCAACAAAAGAAAATTCCTTTTTAAAACGTTTTTGTTTGCCCTTGGAGTTACATCATTATTATTTATTGGATTCCAATATTTCCAAAATAGTTCATATTATTTTAGAATACAAACATTACTATCGTTTATGAAAGTGGGTGTTAACTCATCTAGCGTAAATTTTGCCAAAATTATCGATTACAGCGCTTATGAAAGAAGTCAGTTTATTATTTATGGTATTAAAATTTGGTTAGATAA
This sequence comes from uncultured bacterium, assembly GCA_965369995.1. Classification (GTDB taxonomy): domain Bacteria; phylum Fidelibacterota; class Marinisomatia; order Marinisomatales; family JAHJCW01; genus JAHJCW01. Next base: position 74,867 of record CBDURO010000002.1, on the reverse strand, counting down.
TTTATTCTTTGGAGTTGGATTAGATAATTTTAGAGCTGTCATTAAACAATATTGGCCGATTTCTAATCCTTTATATTCGCATAACAATTATATAGAATTACTTTCTACGATCGGTACATTTGGAATGTTAGCATATTATAGTATATATTACCTTGTTATTAAAAGATTAATAAATCTGCTAAAAACTCCTATATTAACTTCACAACAAATAAAATTGGTTCATACCTTTCTAACAGCTATAATAAGCCTTATGGTTGTGGAGTTAGTAACTGTATCCTATTATAGGAAATATACATGGGTGATTCTCCTAATAATAATAGGTTTTTCAGATAGATTAATCTTGCGGAAAAAACTTCAACATATAAATCATTGAAACTGTTAAAAAATATTAAAAGTAATTCATATCTTTTCAATGTTATTACTTTAATGTCGGGTACCGCTTTATCGCAAGGCATATTAATTGCAGCTACACCGATATTGACAAGATTATTCACTCCGGAAAATTTTGGAATTTTAGCACTATATCTCGCAATTGTTGGAACAATCTCGGTTGTTTCTAGCTGGAAATATGAGCTCGCGATAATGTTACCTGAGGATGAAGAGGATGCGAAAGCTCTTGTGTTCTTGTCAATTATAATCACAATTTTTACTTCTCTTCTAGTATTTGTAATATTATTTTTTTTAAAAAGTTATTTAGTAACCATTACTGAAAACATCAAACTATTTATCTGGTTAGTTCCTATCGGAATACTAATTAATGGATTACTACAAATATTTGTTGTATGGGGTACGAGAAATGAACAGTATAAATCTGTTGCAAATACTCGAGTTGCTCAATCAAGTGTAACAGTTTTTAGCCAATTATCATTTGGTATTATAAATTTTTCTTCACTGAGTTTAATTTACGGTAATGTAATTGGCATATTTTCATCATTGATTTATTTATTGTATCAAACAAGTAAAAAATACTACATACAACTAACTAATATTTCAAAAAAACGGATTATTGATAATTTATCGAGATATAAAAATTTCCCTAAATTCCAAAGTACTTCAGTATTAATTAATTCACTATCTCAACATTTACCAATAATTTTGTTAACATTGTTTTATTCTGCAGAAATTGCCGGATTTTATTCGCTTACTCATAGAGCCTTAACTGCTCCAGCACGTCTAATCGGGAATTCCGTTAGACAGGTATATTTTCAACGTGCTTCAAAAATATTTAATAAAAATGAAAGTATCCGACAAATACTAACTAAATCAACTCTTGGACTAATAAAAGTATCAATTATACCTTTTGTAATTATTGGTATATTTGCGCAATCTATATTTATTTTTGTCTTTGGAAAAGAATGGTTTGTATCAGGTATATATGCTCAGCTTATTATAATCTATATTTTTGCTTTAACTATTAATCCTCCCTCTGTTATGACGCTTCAAATATTAGGAATGCAAAAATTTAGTATGGTATATGAAATATTTTTAGCGATATTTAGATTTCTGGCGATTTATTTGGGATATCTTTTCTATAACAATCATTTTATCTCTATTAGTATGTTTTCTATTGTAGGAGTAGCCTTTAATATATACCTTATTACATACGTTTTTAAGAAAGTCAGATTAACTGAACAGATGACCTAATCCTGATATTAATATGTTAAAGAGCAATAAAATCAATATATTATTTGTTATACCAAGTCTAAACGGTGGTGGTGCAGAACGAGTATTTGTAAATATAATTCGTACTATTGATGATCAAAAGTTTAATAAAAAATTACTACTAATAGATGATTCCGGTGTATTTGTTAACCTGATACCATCTGATGTTGAAATTATTACTATGAAATCTAAGAAAACGTGTTTTAGTTTTTTTTCTTTGCTGAAGAATATTAAATCATTAAATCCACAAATAGTTGTCTCTACAACAAATAGGATGAATATATTATTATTATTAGTATCTATTTTTATTAAAAATCGAGTTAAAATAGTAATACGGGAACCAAATATGCCAAGTGCTCAATTTAATAATAAACAACTTCCACGTTATTATTTATGGCTTATAAAATTACTATACCCTAAAGCAGATTTCATTATAGCCCAGACCAAGACAATGAAAAAGGAAATTAATCAGGTTTTTAATATTCCTCTAAGTAAGATTGTAGTTTTAACAAATCCTATTGATACGAGATATATTAATGATAATGTAATAAATGCAAAGATTCCGTATAATAATAAAAAAATAAATATAATTGCTTCAGGAAGATTGAGAAAACAGAAAGGATTTGATTTCCTTTTAAGAAGTTTCCATCATGTCATAAGAAATAATCAACAATTTATGCTACATATATTGGGTGAAGACAATGACAATGGCATATATAAGCAAGAATTAATTAGTTTGTCAAAGACATTAGATATTACGGATAACGTTGTATTTCATGGATTTATTAGTAATCCTTTCCCGTACTATAAATATGCGGATTTATTTGTATTATCTTCAAAATGGGAAGGATTACCTAATGTTATATTAGAAGCTTTGTTCTTACAGACTCCTGTTGTAGTTACGGATTGTATTCCATATTTTCATGAAATAATTGAAGAAGGCAAAGATGGATTTATAGTTAACTATGGTGATGAACAAACTTTTGCTGACAGAATAATAAAATACAAAGAATTGAATGTTGGTAGTAATGTTGTTAATATACCAGATTACAACAAATTTTTATTAGATTTGGTTGTTGAATGATTTAATTCAGAGAATTATATTTTGAATAAAAATAAAAGATTAAGTGTATTATTAGTTGGGGGTTATCCCCCACCATACGGTGGAATCTCAGTTCATATTCAACGTTTACATGAATTTATTATAAATAGTGGTGACGAATGTCAAATATTGTTTACAGGATTTAACAAATCTAAGCTGATTAAAAATAATGACATAGTTTGGTTTTTTAATGTAATTAAACTATTCAGACTAAAAAATACCAAACCCATAATTCATATCCATGTATCCGCCTTTCGCAATTTATTAAAAATTTATTTACTATCTCGATTTTTTAAGAATCAAAGTAAATTAATAACAATTCATAGCGGTACATTTAATAAAAAACTAAATAAACAATCAAAATTAAAACATTTATTTTTAAGGAAGATTTTAGGAAACTTTAATTATATCATCACAGTAAATACTGAACAAAAACAATTACTAAGTAACGTTCTAAGAATCAATAGTGATAAAATTATAGTAATTCCGGCCTTTATACATCCAATCTCTTCAAATGAAGATTTTGACAACAAGGATATTTCATTAATTGAACAATCAAATAAAATTAAAATAGTAATGAGTGGTTATTTACATGATTATTATGGATATGATTTGATCATGGATTATTTAGAAAATCACAAAAAATATTTCGGCTTTTTTGTATTTTACGGAACCCATAATAAAAAATATAAAAGCAGAATTATCAATAGGATTAAAAATATGGATAATGCACACTTTTTCACCGATTTATCACCCCAACAATTTAATTGGTTACTAAAAAATACTGATATATATGTGCGCAATACTGATAGGGATGGTGATTGCGTAGCTATTAGAGAAGCAGCATATTGGGGAGTAAAAGTGTGTGCATCCGATTCAGTAACAAGGCCTATTGGGACAGAATTATTTTCATGTAATAATAAATTTGAATTTGAAAATGCCATTTGGAATGTTGTTAATCAACCAAACTCAGGTAAAATCGCACCTGGAATTAATTATGCAAACAATATTTATGAAGTATATGAAAGTTTAACTCAATAATTTTTATTGATATAAATATAAGATTAAAAAAATAATAAATATGAATATACTTGTAACAGGTGTGGCAGGATTTATTGGTTCACATTTAGCTGAACGATTAGTTGGTTTAAATCATAACGTAATTGGTTTAGATTGTCTGATCAACAATTACTCTAAATCATTAAAACAATTAAATATTAATCAATTGCAGAAAAAGGGAATAGAATTTTTTAATATTGATCTTTCTCAAGATGATTTAGGAGCAATTACTGATGATATTGATTTTATTTTTCATCTAGCAGCACAACCCGGGATTGATTCCTCGGTACCCTTTAAATCATATGAACAGAATAATATAATAGCCACAAATCGACTGCTTAAGGCGATTAAAGAAACTAAAACATTGCAAGGATTTGTTAATATTTCGACATCATCGGTTTATGGCTCTAACGCCATTGGCGATGAATCATCGGTACCTAAACCGATCTCTGTTTATGGTGTTACAAAACTTGCTGCCGAACAACTTGTTCTTGCTGAATCGCGTAATAAAAATATTACAGCCTGCTCACTAAGATTATTTTCAGTATACGGACCTCGCGAAAGACCGGAAAAACTATACCATAAATTAATTAAATGCATACTGAATGATGAGGAATTTCCTCTATGTGAAGGTAGTGAAAACCACATTAGAAGCTATACATATATTGATGATATAATTGATGGTATTGTATCGGTTATGGATAATATTGAAGTTTGTAATGGTGAAATTTTTAATATTGGCACTGATGAAGCGATAACGACCGGTGAGGGGATAAAAATTATTGAAGAAATAATAAGTAAAAAAGCGAGGATAAAGATTGAACCAAAAAGATCCGGGGATCAGATAAAAACACATGCTAATATTAATAAAGCTAGAAAAATTCTAAGTTATAATCCTACTACTAAACCTAAAGACGGATTAAGAAAAGAAGTGGAATGGTTTAAAGCAAATCTATTAACTAAAAATTATTGATATATTATTTATTGGCCAATTCCGATGAATACATTAGAACGATATATTTACAATAAAATCCGGTTTTCTCCGAAAATTAAGAGTTTAATCGTTGGTTTATATCAAAGATTATTTTCAATAGTACCAATAAAAAAAATACAGTCAGATTATACTATTGTTACAAGAGAAGGGTATTTTTTTGGATTTCATGATAAATGTCCTTGGTCACCGGACAATAAATTTCTTTTAGCACATAAATATACAAATGATTTAATAATGCCAACAGGCAGTGAAAAAGTAGAAATCGGATATTTTACCGGTAAAGATCAAACAGAATTTATGCTATTAGGAACGACACGTACTTGGAATTGGCAAATGGGATCAATGTTGCAATGGATTGGTAATACAAATAATATAATTTTTAATGATTATAATGGTGCAAATCATGTAGCTAAAGTGATTGATATGAATGGAAATTTATTAGAAGAATATTCTAAACATATTGCTGCAGTCAGCCCTGATGGAAACTATGCCTTATGCCATAGTTTCATCCGTTTACAAAAAGCGGCTCCTGCCTATGGTTATGCGAATTCTGATGATAATTCAGCATCAGAAAACGTTCCTAAAAATGATGGTATTTATTTGTTGAATTTAAAAACCAACGATAGTCAATTAATATTTTCAATTGCAGACATAGCAAATTACGATTCTGAAAAATATACCAAAGAATCTTATCATTATTTTACTCATTGTTTATTTTCTCCATCAGGGAAACGATTTGCTTTCTATCATAGATGGCTAGAAAAAAATAACCAAACCTGGACTATACTATTTACTTGTAACCTTGACGGATCAGATATTTTTAAATTTGATTTTGATGGTATCATAACACATTTAGCATGGCAAAATGATAAACATTTATTAGCGTATGGTTATAAAAAAAGTGTTGGTGATTATTATTATTTGTTACAGGATAAAACAAATAATTTCAAGATAATTGGGAAAAACATTCTTACATCTGACGGACATCCTCAGTTTGCGCCTGATCTAGAAAATTTTATAACGGATACTTACCCTGATCGTTTACGTCGTCAATATTTAATTTGCTATAATGTTAATTCTAAGAAGCGCGATGACTTAGTCATTCTGAAATCACCCCTTTCGTACACTGGAGATGTTAGATGTGATTTACATCCAAGATGGGATAGAACTGGAAAATTTGTAGCATTTGATTCTTCTCATACTGGAAAACGTTCACTTTGTACTGTTAGATTAAACCAGTTGAAATGACGAATCGTAAACAAATTAGGATATTGTTTTTATCACATTTTTATCCGCCGGAAATGGGCGGAGCTGCCGCAAGAATTAGTGGGTTAGCGAAATGGTTAGTAAAATTTGGACATGACGTAACCGTTATTACGGGATATCCTAATTATCCTATGGGTAAGATTTTTCCTGAATATAAAAATAAAAAAAATAAGATTGAATTTATTGACGGGGTCAAGATCTTGAGGTCAAAAGTATTTCCTGTTTCCTACAAATCAGTTTTAGTGCGATTATTAAATTATTTCACCCTTTTTTTTACTGCTCTTTGGAATGGCATTAGAAAAAGAAATAATTTTGATATTATTATTGCTAGCTCCCCACCATTAACAATTGGTATCCTTGGATTAATCCTGTCAAAGATTTATAAGATTCCATGGATTTTTGATATCAGAGACATCTGGCCCGATGTAGCGGTCGAAGCAGGAATGGTAAAAGAAAACGGAATCGTTCATAAGCTAAGTAAAAAATTAGCAGATTATTTGTACAAACAAGCAACTTATATCACACCGGTTACCGAACGTAAATTAACAAAGATTGAGAAATCTGATATTCCCATTGGAAAAATATCTGTTGTACCTAATGGAGTAGATTTTGATTTAATAAATGATACAAAACAAATGAAATGGCGGAGCGAATTAGGATTAAAGAATAAATTTATTCTATCATATGCCGGATTGATTGGTATTGCTCAGGGCGTCAATGTAATCATTGAAACCGCAATTCGTTTAAAAGAAAAAAATGATATACAATTTTTAATTGTTGGTGAAGGGGTTGAAAAACAAAAATTACAAAATCGTGTTAAATCTTTAGAACTAAATAATATCACATTTTTACAAAGTCAACCTAAAGAATCGATCCCATCGTTATTAACTACATCAGATATAGCTTTAATACCGTTAGTAAGTGATAAATTATTAGATGCAGTTCCGTCTAAATTATTGGAGGCATGGGCCTGCAAATTACCTGTAATTTTAATCGCTGGCGGCGAAGCAGCTGATATAGTATCCAAAGCTCAAGGAGGAATTGTTGTAAGTTCCAACGATGTTGAGGGAATAGTGACTGCAATAATTAAATTAAAAGATTCACCTGCACTGATGAATAAATATTCTAAAAATGGGTTTGATTATGTTTTTAGGTATTATGACAGAGAATCATTAGCAAGAGTAATGGAAAAAGTAATATTTAAAATAATATAATTATAGTATAATGAAACTAATACATGTTGTAGGCGCACGACCAAACTTTATGAAAGCCGCTCCTGTCTGGAGTGCAATTAATAAGATGACTGACTTTAATCAGATATTAGTTCATACTGGACAACATTATGATAAACTTATGTCTGATATATTTTTTAAAGAATTACAAATGCCGGTACCCGATTATAATTTGAATATCGGCTCCAATTCTCATGCTCGTCAAACTGCAGCAATCATGATCAAATTTGAAGAGCTGGTAAATGAATTAAAACCTGATTTGGTTTTAGTTTATGGAGATGTTAATTCTACTGTAGCCGCTACGATGGTTTGCAGCAAGTTGTCAATTTCAATTGCACATGTTGAAGCAGGTCTGCGTTCATTCGACCGAAAAATGCCTGAAGAAATAAATCGGTTAATAACCGATCAGCTTGCCGATTTGCTATTCACGCCCTCTAAAGACGGGGATGATAATCTTATTAAAGAGGGAATTCCGAAGAGTAAAATTCATTTTGTTGGTAATGTAATGATTGACACTCTTGTAAGGCTATTACCAAAAGCTGATAAACCAAATAGATTTAAAGATTTAAAACAATATATATTGGTTACTCTTCATAGACCATCCAATGTTGATGATCCTAAATCACTAAAGTCAATTCTACATAATTTGGAAACAATAAGTAAATCGATTCCGGTAATATTTCCAGTACATCCACGCACTAAAAAAATGATCGCTGAGAGTAATTTAGATATAATAAATAATGTGAATTTTCATTTAATTGAACCTTTGGGTTATCTTGATTTCCTTGGACTTATGAAAAATACCACGACTGTGATCACAGACTCAGGCGGTATTCAGGAGGAAACGACATATTTAGGAATTCCTTGTATAACCGTCAGAGAAAATACTGAACGTCCGGTTACTGTCTCTTTAGGAACAAATCAATTAATCGGTAAAGACTATTATAAAATTCCAGATTTGGTTAATAATGTTATAAATAGAAAAAAGCGATCAAATACTATACCACCATTGTGGGATGGTAAAGCATCAGAACGAATAGCTACGGTGTTTCGGCAACACAATAATAAAATCATTTAACTTCGTTTTCAATTTTAAAAGCCGCTTTTTTTCTAATAGTAAATCCTGTAATTTTTACTTTGCATCATTATGGATTTTTGTTAGCAGTAAAAAAGGCTTTTATATTTGATCATTAAGAAATTATTTCAGCATTATCGTATTCGTGTTCCTAAATGGATCGTTTCATGGACGATTTTTATTAGTGATTCCATAGCTGGTTATATAGCTTATTCTATAGTTTTACAGGCAGTAATAGCTAAAACATTTCCAAATTACTATGAACAAATTATTGTATGGATAATCTTTCAATTACTGTGGAATATCCTATTTTTAATAAACGGTTTATATAAAGGTGAATATATAGTTTCGAGGATGTTTGAAATCGAAACTATGCTTAAAGTAACATTCACAATTGTTGTATTGTATGTTTTTATTGATGCTTTGAGATTTTTCAATTTCCCAATAAATGCACGTGGTATGGCTCGTTATTGGTTGATTTTTATGTCCATAGCCTTAACAATTAGGTTTTTGATAAGATCATTTCAAAAATATTTATTACGTATTGGAATTGGTCGTGAGAAAACAATAATACTAGGTAAAAATCGCCGTGGTTTAAGCGCGGCAAATTTTCTATATCATCACGAAGATCAAGGATATGATATTGTTGGATTTATAAAAGCAGCTGATGATCCGGATGAAGATATAAATACCGGCAACATTCCTGTATTAGGTGAAGAGCAAAATATAGGTACTATAATTCAGGATAATGAAGTCTCTGATATAGTTTTAGCGTTGGAAAAGCCTGATCATACAAGGATACTTTCCATAATGGGGCAGATTAATGGATTTCCTGTAACAATAAAGATCGTACCGGATTTGTATGATGTTATGAGTGGGTTGGTTCGAACTCAGCAAATCGCGGGAATGCCATTAATTGAAATCAATCTTGAAAATATAAATTGGTATCAGAGAGGTCTGAAAAAAGTATTTGATTTGCTACTTATAATCCCCTTCATAATTTCGTTTATTCCATTTGCATTATTAATTGCAATTGCGATAAAAATTGAAAGTAAGGGTCCTGTTTTATACAAGCAAGTAAGGGTTGGAAAAGACTTCCGTAAATTTAAAACTATAAAATTTCGCTCGATGCAACACAATGCCGAAGAGGAAACGGGTCCGATGTGGGCTCAAGCTAACGACCCGCGTATTACAAAAGTAGGACGGTTTTTACGCAGATTTAGAATAGATGAAGTACCACAATTTTTAAATGTATTAAAAGGTGATATGAGTATAATTGGACCTCGTCCTGAACGCCCATATTTTGTTGATAAATTGAGTAATGAATATCCGCTTTACCATAGGCGTCTTTCAGTGTTACCAGGGATTTCAGGATGGTCACAGATCAAACAATCCTATGATCAGAATCTTGATGATATCCGGCAAAAGTTAAAATTTGATTTTTATTACATTGAAAATCTTAGTTTTGGACTTGATTTAAAAATTATGATTAGTACAATTTGGGTTATATTCTCTGGCCAAGGACGTTAATTTTAATTTGTTTATTAATGTTATAGGATAAAATGCTACCAATAAATTTAATTAGGGAAAATACTGCGTTAATTAAAAGTGGAATCGCGGCTAAGCGTGAAAGTGTTAATATTGATCAGATATTAAAATTAGAAAAAGAACAGCGTTTTATATTGAATGAGTTAAATGAAAAAAGAGCACAGCGTAACAAGGCTTCCGAAAAAATAGGAAAAGCTAAAGTACGGGGAGAAGATGCTAACGATGCCATTACAGAGATGCAGGAACTCTCTAAAAATATAAAAAAGGTAGAATCAAATCTAAATGAAATAAATGATCAATTAGAACCCCTATTATATGAAATTCCAAATTTACCGCATAATTCTGTTCCTGCTGGCTCAACTTCTGAAGACAATATTGTTATTCGTGAATGGGGAGATAAACCAAAATCCAATTTTCAGTATAAGAATCATTTAGAACTTGGTGAAAAATTAAAATTATTTGACTTTAAAAAAGGTGCTGCAATTGCTGGGAGTGGTTTTCCTTTATACATGGGGCAAGGAGCAAAATTAGAGAGATCCCTTATCAATTATATGCTGGACTTTCATGTTGCCAATTATCATTGTAAAGAGATTTTTCCACCATTTGTTTCCCGCATGGAAGCAATGCGAAATACAGCTCAAATTCCTAAATTACAAGATGATATGTATTTTATAGATCGGGATGAGCTTTATTTAATTCCAACCGCTGAAGTCCCGATTACAAATATTCATCAAAATGAGATAATCGATGAGAAAGAATTACCAATCAACTATGTTGCCTATTCAGCATGTTTTCGTCGTGAAGCCGGTTCATATGGCAAAGATACGCGCGGATTTACAAGACTACATCAATTTAATAAAGTAGAAATTGTTAAATTTGTAATACCGGAAAAATCTTATAATGAATTGGAAGCGCTTACCTTACAGGCGGAAGCAATCTTACAATCATTAGGATTGCATTATAGGGTGTTATCTCTTTGCACGGGAGAATTGAGTTTCGCTTCAGCAAAATCATATGATCTTGAAGTGTGGGCGCCCGGTGAAGAAAGATGGTTAGAAGTCTCAACCTGCAGTAATTATGAATCATTTCAGGCAAGGCGTGGTAAAATCAGATATCGCAGGGAAGAGGATAAAAAGGTAGATTTCGTTCATACTTTAAATGGTTCGGGTGTGGCTACACCACGCTTAATGATTACACTATTGGAAACCTACCAACAGTCGGACGGTAGTATTCAACTACCGGAATCACTACAACCTTATTTTGGAGCAGAGGTAATAAAGAGATGAGAACGATTTGGGCAGTTTTTAATCTAATATTATGGACTAGTATATTAGGAATTGTAGGATTATTTTTATCAATTTTTGAATGGAAAGGAAAGATTTTTGGCAAAATTGCCCAAATTTGGTCAAAACTTCTACTTGCTTCAGCCGGTGTAAAATACTCTGTATATGGTTTAGATCGTCTTAATCCAGAACAAAATTACGTTTTTGCCGGTAATCATGAATCACCTTTTGACATTCCATTAGCATTTGCCGGTATTAAACATCACCTCATATCAATATCAAAAATTGAATACAAGTGGATACCCATTTTTGGTTGGGCAATGCAAGCAGCGAAGCATATATTTATTGATAGACAAAATCATATTAAAGCGCTTGAATCATTAAAGGAAGCAGCCCTGGGCCTAAAAAAGAACCCGAGATCTATCTTGCTATTTCCTGAGGGGACACGTTCCAAAGACGGTAAAATCCATAAATTTAAGAAAGGCGGTTTTCTTTTAGCGATTGAAACTCAGTTTCCGGTTGTCCCGATGGCGCTGTGTGGTACGAGTGATGTCGCAACTAAAGGAGCGCATAAATTAAAATCAACTCCGGTTGAATTACATATCGGAAAACCGATCAATACAAAAGGAATGACATACAAAGATCGCAATGAACTAACAGATAAAGTATATAAAGCAGTAATTCAGTTAAAATCAGAATGGGAAAAGAGTAAATAGTTCATTTTATTCTGTAATCTAAAATGGGATATTTATTACATAATCTTTCTTATAGAAACAATGTTTCAGAACCTGCAAATCTATATGAAATTGATTTAGTTAAGCAATGGCTTAACATATTACCAGGTACAATTATTGATACGGCAAGTTCAGGTAGTATCACTATAATAAATGCCGGAAAACATAATAAGCATGAAGGTCCGGATATTAAAGGTGCTATTTTAATTATTAATGATAATGTGGTAAATGGACCGGTTGAATGTCATATTTGTACATCTGATTGGTACAAACACATGCACCATCAAAATCCCGCATATCATTCAGTAATATTAAATGTTGTAAGGAAGATAAATGATGGAATTGTTACACCATCAATACCAACTATATTATTAAAACCCGGTATAAATTATTCTAATGATTGTTCATTAAATAATATTAATAAAAGTTCCTATTTAATTAATATAATTATTCATAATAGTCACAATAGGTGGCTTGATAAGATCAATATTTATAACGGCTATCATGACAATCGAACACAATTAAATAAACTTCTAATAATTAATAGTTTTAGAGTCCTCGGAGCAGGTGGTAATAAATCGCAATTTGTGAAATTGGCAAATAGCATAAACTTTGACAAATATCAATATTTAACATTACTGGAAGGTGGAAAATGCTTATGGAAAAAAAGTTTACAATTAAAAATCAATTGGGTAAAGCGTGGAATACGTCCGGCGCAGCAACCGCAAAATCGGATGAAACTTGCCGTTAAATTAATACAGTATTTTTCAAATTTAGATTTTAATAGACAACCTAGTTTAATTAATGTAAACACTTTGGTAGCTAATGATTTGCCAACTGTTATGGGAATAGGTATTAAAAACGAATTATTTGGAAATGTTGTAATTCCATTTTATGCTGCTAGAGCTTTGTATTTAAATAAGATTAAGGATTATCAGAATTATTATGAAATATGGAATAATTTAAAGTTACATAATGCTTACCGGAATTTTGTAAAACGATTTGGAACTATAATAGAATCATCACAACTAAAATCATTTTCAATACTCCAAGGTCTAATTGCAATCGATGACAAATGGTGCGGCAAGAAATTGTGTCATTTATGTCCATTAAAAGAAAAGAATTATGTCGTTAGTTGATATAACTGAAGCACAAAAGATCATTAGTAAATGGCGAAATGATCAAAAAATAATTGTATTTACTAATGGTTGTTTTGATATAATCCATCGTGGTCATGTGGAGTATTTACGAAAGGCAAAATTATTGGGAGATATGTTGATTGTGGGACTAAATAGCGATGTTTCGGTAAGGCGGATTAAAGGAAAACCCAGACCATATCAAGATGAACAAGATCGTGCCGCAATTTTAAATGCAATGAAAATGGTTGATATGATAGTAATATTTGATGAAGATACACCGCTTGAATTAATTTGTGAACTTAAGCCCAACGTGTTAGTAAAAGGCGGAGATTACGACTCTCAATCAATAGTAGGAGCCATAGAGATGGAAGGCTGGGGGGGGAGTGTAAAAATAATACCATTTTTAAAAGGATACGGAACATCAAAATTGGTTGAAAAAATACTTGATAGGTGAGCTACTTAAAACTTGTTTAACCATATCCACTCACTTAATTTTGACGCTGTTGTTCCGCTAAATAGCTTATGATTAGACTACTTACAGGATTTATAATTATATCATTATCTTTAGTAAACCTAAGGGCACAAGACCATATATCTAATAATGATAGTACTAAAACGAATAATATAAATTATTTGAATGGGAATGGCTTTTCTCAATCAGGAGATCGCCTACCGCAATTATTGAGAGATGTAAAAGTGTATTTAACAGAGGCGATGATCGCTGATGTTTATCAAGACACTAACGAAGTAATTTTTAATCTTGACAGAATATTTGATTTGTTAATGGAAGCGGATCAATTGGGTGAGATGAATATTGATGATAAAGATGAATTTGATAGATTTGAAAAAACTTTAGTTGATATTTACACGAGTCGTTTAACGACATTAAAGGCATCCGATGTTTCCATTACCGCTGAAAAGTTGCGACATGATGTGACACAACTGGTGGAACCGATTGAAGTTGAAATTGGGAATACCAAGTATACTGTGTTAGACGATCGTGACGGACATATTCCGATTGTTACTAATAAAAAAGTAGAGCAATTTATTCATTTTTTCCAAACCAAAGGGAAAAAACAATTTGAAATATATCTTAACCGTCGTGCAATGTACGGTGATATGATCCAAAATATATTAAAGCAATACTCATTACCTGAAGAATTAATATATCTTGCTATGATAGAATCAGGATTAAATCCAAAGGCTCATTCACGGGCAAATGCTTCGGGAATGTGGCAATTTATATATAGTACCGGTGTACGTTACAATTTAAATCGCAATTGGTATATGGATGAAAGGCGCGATCCTGAAAAAGCTACGCACGCCGCATGCAAATATCTTACAGAGTTATATGAACAATTTGATAACTGGTATTTAGCACTTGCAGCTTATAATGCAGGGAGTGGTAGAATTACCAGAGCTCAAAGATTACACCAAACATCAGATTTTTGGCAATTACATGCGTTACCACGTGAAACTAGAAATTATGTTCCATTTTTTCTTGCTGCTACCATTATTGGTCAAGATCCGGCCAAGTATGGGTTTAATCCACCGAAAAATAATCCATGGAAATATGATGTTGTTGAGATTGAGAAAAGTGCAGATCTATCAATATTAGCAAAATCTGCCGGAATTAGTTTAACTATTTTACGGCAATATAATCCTGAATTAAGACAATCGGCAACTCCGACTAAATCATATAACCTCAAGTTACCAATCGGGAAGAAAGATTTATTCGAAAAGAAATATGCAGCATTACCTGAATCTAAAAGATTTGCTCCGCAATATATTACTCATAGAGTTCGTAGCGGAGAGAATTTGGGTACCATATCTAGAAAGTATCGTGTTTCTATTCATAATATTGCAGCGGTAAATAAAATTAAGAATAGGCACAAAATTAAAGTAGGACAAGTGTTGACAATTCCTGTACGTGGCGCGACAAAAGTAAGTTATAGTAGTGTAAGTTCGACAAGGCCTTCCGGGACAAAAAAAGAGATTTATACAGTAAAAAAAGGTGATACTTTAGGACAAATTGCAGATAATTATCGTGTTCAAGCAAGGCAGATCAGAAGTTGGAATGGTTTAAAATATGGTCAATTTATATATCCCGGTCAAAAGATAACACTATGGTTAAAGAGAAGCTAAGGCAAAATTACAAACCGGGCTCAAGCAATCGATGGATCTGGTTCGGTATCGGTTCTATTTTATTATTATTTATTATTATACGTATCTTTAGTTCAGCGACATCCGGTTCCGGAATATTCGGAGGAGCTAAAATTGGTATAGTTCGTTTAGAAGGAATGATTTTATCTTCCGAACAAGTAAATAAACAGTTAAATGACTATTCCGAAAGAGCTGATATAAAAGCAATTGTTTTGCGCATAAACAGCGGTGGAGGAGTTGTTGGTGCCTCACAAGAAATATATGAAAAAGTTAAAGATTTAAAAGGAAAAGTACCTATTATTGTATCAGTGGATAATGCTGCGGCATCGGGTGCGTATTATGCTGCTCTTGAGAGTGAAATGATTGTGGCGAACCACGGTTCATTAGTAGGAAGTATTGGTGTTATTATAGAATATCCCGTGGTAACGAAATTACTTGATAAGATAGGATTACATGTTGAAACAATAAAGAGCGGTAAACTAAAAGATTCAGGTTCACCGACCAGACCGGTTAGTAGAGCTGATCGTGAATATTTTCAGTCGGTAATAGATGACCAACATGAACAATTTATTAACGCAGTTGCTATCGGTAGAAGCATTCCGGTTGAGGATGTTCGTAAATTTGCTGATGGTAGAATATTTACGGGAAATCAGGCTTTAGAATTAAGTTTAATTGATACAATAGGTACCTTTGAAGATGCCATCGCTATTGCGGGAAAAATTGGTGGTATTAAGGGTAAACCTAAAAAAGTTGAAATAAGGAAAAAACGTAAATCTGTATTTGATTTATTATATAATGAAATCCAACATAATTTTGGAAGCCGAATTGGAGTTGAACCGGCCTATCGTTGGCAATAGGAGTAGAAAATGACCAAGCAAGAAATAGTGGATAATGTTTCGACGGCTACCGGATTAACCAAGGTTGAAACTGAAGCTGTTATGAACGGTATTATGGCGATTATCATAGATGCATTATCTAAGCATGAACGGGTTGAACTGCGTGGATTTGGTACTTTTTCAGTAAAACACCGACAACCTAAAAAAGCGCGAAATCCCGGCACTGGAGAAATTATTTATTTGAAAGAACGTTATGTTCCGACATTTAAACCAGCAAAAAAAATGCGGTTAAAAGTATTAAACACATTGAAATAATTAAGGAGAATTAATGCCAAGCGGAAAAAAACGCAAAAAGCGCAAGATGAATACACATAAACGTAAAAAACGTTTACGCGCTAATCGACATAAGAAACGTAAGTAGGAGATATACAATATGCGGCGAATTGCCGTAAATATAATTATTTTCCAATTGTTAATATCGTTAACTCAACTGTTTGGTTGGGGTTATGATGTACATCGCCGAATTACGAGAGCAGCTGTTCAGGCAGTTCCCGGTGAATTCGGCGATTTTCTAAATCAGCACATTGATAAACTATCATATCATGCGGCTGATCCTGATTTTTGGAAGGCAGTGGATCCTGACGAAGGGCATCGCCATTTTATAGATGCTGATTTATATGATGAATATCCTTTTGAAAATATCCCAAGAAATATTGACAATTTATATTCCAAATATGGCGAGGAAAATGTGAGCCAATGGGGAATAGCCCCATGGAATATTGATAATTATTGCAATCGATTGGTTGCATTATTCAAGGAAGGAAAATGGGAAAAATCAATTTACACTATGTCTGCCTTAAGTCATTATGTTGCTGATATCCACATGCCACTGCATACCTGTGCTAATTATAATGGACAATTAACAGGAAACGAAGGAGTTCATTTCCGTTGGGAGACCCCAATGGTTAAGCAGTACGTGACATATATCGAGCCATCAAATAATGCAAACATAATTCTTAACTCTTTGGAAATGGCATTTGCAATTGTGAAGGAATCATACAATGTATATCTATTATTACTTAGCGCTGACTCATTAGCACGTGCTCCTTTAACAAAAATTCAGGCTGACAGTCTTAACACATACGAGAAACTTTCATTTGATGATGAATACTTATCTGTATTGTACACTCAGACTGCAGATGTTGTTCATGATAGATTAAATAAGTCTGCAGAACGAATTGCTTCTTATTGGTATACCTGTTGGGTCAAAGCTGGAGCACCGGAAATAGGGGATTAGGTTATTATGAGATTTGGGAATTAGTGGATTATGGGGCAGTAATAGTTACGGATATGGCAGATATACAACAAATTACTATATGACAAAAAAACAATCTTTAATCTTCAATATTAATTATTAAATTTATAAATGCTCGACACTAATCAAACAATTTCAGTTAGTGAATTAACAAATCAGATTAAAAATTTGCTTGAAGGTAATTTTCAGCAAATTTGGGTTTCCGGGGAGATTTCAAATTTTAAACATCATTATTCCGGTCATATGTATTTTACATTAAAAGACGATTTTGCTGAGATCAAAGCGGTAATGTGGAAAGGATCTAATCAATATTTACGATTTAAACCGGAAGATGGTATGCAGATTTTAGCTTTCGGTAAGTTAAAAGTATATAAATCTAAAGGAGTATATCAACTTGACTTAAAACAAATGGAGCCATCAGGTATTGGAACTCTATATTTGGCATTTGAAGCATTAAAGAAACAACTTGCTGAAGAAGGTTTATTTGATATTGAAAAGAAGCAGAAGTTACCGGAATATCCTAAAACAATTGGTGTGATTACAAGTCAATCCGGAGCGGCTGTTCAAGATATATTTCAAATTTTGGAGAGACGTGCCCCGTTCGTTGATATAATTTTACGTGCAACTAAAGTGCAAGGTGAAGGGGCAGCTCTTGATATTGGCCAAGCGATTGAAGAATTTAATGAATATAAAAAAGTTGATGTAATAATTATGGGACGGGGAGGCGGATCATTAGAAGACTTATGGCCATTTAATGAGGAAATAGTCGCCCGTTCTATTAGTGCTTCTACAATCCCAATTATCTCTGCCGTCGGACACGAAACAGATTATTCTATATCAGATATGGTTGCTGACAAATACACATCTACACCATCGGCTGCCGCAGAAATTGTAAGTCCTTCTGTGTCAGATATAAAAGAAACTTTTGACAGACTAGAAATGAAACTTAAATCGTATATCAAGAATTTGATAGAATGCAAGTGGCAAAATGTTGACGAATTAATCAATCGCCATTCAAGGCAACAACCGCAAAAAATTATTGATTTACAACAAAGTGAGTTAGAAAAATTATCAGCCCGGTTTGTCAATTCTATATTACAGAATCAAAATATTTTGAGAATGGAATTAAGTCCTTTAACTGAAAAATTATCGGCTTTAAATCCGATAGCAATTTTGAAAAGAGGTTATTCAGTTGCATTTAAGCTGCCTGACAGACAAATAATCAGAGCATCGGGAGATATTGAAAAGGGTCATAAGTTTGAATTATTGACTTCAAAGGGATCATTTACTGCAACTAAAATTATGGATTTAACTAAATCAAAAAACAAACAATGAATTAATCAATTTTTGTAAGTTATATAATGGCTAATAAGAAAAAAGACCTTGCTTTTGAGGAAGTATTCAAAAAATTGGAAGAAATTGTAAATCAGCTTGAATCAGGACAAGAGACATTAGAGAAAAATTTGGAATTGTTCAAAGAAGGCATCAAGTTAAGCAAAATCTGCCGTACTAAATTGGATAATGCTGATCAAAAAATTAAAGAATTAATCAAAAAAACAGACAATTCATTTGAATTAAAAGTTATAAAATGAAAAAATCTAAAAAGTTCGCAATTTGGGGAAATACAGAAAAACCTAAATTTTGGGACACCCTTCCAGGAATCCTTGATTGGGCAAAAAACCATGAATTAACACCTTACCTCACAACCAGAATTTTAAAACAATTTAAACAAACAGATTTTCCGGTTATCGAAAGTGCAGATGATTTTAATGATATGGATTTCATTCTTACTTTAGGTGGTGATGGAACAATATTATCCGCCGCTCGTGCAGTAGCACATCGGAATATTCCGATATTAGGTATTCATTTGGGTGATTTGGGATTTATGGCTAATGTTACCTTATCTGATTTATATAACAGACTTAATCAGGTAATTGAAGGGAAATACATAATTAGTGACCATATGGTCCTTGATGCCGAGATGTCAGCAAACGGTAGAACAATTAATTCACAGGTGTTAAATGAAGTAGTTGTAAATAATGGAAAAACACATCGGATGGTTACTTGTATGTTGGAAGCGGACAATAGATTTATCGGCAAATACAAAGCCGACGGGATAATTGTTTCAACTCCCACGGGTTCAACGGCTTACTCGCTTTCAGCGGGAGGTCCGATTGTTGAACCCAGCGTTAAATCAATTATTATTACTCCCATATGCCCTCATTCGCTTACTTCAAGACCATTAGTTGTTCCTGATTCCTCAGAAATTAAAATAACTTTTCCTATAGATCCGGCGGAAGATATTGGAGTTACTCTGGACGGGCAAGTTTTCCATAACTTTAATTATGATGCGGTAATCACAGTGCGCAAAGCAAATTATGTAATCAAGTTTATAGATTTTGTAGATTGCAGTTACTACACAACTCTACGTAATAAAATGGGGTGGGGAAAACGGGGTAATGATGATTAATGGTTGATGGATGATGGAAAATGGAAGAAGGTGGATGTTGAGTTTTGAATGTTAAATGTTGAATTCAAAACCTTTACATCTAACATCCAATATCCAATATCTAATATCTAAAGTCTAATCTAAATCTCACAATGCGCTGCGTAGTTTGGATCATCCATCGCTTGGCGTTGTCTTAGTATGCAATCGTCCATGACAACCAATAATCCAGCATTCACAGCTTTTTTAGCCGCTTCATCATTAATTACACCATCTTGAAACCAAATTATTCGTGCACAATAATTTCTGAAGTTAACTCCATTACCTTTTTGTAAGTTGCACTAACACCGCAATATTTATCTTCAGAAAGTTTTACTGCTTTTTTAAGTTTATCAATAGGTAGGTCTTTCCCCCAGAATTCGTAAGTTACATGCATTTTGTTATAATATTTTGGGTGTTCGTCTGTTAATTCACCATCAACCCTAACATTAAAATCATCAACATCTACACGCATTTTCTTAAGAATAGATATTACATCCATTCCAGTACATCCTGCTAACGAAACCATCATAAAAGGTTTAGGCCTTGGACCTTTATCTTCACCACCGACATTTTCAACTGCATCCAAAATAATTTTATGACCGTTAACTTTGGCCTCAAAACCCATTTTTCCTATCCAACTTGCGTTTATTGTTTCTTTTTCATTCATTTTGTTAAATGTTTAGTTATTATTAGATAATTCAATTCTAGACTATTTTGATTATATTTTTGTTAAATGGTTACTTCTTAAACATATTTCCTAATACATACCACATAATATTTGGATTTTCTTTTAGTCTGCGTATCGAGTAATCAAACCAAGCTTCCCCGAATGGTACGTAATTCCGTACTGTGTATCCTTTATCCAACAATCTTTGCAATCGATTGCCCATTGGTACGCCGTATAGTACTTGAAACTCAAATCGATTGAGCGGAATCTTCTTTTCGATAATCCAATTTTCAATTTTATCTATCAGTAGTTTATCATGAGTTGCTATAGCGACATATCCTTTTCCGGTTAAAATGGCTTTTACATCATTGAAAAATTGTTCACGTATTTTTTCTTTACCATGATAGGCAATTTCTTCTGATTCACGATAGATACCTTTGCAGATTCTACAATTAAATTTAGCGGAATCAAGATCAAAAATATCTTGCGCGGTACGTTGTAAATAGGATTGCAATACCATTCCAACTTTATTATATTTTATTAAACATTTTTTATATATATCAATTGTCGCATCGGTATATGGAGAGTTCTCCATATCGATTCGCATGAAGTTATTTTTTTCTTTAGCTTTTTCTAAAATACTGAGCAGATTGCTTTCAGCTAACGCAGGATCAATCTCCATACCTAAATGCGTAGGTTTAAGAGAAATATTTGCATCGAGTCCTTCAATTCTATCATATAGATTTAGATAGTCATTCCGTATCCGATATGATTCTTCTTCTGTAGCAACATGTTCACCAAGAATGTCAACGGTTGTCACATAGCCCTTATTGTTTAGTGATTTAACGGTTTCAACCACTTCGTCAACAGTAACACCTGCTACATATGGTGAAGCAAATGGCTTGACAATCCATTTTGGTAAATGGGAAAGAAGACTTACAAGGATAGTATTAATTATTTTCATAGTACTTAAAATTATTATACTATATTGGTTCAAAACAAAATCAAAATATAGTTTTTAGAATTAATTTTTAAAAACCTAAGTTTGCCTTGACTGCTGAAAATGCAAAGCTATAAATTTGTAACTTCAATGACCAAATCAAATAATGTATAGAGACTTCGGAACAGTATTTTTATTTGTCATAATCGGCACGGTTTTATTGACCGTTGCGCTTTTATTAGCGAAACTATTATCGCCTTCTCGCCCTTCAAAAAGCAAATTATCAACCTATGAATGTGGTGAGGAAGCCGAGGGTTCAGCTTGGGTTAAATTTAATATTCGTTATTATGTAATTGCTCTGGTTTTTATCATATTTGATGTGGAAATATTATTTTTATTCCCTTGGGCAGTGGTTTATAAAGAATTGGGCTGGCTTGCTTTTTTTGAAATGGCGATATTTCTAATAATCCTTATTGTGGGGTTGATTTATGTATGGAAGAAAAAGGACTTAGACTGGGTAAAGTATCGTGTTAAATACGGTGAAGGCAGATATCAAAAAATTAGTGGAAAGGAAGCCTAGGAGTAAATGGGTTTTTTAGAAGATAGATTCGATGATAATATTGTTACAGCAAAGATTGATCAATTATTAAGCTGGGCACGGTCCACATCAGCTTGGTATTTTCAATTTGGTTTAGCTTGCTGTGCAATTGAAATGATGGCAACTGCGGCTAGCCGACATGACCTCGAGCGCATCGGTATGATGCCGCGATCCTCACCTCGTCAAGCAGATGTTATGATTGTAGCAGGAACAGTAACATTGAAAATGGCATCACGTGTAAAATTATTATATGATCAAATGGCAGAGCCTAAATATGTTATATCTATGGGAAGCTGCGCCAATAGTGGTGGTCCTTATTCGAGACAAGGTTATCATGTGTTAAAGGGTGTCGATCAGATAATTCCCGTAGATGTATATGTACCGGGTTGTCCCCCAAGACCGGAATCATTAATAGAGGGGTTATTAAAACTTCAGGATAAAATCAGAAAAGAACGTCCGCTTACTAAGAAAAAATGATAATCAATCAAAAAGTCAGTGAAATCCTTGAAGTAAAATTCCCTGGAATTATTATTAAACCGGAGGAACCACACAATGATTTTATTCAAATTCAACCGGAACAATGGAAAGATATCGCACAATTCATAAAAACTGATTCTATGCTTAAATTTGATTCTTGTCAGTGTATTACGGGAGTGGATTTGGGATTAGAGCAAGATTTGGAGGTACGTTATAATTTTCACTCAATGAAATTAAAGCATAAAATTGAGATACGGATTTCTGTATCGCGCAAAAAACCATATATCCCTTCTGTCGAACAGGTTTGGCGAATAGCCGATTGGTTTGAGCGGGAAGTTTATGATATGTATGGCATTCGTTTTAAAGGACATCGCGATTTGCGGAGAATGTTATTACCGGATGATTGGAAAGGTTGGCCATTACGTAAGGATTACAAAACACCAAATATATATAATGGAATGAAAGTTCCAAAAGTGAGAAAAGGATGGGATTAATTCGCGCCGATGAAATGACTTTGAATATTGGGCCTCAACATCCAAGCACACATGGCGTTTTACGACTAAAAGTTAAAACCGACGGTGAAATTATTTCTGAAATCATTCCGATAATCGGGTATCTACATCGATGTTTTGAAAAACATTGCGAAAATTTAAGTTATGAACAAGTAGTCCCATATACTGACCGTTGCGATTATATTGCTGCAATGAATAATAGTTTTGGATATGTTCTTGCGGTTGAAAAAATGATGGATATTAAAATACCGGAACGCGTCGAATATATTCGCGTGATTATGGCTGAGTATAATCGGATTGCCAGCCATTTATTAGCTTTGGGTACATTTGGTTTAGATGTTGGTGCCTATACACCATTTTTATATATGTTCCGTGATCGGGAAAGAATTTTAGATTTATTTGAAATAACCTGTGGGGCACGTTTGCTCTATAATTATATGTGGGTAGGCGGTGTTTCTCATGATTTGCCGGTTGGTTTTGTTGAAGCATCATACCGATTTTTAGATGAATTTGAAAAGAATATCAACGAATATCATAATATTTTATCATATAATAAGATATTTATTGAAAGGAGCGCTGATGTTGGTATTTTACCGAAAGATGTTGCTATAGATTATGGCGTTACGGGTCCAAATTTACGCGGCTCAGGAGTAAAATGGGATTTACGCAAGGATGAACCATACTCTATATATGATAGATTTAAATTTGATATACCGGTTGGAAAAGGATTAATGGGGTCAGTTGGCGATTGTTGGGATAGGTATTGGGTGCGCGCTGAAGAAATGAATGAAAGTATAAAGATCATTCGGCAAGCCTTAGATAAAATGCCGCGTAAAGGCGATGTGCACGAAGCATTGCCTAGAAAGGTGCGTCCGCCAAAAGGATCAATATATTTTAGAACAGAATCACCAAGAGGTGATTTAGGATACTATATCATAAGTGATGGAAAGCCAAGTCCAATTCGTGTAAAAATGCGTTCACCTGCTTTTACCGCTTTAAGTGTTTTAAGCGAAATTGCAACCGGTTGGATGCTTTCAGATATTTTAGTCATATTAGGCAGTTTGGATATAGTCTTAGGTGAGATTGACAGATGACAATTGATAAGATCATTCAATGGTTTCAATCCTGGCTTCCTTTTAATGTAAATATTGCCATATTATTTATAACAGCAGTCTTTATTGCCGCTGTTCTAATTTTCGCCATTATGGCGATAAATGCCCTAGCTGCCGTTTATGCCGAAAGAAAGTTTTCAGCGTTTATGCAAGATCGTATTGGTCCGATGGGGCAAGGTCCGGGACTGCATGCCGGGAAATGGGGTTTATTGCAAACCGTAGCAGATGCCTTAAAACTTTTACTGAAAGAAGATATTATTCCCAAAGCAGCAGACAGGAAATTGTTTATAATCGCTCCTTTCGTTCTTTTTCTCGGTGCTTTCATTGCCTTAGCTGCGATGCCATTTGGACCGAACTTAATTGCTGCAGATATGAATATTGGGATATTTTACATTTTAGCAGTCAGTTCATTTGGTGTAATTGGGATCATTTTAGCCGCTTGGTCTTCTGACAATAAATGGTCATTATTCGGCGGTATGCGTTCTGCTGCACAAATTATTAGTTATGAAATTCCGGCTGCTTTGTCATTAGTATCAATTTTGCTGTTAGCTGGTACCTTGAGTATGCAAGGGATAATCCATAGTCAAGCAGGAACCATATGGGGATTTTTACCAAACTGGAATATTTTCAATAATCCGTTCTCCTTTTTGGCGTTCTTCATTTATTTTATCGCCGGAGTTGCTGAAACAAATAGAACCCCGTTTGATATTCCGGAAGCGGAATCGGAACTTGTTGCGGGATTCCACACAGAATATTCCGGTATGCGATGGGCATTCTTTTTTCTAAGTGAATATGGAAATATGTTGGTGGTTTGCGGTATAACTGTTGTTGCATTTTTAGGTGGCTGGCAGAGTCCGATAGCAGGGGTTATGGAAGGAGCATGGTGGGGGTTCTTTTGGTTTTTAACCAAGTTGACAGCTACTATATTTATTATGATTTGGTTTCGCTGGACATTCCCAAGATTAAGGGTTGATCAGTTAATGAGTGTAGCATGGAAAGTCTTATTGCCAATTGCGTTGTTTAATTTATTTGGCGTAGCAATTTGGACGCTTGTGATCGGATAAATATGAAAAAATACTTTCAAAACATATGGCAAGCCGTAAAAACACTCCTGATTGGATTGGGCATTACAATGAAACATATGGTTAAAGCCCGAAAAGGCAATGTGACATTACAGTATCCGGAAGAGAAATGGCCGAGACCTGATCGAAATATCGGTTTTGATCCGAAAATTTATAATATTATCAGATCAAAACTCCATGTTGATATTGATGATTGTATTGGGTGTCGAAAATGTGAAAGAGCATGTCCGGTAGATTGTATTAAAATAGATACAATCAAAGTTCCTAAAGAAACAGATTTGGGATTAACATCAAATGGTACTACAAAACGGTTATTAGTTTCTCGTTTTGATATTGATATGACTGAATGTATGTTCTGTAATCTTTGTGTATATCCCTGTCCTGAAGATTGTATATTTATGACCGGTGGACCAAATTCTGAAAAACAACCACTTGATTATGAATATTCACAATATGACCGAAGCAAACTGATATTCACATTTGCTAATGTTACTAAAAAAGATATTAAAAGGATTACTACGCCGTTACCAGTGCAACAGGAGATATTAAAAAATGATTAATATTGTATTCTGGTTCTTTGTTATTATGACTATAGCTGCTGCTCTAATGGTAGTCCTTTCTAAAAATTTAGTATATGCTGCAATAGCATTGTTGGTCACATTACTTGGCGTGGCAGCAATGTACGTATTTTTATGGGCTGATTTTATGGCCGGTACACAAGTCATGATCTACATTGGGGGTATCCTAATTTTATTATTATTCGGTATAATGCTTACTCATAAAATCACTTCGGTTAGGATTTCCCATACCAATGTACAAAGAGGTTTTGGAGCGCTAATAGTCATCGCAATTTTTGCGGGATTAGCCTGGATGGTCAATATCACCCCCTGGCTACAAATTCATAGTCAAGAACCACAGCAAACTGTACACGATATTGGTATACTTTTAATGACTGATTACCTATTACCATTTGAGGTTGCTTCTGTATTACTATTGGGAGCTTTAATAGGTGCTGCCGTATTAGCAAGGAAAGAGAGTTAATGGATACCCTGCAAGTATATTTAATTTTAGCTGCTATTCTTTTTTCACTGGGTATGTTTGCTGTAATGACACGACGAAACGCAATTGCAGTTTTAATGGGAATTGAATTGATTTTAAATGCCGCTAATCTAAATTTTATCGCATTTGCGCGTTTTGGCGGGATAAATATTACCGGACATATTTTTGCATTATTTGTTATTGTATTAGCAGCAGCGGAAGTAGCAGTTGCGTTAGCGATAATAATTAATCTATATCAAAATTTTAATTCCATAAATGTGGATGAAGCGCAACAGTTGAAACAATGAACATTTTCTTACAATATACATTATTAATTTACTTTTTACCGCTAATTGCTTTTGGTATACAGATTTTTATTGGAAAACGTTTACCGCGCCAAGGCGATTGGGTATCAATTGGCGCTGTACTTGCTACGTTAGTTCTATCAATTGCGTTGTTTGCCGGAATGTTATTGGATTACAATCCGAATTTCAAACAGAATTTCTCATTTACTTGGCTTGAAACTGCTAATTTTAAAATATCGATGGGATTTTTAGTTGATAACATCACTATAATTATGCTCTTAGTGGTGGCAATTATTTCATCGGCAAGTCATATCTTTTCATTAAAATATATGGAGGGTGATCCGCGCTACTCTCGTTATTATGCCTATCTTTCTCTATTTACATTCAGTATGAACGGAATAGTTTTAGCAAACAGCTTCATGCTATTATATATGAGTTGGGAGTTGGTTGGACTTAGTTCATATTTATTAATTGGATTTTGGTTTGAAAAAGATTCGGCTGCCAATGCAGGGAAGAAGGCATTCCTTACTAATCGTGTTGGAGATATTGGGTTTTTTATTGGAATAATGTTGTTATTTACCGCAATCGGTTCATTTTCATACGGTGATATTTTTGCCGGAGTTGCAGCCGGAAAAATTACCGGTACATTACTTACATTAGCCGGTATCGGCTTATTTTTAGGAGCGGTTGGGAAATCAGCTCAGTTCCCGTTACATATTTGGCTACCGGATGCTATGGAAGGTCCGACTCCCGTATCAGCATTGATACATGCTGCAACAATGGTTGCCGCCGGTGTTTTTATGATGGTAAGAGTTTTTCCAATCTTAAGTCCTGATGCGTTAATTATAATTGCGTATATTGGCGGGTTTACCGCATTCTTTGCTGCAACAATCGCGATTACGCGCACGGATATAAAACAAGTGCTAGCATATTCCACAGTAAGCCAGTTGGGGTATATGATTATGGCAATTGGAACCGGCGCTTATACTGCGGCATTTTTCCATCTCGTAATCCATGCCATGTTTAAGGCAAATCTGTTTTATGGAGCCGGTAGCGTGATACATGGTATGCATAATGCGCTACATAAATTAGGTGATCATAAAACTGATGCGCAGGATATGCGGAATATGGGTGGATTGAATTCCAAAATGCCGGTTACTTATTGGGCAATGATTATTAGTTCGCTAGCAATTTCAGGTGTGCCGCTTTTTTCAGGTTTTCTCTCAAAAGATGCTATTTTGGCAGGAACTTTGGCATTAGTTAATCGAACAGGTGCACATTATCTATTATTATTCTTTGGTTTTGGAGCAGCATTATTAACTGCTTTTTATATGTTCCGTATGATTTTCTTAACTTTTCATAATGAATCAAAGAAGCCTAAAATATTTAATTTAATAAAAGAATCACCAACTGCAATGTTAATTCCACTTGTAGTTTTAAGTGTCTTAAGTATTTTTATATTTTACACGTTGCCGAATTTCAATCCATTGTCTGGTCAAGGATGGTTTACTCACTTGGTTGAACAACATGAATCTTTGGTTCCGGGACATCTAAATCCATCTGTTCATGAAATAGAGGAAAGTATCCATCATAGCCATTTCCCCGCGATGATAACAGCGCTAATTGCAGCGGGCTTAGGACTTTTATTAGCTTGGTTGATGTATTTTAAACGGTATATTTCTGCCGAAGCCTGGTCAAAACGATTAAAACCTCTTTACAATTTATCTTTCAATAGATATTATATTGATGAATTATATGATAAAATAATTTACCAGCCATTTTTGAAATTAGCGGATTGGGTGGCATATTTAGATTGGGATGTTTACGACAAATATTTTATTAATGGAATCGGAAGAGTTACCGAATGGGTTGCGAAGATTGTAGGAATTGCCGATTACGATGGACTGGATCAAGAGATAGTAGATGGATTTGGAAGATCCACTCAGAGATTAGGTAATTCTTTGAAAAAATTACAAACCGGAAAAATTCAAAATTATGTGCTATATGCAGCCTTTGCTATAGTCATCTTATTAATAATACAAATGTTATGATAAGATATAAGATAAAGATTTAAAAGGAATTATTATGGATTTAAATATTTTAAGTCTACTCGTTTGGTTACCGATAATCGGCATGCTTGCTATTGCCTTTGTTCCCAGAGATAAGGTAGATGTAATAAAAATTATAGCTGCCGCTGCAACAGGATTGCAATTATTTCTTGCAATTCTTTTGTGGATGCAATTTGATAAAACCACTGGTGGTTTTCAATTTATGGAAAGGTACAACTGGATTCCATCGTTCAATATTTTTTATACATTAGGGGTGGACGGTTTAAGTTTACCAATGGTTGTGCTTACTCCTCTATTATCATTTTTAGCGATTTTTGTAAGTTGGAACACCAAGCGTGCAGTCAAAGGATTCTTTGCTTTATTTTTACTTTTAGATACAGGGATGATGGGAGTTTTCCTTGCCTTGGATTTTTTCCTATTTTACGTATTTTGGGAAGTAATGTTACTGCCGATGTATTTCTTAATCGGTATGTGGGGTGGACCACAACGTGTTTATGCCGCTATTAAATTCTTCCTATTTACATTATTTGGCTCTGTGTTAATGCTGATTGCAATTTTAGCTCTTTATTTTACTTGCGGCCAAACTTTTGATATGATCACGCTAATGCACACCGCTCCCGATGCTTTGAACGGAGTTTTGTGGTGGGGCATGAGCGCTATAAAAGTAATTTGGGTTTTATTATTTGTCGGCTTTGCGATTAAAGTTCCAGTATTTCCATTCCATACGTGGTTGCCGCTCGCTCATGTAGAAGCACCAACAGCAATTTCCGTCATACTTGCCGGTGTATTATTGAAAATGGGTCTCTATGGAATGTTGCGTGTTAATTACGGTATGCTGCCTGAAGCGGTTTGGTGGTTCGCCGGAGCCTTAGCTGTGTTGGGCGTGATCAATGTTATTTGGGGCGGATTAGCGGCTTTAGCTCAAAAAGATTTGAAGAAAATGGTTGCGTATTCAAGTATTAATCACTTGGGATATGCATTAATTGGAATGGCTGCCGTAGTTGCAGCCGGTGCTGCAAACGGTAATAATTACGCCGCCGCCGAAGCAGGAATGAGTGGAGCTGTGTTCCAGATGTTTAATCACGGTACAATATCGGCGATGTTGTTTATTATAGCAGGGGTTGTCTATGACCGTGCGCACCATCGTGAAATAGCTGGATTCGGTGGTTTGGCAAAGCAAATGCCAATTTATGCCGGTGTAACAGCAATCGCATTCTTTGCGGGACTTGGATTACCGTCCTTGTCAGGATTTATAAGTGAATTTATGTGTTTTGTAGGAGCATTTCCGGTCTTCCGAACGATAGTAATAATTAGTACTCTAGGCATTTTGATTAATGCTGCTTATTTCCTGCGTGCTTATCAAAAAATATTCTTCGGGGAATTAAATAAAAAATATAGTGATATGCCAGAAATCAATGGCAGGGAGTTATTTGCACTTATTCCTTTAGCAATTATCACCTTTGTATTTGGTGTGTATCCGGCTCCGTTCTTAAATATTATCAAAGAGACAGTTTCAGGTATCATCGAGCATGTGGTTACTCTTGGTGGAGCAAAAGGCATCTTCTAGTGTTGGGAGCATAATGAGTAATCTGCAAAGTATAAAACTTTTTATTCCTGAACTGATCGTTGTAGCTACGGTTTTAATCGGAATAATAGCCGATTTATTTTATTCGAAGAAAAAATCGTACTTAACCGGTAATTGGATTTTAGGCGGTTTAATTTTATCGCTGATTGCGATATTATTGCGTAATCCACAAAATGTAACTACGTTATTTACTGACATGGTTGCGCTAGATCCGTTTGCTGTATACTTCAAAATAATTATATTGATTGCAACAATTTTTGTTGTACTAATTAGTAGATATAATAAGGAATTCACAAATTACCGTGTTGGTGAGTATTATGTATTACTTGCGATTATGGTTTTTGGTATGTTTTTAATGGTATCTGCTGTTGATCTTATAATGATCTATTTGGCAATTGAAACTGTTTCGATTATGTCGTTTATATTAGCAGGATATTTAAAGTCTGAACGGCGTTCAAATGAATCTGCTCTGAAATATGTGATTTATGGTGCATTTTCATCAGGATTGATGTTATTCGGATTGAGTATTTTATTTGGATTAACCGGTACCACCAAGATATGTTTAATAGGAAGTAATCTAATGGCATTAGGTGGTAGTGCCAACTTTGCTTTGACGATTTCATTTGTACTTATATTGGCTGGATTTGCATATAAAATTTCTGTAGTGCCGTTCCATTTTTGGACTCCTGATGTATATGAAGGCGCGCCAACGACAATTACTGCCTTTTTATCGGTTGCACCGAAAGCTGCCGGATTTGCAGTAGTAATCCGATTTTTTCATATTGTATTCGGCGATTCAGGAGCTTTACAAGCGGGAAGTTGGCTAACGCAAACTGAATTACCATGGGCTCAAATCCTTGCCCTGTTGGCAGTAATTACTATGACTCTTGGAAACGTTGTTGCAATTCAACAAGATAATTTGAAAAGAATGCTGGCGTATTCCAGCATCGCCCATGCGGGATATATACTAATGGTATTACCCCTTCTTTCCAGTGATAGCATTTATGCTGTTATGTTATATCTATTTGTTTACGTTTTGATGAATTTAGGAGCATTTTTTGTAATTATTGCAGTTAAGAACATGACCGGTGGTGAAACATTTTCAGACTTTGAGGGAATTGGATGGAAAATGCCAATAGTCAGTTTTGTAATGACAGTTTTTATGTTCTCTTTAACTGGACTACCGCCAACTGCTGGATTTATTGGAAAGTTTTATTTATTTGCCGCTCTGATTGAAGGCGGTACACAATTTTATTGGATTGCTTTTGTTGGATTAATAAATAGCGTAATCTCTTTGTATTATTATATGCGGGTCGTGAAAGTAATGTATTTTGACGGAGATCCTCAAAAGACAATAACTCAACCAATTATGCCGGTTACATTGATTTTGGTAGTTTTAGCAACATTGACAATTATCTTTGGAATATATTGGGCGCCTTTAGCAGATTGGGTAAGAAATTCTCTTATATTTTATGTTGCAAGTATGTAATTTTACCAACGAAAAATTCCTTTTTATTATAGTATATGACACAGATTAAAATACGTAAAGGGCACTCAATTCGCATTGCCGGTATTCCCCAAAAAGAAGTAATAACCAAGTTAATTACAACTGAAGTTGGAGTTCGTCCGGTTGAATACCGATACGTTAAACCTAAATTATTTATAAAAGAAGGTGACCATGTTGACATTGGTACACCATTATTTTTTAATAAAGAAAATCCTGAACAAATATGGGGTGCTCCTGGTGCCGGTACAATATCAAAGATTAAATATGGACCGAGGCGAGTTATTGAAAAAATCGTCATTAAACTTGATAAACATGAAAAAGGATTTTCTTATAAAGCTATAACTTTAAATGATATTGCCAAGTTAAAACGTGAAGAAATTAAATCTATAATATCAGAATCAAATTTATGGCATTTAATTAGACAAAGACCATATAATCATGTTGCAAATCCTGAAGATGAACCGCGTGATATTTTTATTTCAGCATTACATACAGCACCACTATCACCCAATTTGGATTTAGTTTTAAAGGGACAAAAAGATGCACTTCAAGCCGGTATTAATGTTTTGAATGGCTTAACAGATGGTGACGTAAATATCGGTATTTCGACAAATGAACAAATAGAAGAACTCACCGGACTGGTTAATTGTAAATTGCATCATATTTCAGGACCGCATCCGGCTGGAAATGTAGGAATACAAATTCATCATATTGCTCCATTGAAACCGGGAGATGTTATTTGGACTGTAAATATTCAGCATGTTATTATTTTAGGTAAATTATTCTTAAAAGGGGAACTTGACCCTTCGATCATCGTAGCGGTTGGTGGTCCCGGTGCCAAGAATCCAATACACGTAAAAACGAGAATTGGTGCTAAAATTGATACTCTCGTAAGTAATCAGTTGGAAGACGGCGAATACCGAATTATTAGCGGTGATGTACTCACCGGTAAAACGGTCGAAAAAGATGATTATCTTGGATTTTATGACACCATAATATCAATTTTACCGGTTGATCATTCGAGACCATTTTTTGGGTGGATTCAGCCCGGATCTTCTAAGAAAACTTATAGTTTATCACGCTCATTTTTGTCATTTAGAAGAAGATTATTCAATTTTACCACAAAACAGAATGGAAGTTTAAGAGCTTTAGTACCAATTAATGCATGGGAAGATGTGTTACCTATGGATATAATGCCAAATCCATTATATCGCAGCATATTAGCAGATGATGTTGAAGAAATGACTCAACTCGGTATCTTAGAATGTGACGAAGAAGATTTTGCATTATGCAGTTTTGCCTGTCCGAGTAAAATTGATGTCGGCGCAGCAATACGTAAAGGATTAGATATTATGAAAGCGGAAGGATAGGATGAAAATTTTAAGGAATATTTATAAAAAAGCTCATCCACATTTTGCTGAAGGTGGCAAGCTGAGTAGATTTTTTCCGTTTTTTGAGGCAGTTGATACGCTCACTTTTTGGACTGATGAACAAACAAAATCAGGTCCTCATATTCGTGATAGTTTAGACCTCAAACGGACGATGATTATTGTACTTGTCGCTTTGATTCCTGCTACGATATTTGGTATTGTAAATACCGGTTACCAGCAAGCATTGGCCATGGGAATATCTCAAAGTTGGTTAGCTAATTTTTGGGTAGGATTGCAATCATATTTACCTATAATGATAATTGCGTATGCAACCGGTTTCTTTTGGGAATTGTTGTTCCCAATTATTCGTAAGCAGGAAGTTGATGAAGGATTTTTTGTAACCGGTTGGTTGATCCCATTAATTCTTCCACCGACTATTCCGTTATGGCAAGTTGTTGTTGCAACAAGTTTTGGCATGGTAATTGGGAAGATGATTTTTGGCGGAACCGGAAAGAATATATTCAATCCGGCATTAGTAACAAGGGCATTTTTATTCTTTGCTTATCCCGGTAATATATCGGGTGATGAAGTATGGGTAAAAGCTGTTGATGGTTTTTCAGGTGCCACACCTCTTGCCGTATCTGCAGCGCAAACCGGCGCTGATGCTGTTACCTTATTGAGCGGATTTCAGCAGTTTGATTATTCTTGGTTAAATATGTTTATAGGGTGGATTCCCGGTTCAGTGGGAGAAACATCTGCTATAGCGATATTGATCGGTGCAGCAATATTAATTTATACTAAAATTGGCTCATGGCGCATTATTGCCGGCTCGATTATTGGATTAGTTGTTACTGCCATAGTTACTAATTTATTAGCGGGTAATTCGACTAATACTATGTTGACTTTACCTGCTCATTATCATTTGGTTATGGGTGGATTTTTATTTGGAACGGTATTTATGGCGACCGATCCGGTTTCTGCAGCATATACGAATCGCGGTCGATGGATTTATGGTTTTATGATCGGTTTCTTGACTGTTATTATTCGTTCAATGAATCCCGCCTATCCTGAAGGTACAATGTTAGCAATTTTATTGATGAATGCCTTCGCGCCACTTATTGATTACTTTGTTGTTAAGGGAAATATTAAGAAAAGGATGGCCCGCTATGCGAAGTAATTTATACGTTATATCATTTATGGCGGGAATTACCATAATTCTAGGATTTATATTATCATTTGCTGCAGCATCATTGAAAGATAAACAAGATTTCAATATTGAAATTGATATGAAAAAGAATATTTTGAGTTCGCTGAATATTCCTGCTGATCAATCTCAAAAACTTTCTCAAAGTGATATTCAAAAATTATATGACGAAGAAATAACAACCTTGAATATCGATGAAAGCGGAATGAAATCCGATGATGGTGCGTTAAGTGTATATATCGCGACGGACGGAGCGCAACCAACAGGTTACTCCATACCGATATCAGGTAAAGGACTTTGGTCGACTATATATGGATATATTGCAATAGAACCGGATGGAAAAACTGTGAAAGGGATAACTTTTTATCAACATGGTGAGACGCCCGGACTTGGCGGAGAATTGGAAAAAGAGTGGTTTACTTCTAATTATAAAGGAAAACGTATTTATAATGAAGTAGGTGAATTAGTCAGTATTGAAATTGTAAAAGGACAAGTTAACAAAAATAATATAAATGCAATACATCAAGTAGATGGAATATCGGGCTCTACGCTAACGGGAAGAGGGATGAATAAATTTATTGCCCGCGATTTAAATATGTATAAACCATTCTTGGATAGGGTTAAAGCAGGTGAGGATGTTATAGAATGAGTATATTAAGTAAAAAATCAAAGCTTGTGTTGACTGATCCTATGATCAGTAATAATCCAATTTCTGCTCAGGTTTTAGGAATTTGCTCTGCTCTCGCAGTCACCGTAAAAATGGAAACGGCAATTGTAATGACGCTCGCTGTAATATTTGTTCTCACTATGTCGAATACGATTATCGCATTATTGCGAAAATTTATTCCCGGTCGCGTCAGAATTATTGTTATGCTTACTGTAATTGCATCCTTGGTAATATTAACCGATCAGATATTAAAAGCTTATCTATATGACATTAGTAAACAATTATCAGTATTCGTCGGACTTATAATTACAAATTGCATTGTTATGGGTCGGGCCGAAGCATTTGCTATGCAAAATAAACCGGGGAAAGCCTTTTTAGATGGTTTGGGTAATGCTTCTGGTTACGGTATGTATTTGATAGCCGTAGCATTTTTCCGTGAAATATTGGGTAGTGGTACAATCTTAAATTTGCAAATTATTCCGCAATCATTTTATGATGCCGGCTATCTTAATGTTGGTTTATTTGTGTTGTCACCGGGTGCATTTGTAATCCTTGGATTGATTATATGGTTCCAACGGTCAATAACAAAATACGAAGAGGCTTAATGTGTTAGAGCATTATTTATCATTATTAGTTAAGTCAATTTTTGTAGAAAATATTCTATTAGCATATTTTTTGGGAATGTGTTCATTCCTCGCCATATCAAAAAAAGTTGACACCTCTATTGGATTGGGATTAGCAGTAGTTTTCGTTTTAACGATAACAGCGCCGGTTAACTGGGCATTGCATCATTATTTTTTAGAAGAAGGTGCCTTAGCGTGGGCGGGATTACCTGAAATTGATCTGAGCTATTTGAATTTCATCGCATTTATTGCAGTAATTGCAGCAATGGTACAATTAGTAGAAATGATTATGGATAGATTTTTACCGGGATTGTATCTAAGTCTTGGAATTTTCTTGCCGCTAATTGCTGTTAATTGCGCCATTTTAGGCGGCTCTCTTTTCTTAGTTGAGCGGCAATATACTTTGGGCGAGTCCACAGTTTTTGGAGTCGGTTCCGGTTTGGGATTCTTTTTGGCAATTGCATCAATGGCGGCAATCCGCCATAAATTGCGCTATGCCGATGTTCCAAAAGGGTTGCGAGGATTAGGAATAACCATGCTTTTAACCGGTTTATTATCAATGGCTTTTATGGCTTTTTCCGGTATCGATTTATAGGGAATGGAAAAATGATGGGGACTGCACTAATTGGAGTAATATTTTTTACAGCATTGATTCTGCTATTAGTAATTTTACTAAATTTTGCCGGAAGCAAATTATTGCCGCAAGGCGATGTACAAATTGAGATCAATGAGGATAAGGATAAATCTATAACAGTTCGTCCGGGTTCTACTTTGTTAAGTGCGTTATCGGGGAATGAAATATTTTTACCATCGGCTTGTGGTGGACAGGGGACCTGTGCCCAGTGTAAATGTCAGGTAATTGATGGCGCCGGTGATATTTTACCAACCGAAACGGGTAGCATTGGTCGTAAAGAAGCTGCTGATTATTGGCGTTTAGCTTGTCAGGTAAAAATTAAACAAGATTTGAAAATCAGAATCCCGGATGAAATCTTTAATATTAAAAAATATACATGCAAAGTTATTTCAAATTATAATGTTGCTACTTTTATTAAAGAATTGATTATAGAATTACCACCGGGTGCAGAAATGGATTATCGTGCCGGTGGTTACATTCAGATCGAGGTTCCTTCCTATAAATTAAAATATTCTGATTTTGATATAGAAGAAGAATATCGCGGAGATTGGGATAAATACGATATGTGGCGTTATCAGGCTGTAAATGACGAAGAAGTAATTCGAGCATACTCAATGGCAAGTTATCCCGCAGAAGGCAATAAAATTATGCTGAATGTCAGAATTGCTTCACCACCACCTTGGGCTCCTGATGTACCGCCCGGAATAGCATCATCATATATTTTTAATTTGAAACCCGGGGACAATGTGGAAGTGTCAGGTCCTTATGGTGAATTTTATACCAGAGATACCGATAGAGAAATGGTATTCATCGGCGGTGGCGCCGGAATGGCACCAATGCGTAGTCATTTATATGATTTGTTAAAAACAAATAAATCTGACCGGAAAATATCATTTTGGTATGGAGCACGATCGTTGCGCGAAATGTTTTATGACGATGAATTTAAAGAATTAGAAAAGAAATTCCCAAATTTCTCGTATCAAGTAGGACTTTCTGAACCATTAGAAGAAGATAATTGGAAAGGTTCGGTTGGTTTTATCCATCAAATTTTATATGATAGTATATTAAAAGATCATGATGACCCCACTGAAATTGAATATTATATGTGCGGTCCGCCACCAATGATCGATGCTGTTGATAAAATGTTGTATGATCTTGGTGTGGAACCGGAAATGATAGCTTATGATAAGTTTGGTTAAACAGAAGAATTTTTTATTTATTAAAAAAGCTCAGCTTTGGTTGGGCTTTTTTGTTCTAATTTTATTATTTATTGGATGTAAAAGTCAGAATAAGACTGTTTCTATCAATGGTAATACAATGGGTACAACTTATTCCATAAAAATTATTGATAAAAAACTACAACATATTAATAATGTTAAAAGCAAAATTGATTCGGCATTACAAACCGTGAATCAACAAATGTCAACTTATATTCCTGACAGTGAAATAAGCCGGTTTAACCGGCTAACAAGTAAAGATTGGTTTACGATATCAACTGATTTTTATGATGTAATCGTAATGGCGCAGGAAATATCGCGATTGACTGAAGGTGCTTTTGATATTACTGTCGGTCCTATTGTGGAATTGTGGGGATTTGGTAAAGATTTTGAGCCAAATACTTGGCAGCCACCAACTGGTCAGGAAATAGAAGAAACCATACAATCCATTGGATTTAAAAATATTGCAGTTGGAAAAAATTCTATTAAAAAGGTAAATTCTAATATCAAAATTGATTTAAACGCCATTGCAAAAGGATATGGCGTGGATGTAATATTTGAATTATTAAGAGATTTGGGATTTACTGATATATTAGTCGAGATTGGTGGAGAAGTTCGCTGTTCGGGTTACAATAATGAGGGCAATTATTGGAAAATTGGAATTGATAAACCAATATTAGATATGATGCCTGGTACAGAATTGCAAGCGGTTATATCATTAGATAATAAAGCTTTAGCTACATCCGGTGATTACCGAAATTACTTTAAATATAACGGAAAATTGTTTTCGCATACTATCGATCCGGTAACAGGTTACCCAACGCAAAACCATGTGGCATCGGCATCGGTTATAGCGCAAAATTGTATGACGGCAGATGCTTTAGCTACAGCATTGATGGTTATGGGAAAGGAAGGTATTGTATTAGTTAACTTGTTGGAAGAAGTTGAAGCTATGATAATTATTAGGATGGATGAAAATAAGTTTAATAGCGTTGAGAGTTTTGGATGGGTGAAGAATTGATTCTGACTTACTTTGAATTATATATTCTCACATTTTTCGGTATCGCCACCACAAACTGAACAGGATTCTTCACCGCTGCAAGTGGTATTAAGTTGCTTCCCACCAAGAAATGTACCAATCCCTAAAATGAAAATGACGACAGCAATAGCTATAATTCCAATCAATATATTCATAAATGATATTACCAAAATATTCTGATAATGTTCCACAATAATTAGAATGATTTTTATATAAATATTCTATTAATAAGTGTAATTTGTATCTTATATATTTTAATGAATAACGATGAAAAATCTATCGGTTTAATAAATGAAAATATTTCGAATTAGTATCATATCGATTATTATTTTTGCTGCAAATATTGTTTTAGCATCCGGAGGACAGGATGTCCATTCTGTCCCTCATGTTGATGGAACAACATTAACAATTTTATGGACAATACCATTTGCAGGAATTTTGTTATCAATAGCGATAATGCCATTAGTCGCACCACATTTTTGGCATAATAATTTTGGTAAAGTTTCATTTTTTTGGGCGTTGACATTTGTATTTCCATTTTTAATTGTGGAAGGACTTTCCGTAACACTTTATGAAGTTCTTCATATTGTTCTTTTAGATTACATTCCGTTTATAATACTATTACTTTCCCTATTTACAATTTCCGGTGGAATTCGATTAAAAGGTACATTGGTAGGTACTCCGATACTGAACTTAATCATTATCTTAATTGGTACAATATTAGCAAGTTGGATGGGTACAACAGGCGCAGCTATGCTCCTGATTCGTCCTTTGATCAGAGCTAATCAACATCGTGAACATAAAGTTCATGTAATAGTATTTTTCATTTTCTTAGTTGCTAATATTGGTGGCTCATTAACTCCTTTGGGTGACCCTCCATTATTTTTAGGATTTCTAAAAGGAGTGGATTTCTTTTGGACTACAACAGCAATGATAAAACCAATGTTATTTATGGTTGGCTCATTGTCACTCATTTTCTATTTCATTGATAGTAGATTTTATAATATGGAAGATCATTCCAAGAAGCCGGTTACTGAAAAGAAAGAAAAACTTGGTATAGAGGGCTCAATAAACTTTCTATTTTTACTTGGCGTAATTGCTTCAGTATTAATGAGTGGAATTTGGAATCCAAATACTTCATTCAACGTTTATAGTGTTGAATTGCAATTACCTAATTTAATGCGGGACATTTTATTACTCTCATTGACAGCGTTAAGTTGGAAATTCACATCAAAATTTCTTAGAAAAGAAAATCAATTTACGTGGTTTCCGATACAAGAAGTGGCAAAACTATTTGCTGCAATATTCATTACAATAATTCCCGCAATTGCGATTTTAAAGGCAGGTACCGAAGGTGCCTTGTCGGCAATCATTAATTCAGTTTCAACTAATGGTGAACCGGTAAATTATATGTATTTTTGGGCAACGGGAATTTTATCGAGTTTCTTGGATAATGCACCAACTTATTTAGTGTTTTTCAATACAGCCGGGGGCAATGCTCATGAATTAATGGGACCGTTTCATCAGACTTTGTTGGCTATCTCGGCAGGTGCCGTTTTTATGGGAGCAAATACATATATAGGTAATGCTCCGAATTTTATGGTTAAGTCGATTGCTGAAGAACAAAATATATCAATGCCAAGTTTTTTTGGATACATGCTTAAATACTCAATTCCTATTTTAATTCCTTTATATATATTAGTTACGTTTATATTCTTCGTATGAGAATTACTAAAGTCACAACAAAAACCGGAGATAAGGGAACTACTTCCCTTGGAGATGGTACTAAAGTATCAAAATCGGATTTAAGGATATGTAGTATAGGTGAAGTTGATGAGCTGAATTCATTTATTGGTTTTGTAAAAATTACTGCTTCAGATGATGAATTAGTGCAAGAATTAAATATTATTCAAAATAATTTAATGAATTTGGGTGGTGAATTATCTGTCCCAAATAATAATATAGAATTACTGAGAGATGAATCGGTTTTTTATATGGAAGCAACTATAGAAAGGATGAATAAAATATTACCTCCCTTGAAGGAATTTATATTGCCTGGAGGAGATGAATTCTCTGCCAGACTGCATATAGCAAGATCAATTTGTCGAAGAGCAGAACGAAAAATTGTGGAACTTGTAGGAAATGAGAACGGTCGGGATATTTGGATTAAATATCTAAATCGACTGTCCGATTATCTTTTTGTATTAGCTCGTTTTCATGTAATAAAAAATAAAATAGATGAGAATCAATGGAGTAAACTTTAGTTAGTGATATTCGTAGAATAATTATAGTTAGTATCGTAAATTTTATGTTTTGCATAAGTAATAAATGACTGATTGGAAAAAAATATATCAAGAAATAGAGAAAGCCGATTCTATCATGTTAACAACACATGAAAATCCGGATGGGGATGGTATTGGTTCTATTGTAGCATTATATCATCATTTAATTGCCAAAGGAAAGAAATGTCGTATTTTACTTACTTCGAGGTTACCTGAGGAATATCAATTTTTAGACCCTGACAATAAATTTGAAATCTTTGAAGAGGCAAAACATTTAGAATGGTTAGGGAATGTTGATCTTGCCATATTACTTGATATCGGGAATTATACAAGAACCGGTAGGATGTGGAATGTGATTCAGCAAAATGGCACTACAGTAGTGAATATTGACCATCATCCGTATCCAAATGGTCATCCATTCACAATTAACGTTTCCGATATAAACGCATCGGCAACTGGTGAATTGATTTATGGTTATTTAAAAACCATTGATCCCGGTTGTTTGTCAAAAAATATCTATGAGGCAATATATATAGCAATAATGACAGACACCGGTTCTTTCAGTTATAATAATACAAATGTGGCTTGTCATGAAATCGCAGCAAATGCGATAAAAGCAGGTGTAGATACAGCAAAAATTCATCAAAAAATATATGGGTCAAGCTCTCGCTCTAGAATTAAGTTATTGGCTGCTGTTGCCGCTAGTTTACAGTTTACTTACAATGGTAAATTAGTGTGGTTCAAAATCACCAAAGAAATGATGAAAAAGGCTAATGCTACAAAAGATGATGTAGATGGTTTTACAGATTTTGCCCGAGCAATAAAAGGTGTGGAAGTATCAGTAATGATTTTCGATAATGCAGATAATTCTTGCCGGATAAATTTTAGATCTAAGGGTTATTATTCAATTAATAAAATCGCTCAATATTTTGGAGGTGGAGGGCATTCATTCGCTGCGGGAGCGAAGGTTATCGGTAAAATATCCGACGTTTCTTCAAAAGTAGTAGATAAAACAATCGAAATAATGAAAGAGCAAGAAGAGGTTATAGATTGAAAATAATTGTAGCAAAGGATGCCGGTTATTGTTTTGGAGTTAGACATGCTGTTGATCAAGCATATAAAACCACCAAAGAACATGGTGACGTATATATGTTAGGTCATATTGTTCATAATGAGAACGTGGTAAAAGATCTTGAAAAAGCTGGTACAAAAGTAGTTGAATTATTAGATCAGGTACCTGCCGGTAAACCATTATTACTCAGAGCGCATGGTACTGAACCAAGCATTTGGGAACAAGCACGTAAAAAGAAATTGAATATTATTGATGCGACTTGTCCGCTCGTAACAGAAATTCATGAAGAGGTTCGTAAGCTAGAAAAGGATGGAAGACAGATAATAATAATAGGTGACCATGGTCATGATGAAATAGTAGGAATTTCTACACAAGTGAAGAATCCAATTATTATTTCAAACGCCGAAGAAGCAATAAAATTAAAGAAAATGAAACGTGTTGGAGTTGTAAGTCAATCGACACAAATGATTGAGAATATTCAAGACATAATTAGCGTACTGCTAACCAAAGTTAGTGATCTGCATTTTGTAAATACCATTTGTTTTCCTACAAAACGTAATCATGAGCAAATTAAAAGATTGGCACAAACAGCTGATATATTGATTATTATCGGGTCGTTTACGAGTGCCAATTCAAAACGGTTAACGCAATTAGCATTAGAGAGAAATCCAAATTCATACCAAGTTACAGATGTCGATGATATTCAAAATAAGTGGTTTAAGAGTGCTGGAACAGTAGGCATTTCTGCTGGTGCATCTACACCTGATAATGTTATACAAGATGTTATTCAATACGTTAAAAAAATTGGCAATGTTATTGATAAGGAAATAATTTATGAGTAAAGATACATATAAAATAAAAGTTGGATTAGCAGAGATGTTAAAGGGTGGAGTAATAATGGATGTTACAAATTCTGAGCAAGCAAAAATTGCTGAAGATGCCGGAGCCGTTGCTGTTATGGCTTTGGAGCGAATCCCAGCTGAAATTCGTAAAGATGGCGGAATTGCTCGAATGAGCAATCCTGAAATGATTAAAGATATTCAGAAGAAAGTATCTATTCCAGTAATGGCGAAGTGCAGGATTGGGCATTTTGCTGAAGCTCAAATATTAGAAGCACTTGAAGTGGATTTTATTGATGAGAGTGAAGTTTTAACTCCGGCTGATGAAAAAAATCATATTTGGAAAGAGGATTTTAAGATACCTTTTGTTTGTGGTGCGCGTGATTTGGGCGAAGCATTACGTAGAATTGGCGAAGGAGCTGCAATGATTCGCACTAAAGGAGAAGCCGGTAGCGGAAATATTGTGGAAGCTGTCAGACATATGCGTACAATCCAAGCTCAGATGAAAAATTTGACTATTATGGACCATTCCGAATTAATGGCTACTGCAAAAGAATTAGGTGCCCCTTTTCCTTTAGTTGAAATGGTTGCAAAAACAGGGAAGTTGCCGGTTCCTAATTTTGCTGCAGGCGGCATTGCTACCCCTGCCGATGCATCTTTGATGATGCAGCTTGGAGCCGAATCAGTATTTGTTGGTTCAGGTATATTTATGAGTGATGATCCGGCTGATCGCGCTAAAGCGATTGTAGAGGCTGTTACATATTTCGATGATGCAAAGAAAATGTCAGAAATCTCTAGTGGATTAAAATCAGCAATGAAAGGACTTGATATTTCTGAGATTCCCGAGGGACAAAGACTGCAAGAACGAGGGTGGTAGTTTGAAAATTGGGGTTTTAGCTCTTCAGGGTAATTATGAAATGCATAGCCAAGTATTGGAAAGAATAGGAATTGAACCTGTTACTGTTAGATATCCATATGAGTTGGATACTGTAGAAGGACTTGTGATTCCCGGGGGAGAATCAACAACTATATCTAAATTAATGAATAGGATGGGTTTGTATAAACCACTTAAATCATTCGCGAATGATTGTCCTGTTTTAGGTACTTGTGCGGGTTTAATTTTGATGTCTGAAAAAGTTGTTGATGCAAATTTGGAACCTCTTGGATTATTAGATGTGCAAATCGAAAGAAACGGATATGGCAGACAAATTAACTCAAATACTATTAATATTGAATTTGAATTGAATAATAATAATTACAATATTTCAGGGTCATTTATTCGAGCACCAAGGATTGTATCTTATGGAAGTTCAGTAATGAATATAGCTATGCGTAATGACTGCCCAGTAATTGTTAAAAATAATAAACATATGGGAATATCTTTCCATCCGGAGTTAGATAACATTTCAATTTTACATGAATATATATTTTTAGGTGAGAAGACAAATAATTAGCATTATGACGGAAAAATTATTAAATAAGATAAATTACCCGGCAGACTTAAAAAAATTATCAATTGATGATTTAAAGAAACTTGCTAAGGAAATACGAGAATATACAATTGCAACTGTTGAAAAAACCGGTGGTCATTTGGCTTCAACTTTAGGTGCCGTAGAGCTAACAATTGCATTGCATTATGTCTATGATACACCTAGAGATAAACTTGTATGGGATGTTGGTCACCAGGGTTACGCACATAAAATATTAACAGGTCGTAAGGGTAAATTAAATACTATCCGGCAATACGGTGGATTATGTGGTTTCCTCATGCCAAGTGAAAGTGAATATGACACTTTTGGAGCAGGACATGCTTCAACTTCTATTTCTGCTTCGTTCGGAATCGCATCAGCGCGAGATCATAAAAAAGAATATTATAAGGTAGTCGCCATTATTGGTGATGGTGCCATGACAGGAGGGTTAGCATTCGAGGGTTTGATTAACGCAGGTAGTTCACGAAAACAATTATTGGTTATTCTAAATGATAATACAATGTCCATAAGTCCGAATGTTGGAGCAATGCGAAGCTATTTAACAAAAATAGTAACTAATCCGCTTTATAATCGAGTTAGAGATGAAATTTGGAAAACGACTGGCGCTCTTCCAACCGGAAAAGGAATAACACGAAGAATAATACGGAAAGTTGAAGAAAGTTTAAAATCATTAATGGTTCCTGGTTTACTGTTTGATGAATTTGGTTTCCGATATTTTGGACCAATTGATGGTAATGATATAAATATAATGGTTAATACCTTAGAAAATATCA
This sequence comes from uncultured bacterium, assembly GCA_965369995.1. Lineage (GTDB taxonomy): Bacteria > Fidelibacterota > Marinisomatia > Marinisomatales > JAHJCW01 > JAHJCW01. Next base: position 29,869 of record CBDURO010000002.1, on the reverse strand, counting down.
AAGATATAAATACACCGGTCTTACTTCATATTGTTACTAAAAAAGGAAAGGGAATGCATCTAGCTGAGTCTGATCCAGTCTCTTTTCATGGTGTAGCTCCGAATAATGGAAAGAAGAAAAAACCCGCTAAAGAAAAAGTAACAGTCCCATCATTTCAGGATGCATTTGGAGAAGTTGTATGTGAAATTGGTCGCAACCGCGATGATACAATATGTATCACTGCGGCAATGAAAGAAGGAACTGGTTTGGTGCCGTTTGCCAATGAGTTTCCGGAACGATTTTATGATGTAGGTATTGCAGAAGGTCATGCCGTAACATTTGCCGCTGGTATGGCGATGCAAGGAATGAGACCTATTGTAGCGATTTATTCAACGTTTTTACAAAGGGCATATGACCACATAATTCACGATGTGGCATTACAAAATTTGCCTGTTATATTTTGTTTGGATCGTGCTGGTTTAGTAGGTGAAGATGGTGCTACACATCACGGTGCACTCGACATTGCTTATTCAAGATGTATACCCAATTTAATTGTATCTGCTCCAAAAGATGGTAATGAACTAAGGAATTTAATGTATACGGCGCTCAACCAGACTAAAAATCCATTTATGATAAGATATCCAAGATCATCCTCGTTTGATTTTGATGGAAAAGGACAGGCTGATTTAATTCCCGTTGGAAATTGGGAAAAAACCATAACAGGTAAAGATATCGCAATTCTTGCAGTTGGTTCAATGGTAAAACCATCATTGAAAGTCGCTATGGATTTGGCTAAGGATAAAATATCGTGTGAAGTTATTAATTGCCGTTTTATTCAACCATTGGATGAAAAGTATTTGAAATATGTGATCAAGAAATTCAATAAAATTATTACAATTGAGGAGGGTGTAATTAATGGTGGTTTTGGAAGCGGTATATCAGAATGGTTGACTGATAACTGTTATGCCGGTAATATTAAAAGGATTGGTATTCCAAATAAATTTATTACTCATGGTAACAGAGATCTTCTATTGGAAGAAATTGGCTTGAATAAGTCAGAAATTATTCAAAATATTAAAGAGTTTTTAAGTAAATGATGAAATGAAGTAATAAAAGTGAGCAATTTTAAAAAACAAAAAAAACAGTGGCAATTAGAATTCGAGAAAGCAAAGAACCGCGATTATGATTTCCGTACTATTAGCGGTTTAACTGTTGATCCTCTTTATTTACCGGAAGCTGAATCTGAAAATTATGGGGAAGAACTTAGTTTCCCTGGCCAATATCCATTTACGCGTGGAGTTCATGCCAATATGTATAGAGGTAAATTATGGACAATGCGGCAATTTGCCGGTTTTGGTACTCCACAAGAAACAAATGAACGTTATCATTTTCTTCTATCTCAAGGACAAACCGGTCTTTCTGTAGCTTTTGATATGCCAACTTTAATGGGCTACGATCCGGGGCATGATTTTGCATTGGGTGAAGTAGGTAAGTGTGGAGTTAGTATTGCTTCACTTAAAGATATGGAAATTTTATTTGATAAAATTAATTTGGGAAAAATATCAGTATCACAAACTATAAATGGTCCTGCTGTAATTTTATTGGCATTTTATATCGCTGTTGCCGACAAACAAAATGTACCTCAGGAACAACTGCGAGGCACATTGCAAAATGATATATTAAAAGAATTTATTGCGCAAAAAGAGTGGATTTTTCCACCGGAACAATCGATGCGAATTATCACCGATATGATGCAATATTGTGCTGAGCATATGCCACAATATAATACAATTTCAATTTCAGGTTATCACATTCGGGAGGCTGGATCTACAGCCGCACAAGAGTTGGCATTTACCCTCGCTGATGGATTTGCATACGTTGAGCATGCTATTGCGGCAGGAATGGATGTGGACAAATTTGCACCAAGACTTTCATTCTTTTTTAACTCACATTTAGACTTTTTTGAAGAAATTGCTAAATATCGAGCAGCAAGACGAATTTGGGCAAAACATATGAAAAATAAATATAATGCTAAAAGTGAAAGATCTTGGAAGCTAAGATTTCATACTCAAACTGCGGGTTGTTCATTAACTGCTCAACAACCGGAAATAAATATAGCCCGAACAGCCTTTCAAGCATTGTCCGGAGTGCTAGGAGGTACCCAATCTTTGCACACAAACTCTATGGATGAGACGTTAGCATTACCTTCGGAAAAAGCAGCAGAGATTGCATTAAGAACTCAGCAACTCATTGCTTATGAAACCGGAGCAACGAATGTAATTGATCCTTTAGGAGGATCATGGTATGTTGAATCGTTAACTAATAAATTGGAAGAAGAAGCCGAATTATATTTCAATCAAATAGATGAATTAGGCGGAGTAATCCCTGCAATTGAATTAGGGTTTTTCCAACGTGAAATCGCTAAAGCGGCATCTAATTATCAAAGATTAGTCGATGAAAAGAAACGCATAGTAGTTGGTGTAAATGACTTTATAAAAGAAGATGAAAAAATAGAAATTCCTTTACTTGAAATCGGAAAAGAAGCCGAGGAAAAACAAATAAAAGCTATTACCGATTTAAGAGAAAATCGTGACAATGTAGCCGTAAAAGTGGTTCTTGATGAGATTAGGCAAGCTTGCAAAAACAAAACAAATATTATGCCGCCAATTATTAAAGCTGCAAAGGCTTATGCTACATTAGGAGAAATTGTAGATGCGATGAAAGATAATTTTGGAGAATGGCAAGAATCTTCAATATTTTAAAGATAATAATAACAATATCTTAAAGGAGAAAGGAAGTGTCTCGTAAAATAGTACATGTTGTTGGAACAGGAACAATTGGAGAACCGTTAATTGGATTACTAGCCGATTATCGCGACCAATTAGGAATTGATGAAGTTACATTTAATAAAAATTCAGCTGTTAAAGGTGATTTTTCAAAAATAAATGGGTTACTTCGAAGAGGTGCAAGATTATCAGTTGATAAAAGCAAAATTAAAGATTTTAAAGAATTAGGGATGGATGCTGATTTTGAAACTGAAGAAGCTATAAAAAGAGCATCTGTAGTAATTGATTGCACACCAAGTGGTGTTGGTCATAAAAATAAGGAAAAATACTACCATAAATTTGCTGATACAGTAAAAGGATTTATGGCACAAGGGAGTGAGCACGGTTTTGGTAAGCAATATGCTCGTGGAATTAATGATAAAGCTCTAACGCCCGAAGATCAATTCATACAAGTTGTAAGCTGTAATACACATAATTTGTCTTGCATCGTAAATACATTGGGATTAGATGGTAAAAATGACAATTTAAAGGAAGGGCGTTTTGTATGTATTCGTCGCGCCAATGATATAAGCCAACCGAGTAAGTTTATACCGGCACCTCAAGTAAATGCTCACTTAACAGACACTTTTGGTTCACATCATGCGCAAGATGCTGCAGAATTATTCCAAACGATGGATATTGATCTTAATTTGTTTTCTTCAGCTATGAAAGTAAATAGTCAGTATATGCATGTAATATGGTTTAATCTTAAAGTTGAAGAACCGATCAAATTGGATGATGTAAAAGATCTATTAAACAAAAATCCGTTGATAGCGATGACTAATAAAGACATTACTAGTACAGTATTTTCTTTTGGTAGAGATCAGGGACATTACGGAAGAATTCTTAATCAAACTGTTATTGTAGAACAAACCTTAATAGTGCGCAATGATCATGAAATCACTGGTTTCTGCTTTACACCACAAGATGGTAATTCTATCTTGAGTAGTATTGCTGCAACGGAATGGTTTTTGTATCCTCATTCCTATGAAGATAAAATAATGTGCTTATCAGACCTATTCTTTGACTACATTTAAAATTAATATTCATAAGATCACAGCAGGACCGTTTCAAGAAAACGGATATATCGTTCATGGTGATGATAATTTAGATTGTATTATCATTGATCCGGGTGACAGTCCTGAATTGTATATCAAGGAAATTGGAAATAATAATCTAAATCCAATCGCTATTTTGAATACGCATGGGCATATTGATCATGTCCATGCGGTGCAACCACTCAAGGAACATTATTCTATTCCTTTTTATATACATAAAAATGAGAAAATGATAATAGATCATTATCCGCAAGGGTGTTTAATGTATGGAATGACTCCTAATGAAAAACCCGTAGTTGATCACTGGTTAACCAATGAAAATAGTTTTACTATAGGTGATTATAATTTAGAGATAATTCAAACACCCGGGCATACTCCCGGTGGTGTTTGTTATCAGTTAAATGGTGATATTTTCACCGGTGATACTTTATTTAAAGGTTCTATTGGACGCACCGATTTTCCGGGAGGTAACTATAACACATTGATGGATTCTCTCAAATTGTTAATAGAAAAAATCCCCGGTAATACGCGAGTTCATTCGGGGCACGGATATAGTACTACTATCGAAAATGAGGTACTTTCTAATCCCTTTTTAATAGATTTATAACATAATCAATATGAAAGTAACCGAACATTTCAAAAAATCGAAAAAAACATTATTTAGTTATGAAATAATACCACCTATGAGAGGAAGAAGTATTGATAGTGTTTTTGCGTTGATCGAACAGTTACTTCCTTATGAACCGCCATTTATCGATTTAACAAGCCGTTCGGCAGAAGTGTATTACGAAGAATTAGAAAATGGTTCTTTACGAAGACACACCAAACGTAAGCGACCGGGTACAATCGGTTTAAGTGCTGCGATAAAAAATAGATATAATATTGAAACAGTTCCTCACATTTTGTGCAAGGGTTTTACCAAAGAGGAAACGGAAGATGCCCTCATTGAACTTAACTTTTTGGGGATCAATAATATTTTGGCTGTTCAAGGTGATGAGTTACGTCGGATGTCTACTGATAAAACAGGTAAGACACACAATTTATTTGCTTCTGATTTGGTAAAACAAATAAAGAATATGAATTCCGGAAAATTCTTAGAGGATCTGAGTGGTGCATCACCGACAGATTTTTGCGTCGGCACAGCGGGATATCCTGAAAAGCACTTAGAAGCTCCTAATCTAGAAAGTGATTTAAAGCATTTGAAACAAAAGGTTGACGCTGGAGCTGATTATATCGTAACGCAAATGTGTTTTGATAATAAAAAATATTTTGATTTTATCGAACAATGCCAAGCTATCGGAATTAATATTCCGATAATACCCGGAATTAAGATAATTACGCGTGAAAGTCATTTAAAAATTATACCGAGAACTTTTCACATTGATATCCCTCAAGAATTATCCGAACAAATAGAAGGATTCTCTAAAGAAAATATTTATCAAGCCGGTGTGGATTGGGCTATTAAACAATGTAGAGAATTAATCGAAGCCAAAGTTCCTTGCATACATTTTTATATTATGAATACTGCACAAGAAGTTGCAGAAGTCATTTCAACCATAAAATAAATTATAAATAATTGTGGCTAAAGACCGAGTATTGAAGTCTCGTATTATCAATCATTTAGTCGAATCAAAGCTGATAAAACCAAATGATAATATTGTTGTTGCTGTATCCGGTGGTATGGATTCGATGTTCCTACTTTATATGTTAGTTGAATTACAAAAGATATGGAACATTGAGTTAGTCGTTGGGCATGTCAATCACAATATTCGTCCAAATTCTATTAATGATGAGAAATTTGTTATTGAACAAGGCAAAAAACTTAATATTTCTGTAATAGTCAAACAACTAAACTATGATGATAAAAAACCTGGTGAAAGCACCGAAGCATGGGCGAGAGATAATCGTTATACGCAACTTGAATTAATCCGCAAAGAAATTAATTTTGATAAAATTGCCACTGGTCATCATAGTAATGATCAGATAGAAACTGTATTGCAAAGAATTAGTGAAAAATCGGGTATTGGTGGATTACGAGGAATTCATAAACAACGCGGCAGTGTAATCCGTCCTATACTGACATTAGCAAAAGCAGATATTGAAAAAGTAGTGAATGATTTACAAATAAAATATGTGGATGATGAGACTAATAGAAATATGGAGATTCCAAGAAATTATTTTCGTCATCAAATAATTCCGCAATGGGAGTCACTTTATTCTAATTTGGGTAAATCATTTCAATCAATTTGTGATTCTGCAGCTGAGAACCAATCTATAATTGATTATTTTATTGAAGAACTAGGGAATAAAATTGTAACTGAAGATAAAGATACATTATCTAATAAAGTAGTTAAAAGAATTAATCTCAGCAGTTTTGAAAAACTACCTGGGTCGGTTAAAATATTGCTAATTAGGAATATCTTAGGAAAATATCCATGGCGTAAATATCAATGGAATGAAGTTGATAGAATAATAAAATCTGCTAAAGTCGGGAAAGTATACAATTTTGATGATTTTGAAATATTAAAAGACAGACAAGATTGGATAATTGGTTTTAAATTTAAAGCTAATTTTAAACCAGTAATTGTTCAATTAAATGAATCGATACATTGTGGTAAATATGTTTTTAAGGTGCGAAAAGTAAAAAAATACTCATTCACAGATAATCCGAATGTTGAAATTATTAGTGGAGATGAAATTATCAATAAAAAATTGGTATTAAGATCTTGGGAAGATGGAGATGCATTTCAGCCTTTGGGCATGCAAGGGAAAAAAAAGATAAGTGATTTTTTGACAGATGAAAAGATCAATCAATTTGATAAAGAGAATCAATTGGTATTAACAGCAAACAATGAAATAATTTGGCTATGTGGTCGCAGAATTAGTGAAACTGTTAAAATTAATAAAGATACAAAGCATTATTTGGAACTTTCAATGAACACAAATGTAGGTTGAATATGAATAAATACGGCTATGAAATGTCAATTTTGATTTCTGAAAAAGAAATTCAATCTCGTATTACAGAAATTGCTAGAGATCTTTCAAATAAATTTAAAGGTGAAGTTCCAATTTTAATTGGTGTATTGAATGGAAGTTTTATTTTTATTTCTGATCTTATGCGCAAGATGACAATTGATTGTGAAATGGATTTTATCAAGATGTCATCATATGCGGGTAAAGAATCAGTTGGAACTGTTACATTGCTTAAAGATATTTCAGCGAATATCACCGGACGACATGTAATTATTGTTGAAGATATTATTGATTCAGGATTGACAATAAAGTTTTTACGAGACCGTTTGCAAGGTGCTTTACCTAAATCGGTCTCAATTGTAACATTATTATTAAAACCGGATATTGCAAATTTAGATTTTAAAGTCGATTATGTCGGATTCGAAATCCCGCCGGAATTCGTTGTTGGATATGGTTTAGACTATAATCAAAAATTGCGTCATTTACCGGAAATTTATCGTTTAGAAGAGTAATTATGGCAAGCAAAAAACCAAAAATAGTTTTAAAAAAACCGCAAACTAAAAAACCGGGTGTCCCCGGGAAAAAACCTGTTGGTCCAAAGTCGATGTTTCAATTTAAAAGAGCAGGAAAAACATCCTTTGTATGGTTATTAATAATTGTAGGAGCAATAATAATTTCAGGAATATTTTCTAACTCAAGTAAAAAAGAAATCGAAGTCGAATATTTTCAATATCAAGAGTATTTAAAAAATGGTCAAATACTAAAAGGAACAATTATAGAAAATATATTTCATGGTGAATTTAAAATTCCTCAAAATATTAATACAAAATATGGTACGATTGAGAACGTAGAGCGATTTTTCTTCTCGCTGCCACTAATGGATCGTGAAACGATGGCAGAATGGGATAAATACAATTTAGAGTATAATTTTAAGGAAAGGACCACTGACTGGACTAGTTATTTAATCAATATGTTACCATGGATTGTACTTATTGGATTTTGGATATTTATTATGCGTCGTATGCAAGGTGCGGCGGGCGGTGGTATGAAAAATGTATTCAATTTTGGTAAAAGTCGTGCTACGGCGTTAACCACTAATTTACCTAAAGTGACATTTTCTGATGTGGCAGGATGTGTTGAGGCAAAAGAAGAGCTCATAGAAATAATTGATTTCTTGAAACATCCTAAACGGTTACAAAGATTGGGCGCAAAAATTCCAAAAGGAGTTTTATTATTAGGAGCTCCGGGAACCGGAAAAACTTTATTAGCCCGTGCAGTTGCCGGTGAATCAGGGGTTCCATTTTTCAGTCTGAGCGGAGCTGATTTTGTCGAGATGTTTGTTGGTGTTGGTGCATCGCGCGTTAGAGATTTATTTGAACAAGGTAAAAAGCAAGCTCCCTGTATTATTTTTATTGATGAATTAGATGCAGTGGGTCGTCAGCGTGGGGCAGGCTTAGGTGGTGGACATGATGAACGCGAACAAACTCTGAATGCATTATTAGTTGAATTAGATGGTTTTGAAGAAAATGACAATGTAATTGTAATGGCAGCTACAAACCGTCCGGATGTATTAGATAAAGCATTATTACGTCCGGGTAGATTTGATAGGCATGTTATTGTTGATGTTCCTGATTATAGAGGTAGATTGGGAATATTAGAAGTACATGCCAAAAAGATCATACTAAATAAACGCAAAGTTGATTTAAAGTCTCTTGCTAAGGGAACACCAGGTTTAGTTGGTGCTGATTTAGCAAATATAATGAATGAAGCAGCACTTTTAGCAGCACGTAAGAAAAAGAAAGCTGTTGATATGGAAGATTTAGAAGATGCAAGGGATAAAGTGATGATGGGAGTCCAACGGAAAAGTGTAATTTTATCTGAGGAAGAAAAGAAATTGACAGCTTATCATGAAGCGGGCCATGCATTAGTCGCTTCAAAAATTGAAGGAGCGGATCCTGTTCATAAAGTGTCGATAATTCCGCGCGGACAAGCATTGGGAATGACTATGCAATTACCAATTGACGAAAGACATGGTTATTCAAAAAAATATGTTGAAGGACGATTAGTAATTTTGTTAGGAGGTAGAGCTGCCGAACGGAAAATATTCAATGAGTTAACGACAGGTGCAGGCAACGATATTGAACAAGCAACGGTGATAGCTAGAAAAATGGTTTGTGAATGGGGTATGAGTGAATTACTTGGTCCAATGACATTTGGAAAGAAAAACGAGGAAATTTTCCTTGGTAGAGAAATTCAGTCTCATCGCGATTATAGCGATGTAACAGCGAGAATGATTGATGAAGAAATAGCGAAGATAATTCGCATAGCTCAGAAAAGAGCGCACGAAGTGTTAGATAAACACGAAAAGATATTACACTTAATGGCTGAAGAATTAATCCACTATGAAACACTTGATGATGGTGATGTAAAACGAATTATATTAGGCAAAAAAATAATTCGCCGTAGAAATAATAGGCAGCAAGGTGTAAGTAATACAAAATTGACTACGGATAGAAAAAATCAAAGATCAAGAAAGGTAACTAAGAAACCAACTAGAATTAGTAAACAAAAATCCGAAACACCAACTTCCACCAAATAGAAATTATTTTTTGGAGTTTTTGAATATATTATGAAATCAGATAATTTTAACATTTGGTTAAAAGATAATAACAGAAAACCCCTGGTCATGGGGATTTTGAATGTTACACCTAATTCTTTTAGTGATGGTGGTAGATATGATAAATTTTCAAAGGCAATTGCCCATGCCATAAAGATGGAAGAAGAAGGTGCTGATATTATAGATATTGGTGGTGAGTCAACCCGGCCGGGTGCAAAACCAGTTGATATTGAGGAAGAATTGAATAGAGTTATCCCTGTTATCGAAGGGATTCGAAAAAAATCAAATATCATCATTTCAATTGATACATACAAATCTGTTGTAGCAGGTAAAGCAATTTCAGCTGGTGCAAATATTATCAATGATATTAGTGGGTTGCGATTTGACAACAATATGGTTCATTTGGCAAGCGAAACTCAAGTCCCGGTAATAGTGATGCATATGTTAGGAAATCCTCAAAATATGCAGAATGATCCTTCATATACAAATTTAATGGAAGAATTAATATTATTTTTTCAAGATAGAGTAGATATATTGACATCGAATGGAATAAACAAAAATAACATTATTCTTGATCCGGGTATTGGTTTTGGTAAAACGGTTGATCAAAATTTTAAAATAATTCGTGAGTTAAGCCGGATAGTAGATTTGGGATTTCCTGTGCTAGTTGGTCCTTCTCGTAAATCATTTATTGGTAATATATTGAATTTATCAACGGACGATCGTATCGAGGGAACTGCAGCCGCAGTTACTGCGGCGATAATGAACGGTTCGCGCATTGTCCGAGTACACGATGTTAAAGAAATGCTCCGTGTTGTTAAGATGACAGAAAAAATTTGTGGAATTTCATAAATTTTATAAAGTTGGAATTAAAAACATATTGATGTAAAATAACAGTCTAGAAACTAACTTTTAGTTAAAATAATTGCATAAATGGAAATATTTAAAATAGGATTTTTAACCGTTACGTTGTTAGATATAATTGACTTGCTACTTGTAAGTTGGTTATTCTACAAAGTTTACCAATATTTTAAAGGTACACGAGCCGGACAAATGTTGGTTGGTCTTATAATCCTATTGATTGCATCGTTTGTATTTAATTCATTGGGCTTTTCCGCCACATCGTGGTTAGTAAATCAATTTGAAACAGTTTGGGTAGTTGCTTTTGTGATATTATTTCAACCTGAAATTCGTCGAATGCTTATTTATATTGGGCAAAATCGATTTTTTCGATCAATTTTCAAGGTTGATGCAGCAAAATCGATTGAAGAGATAGTCGAAGCAACCTCCCGAATCATTGACAGGGGATGGGGCGCATTAATTGTATTCCAACGAGAAACCGGTCTTCGGATGTATAAGGATGCCGGAATGTCCTTGAAAGCCGAAGTAACAGCACCGCTCGTAATATCAATTTTTAATCCTACCTCACCTATGCACGATGGTGCTGTCATAATTCAGAATGAAATTATCGAAGCAGCTGCATGTATTTTACCTCTCACTGAAAGTACAATGATTGATCCAGATATGGGAACAAGGCATCGCGCAGCATTAGGATTATCGGAAGAAACGGATGCATTAATAGTAGTTGTGTCCGAAGAAACACATCGTATTTCTGTTGCTGAGAATGGTCGTCTTGTAAATCTTGGCCAAGATGAGATGGCTTTACGACGATTTTTGAATGACCGTTTATTTATCTCATCTAGTGATTAAAATTTCTATTTAATCCGTGCAAAATTGGGGAAAACATGATAGAAAGAATCAATAAAATAGTTAGATTAAAATGAAAAGTTTCATCGCAGTTATCATGGTATCTTTATCATTTCTGTTGAGTCAAGAGACGAATTATGGAGATGCATTCTTAAATATAGGCGCTTCTTCCCGTTCGGTTGGTTTGGGAAGATCTGTTGTCGCATTACCCGAAAATGTGGGGGGATATTTAGTAAACCCCGCCGCTACAGCATTCTTGCCAAATAATACTTTCACCGGTATGTATGTAAATCAATTTGAATTAGCTGAGTATTATACATTAGGTTTTTCTCATCCCACTAAAAAAGGTTATCATTGGGGAATTTACGCTTTGAATTTATCGATAAACGATATATTTGAACGCCCCGATGTAAAATTAATCACTGATTTAGAATCTAGACGAGATTCGATAAGAGCTTTAGTTGCTCGAGGATTTAATTCATTTAATACTCGTGAGTCAGCTTTAATCATTAATTTATCAAAAAGTGTTAAATATAATATTGATCTAGGATGGATGTTTGCTGAAATTCCATTAAGAATACCGATTGGAATAAATGTAAAACTATTGCAAAAAGATTTATACCAAGTAACCGGAACAGGTATTGGTGTTGATATGGGTGGGATGGTTTTTCTTGATTTAGAGGATCTGTTTTTGTATGATTGGTTAGACAAATTTGCGTTTGGATTGTCGCTAAACAATATTATAAATACAAGAATATACTGGAGTTCAGGAAAAAGAGATGATATCCCCATGCAGTTAATTGCCGGCTTCGGATATTTTCAAACATTTGATAATCTACCGATAAAATTTACTATTCTTTGGCAGCAAAATTCAATATATAGAGGTGATTCACAATATGGTGCTGAATTAACTCTATTTGATGTAATAAATATACGCGGCGGATTTAATTATGATTATTTACAAGGAGGTATTGGGTTAACATTTGGTAATCTGAATTATTCTGTTGGCCTTGACTATAGTTTTTCTAATCATGATTTAGGAAATGCACATAGAATTGGAGGTTGGCTGAGTTTTTAATGTGGATATGACATAAAATAAATATATTAGTTTTTAGTATTATAAAACTTATAAATATTGGGATGTCCCAAATCAACATGGAATTATTTTAGTATTGAGTGATTGTTAGTCAATGGAAGTCGATACAATTAATTCTTTATTTTTGCTATTATAATTTGCAATATTATATATTAAAGTAATTTTTAATATTATAATTATTAATTCCTAATTTTGTTCAATGAATTTAAACGAATTAAAAGACCGATTTAATAAAACCGAGTTAAAGTATAATGAACTGCGGAGGCATCTTTGACTTTAATTCCAAGGAGTCCATTTTAGTAAAACTACGCAAGGAATCAACTGCAACTGATTTTTGGAACGATAGTAATATAGCTTCATCTGTCCTGAAAAAAATATCAATTATAGAAAAAGAATTTGAACTTTGGCAGAATTTGGAACGTCGCCACGGTGATTTAGAAGTATTATTTGAATTCGCCAAATCCGATGAAGAATCAGAATCAGATATTGTTGAGGAACTTTCTGAATATGAGTCAGAGATCCGGGATATTGAATTAAAGCTGAAACTTGGTGGTGAACAGGATACATCTGATGCAATATTAACAATTCATCCGGGTGCGGGTGGTACAGAAAGTCAAGATTGGGCTGATATGTTATACCGCTTATATTCACGATGGATTGAACGTAAGAATTTTAAAAAAATAATAATAGATTATCAACCGGGTGATGAAGCTGGTATTAAGGATGTTACATTAGAAGTTCATGGAGAGTATGCGTACGGACTATTGAAAGCTGAGGCGGGCGTACATCGCTTAGTGCGAATTTCCCCATTTGATGCCAATAGTAGGAGGCACACCTCTTTTGCTTCTGTATTTGTTTATCCATTATCAGATGAAGAAATTGAAATTGATATGAATCCCTCCGATTTGCGCATCGATACATATCGTGCGAGCGGAGCAGGAGGGCAGCATGTAAATCGTACTGACTCCGCTGTACGGATTACCCATATTCCAACCGGGACTGTTGCGCAATGCCAAAATGAACGTTCTCAGCATAAAAATAAGACGCAAGCGATGAAAGTTTTAAAAGCGCGCTTATTGCAGTTGGAATTGGAAAAGAAAAGTGAAGCAAATAAAATATTTGAAGATCAAAAAATGGATATTGGTTGGGGTAGTCAAATTAGGTCGTACGTTTTTCATCCGTATAATATGGTGAAGGATCATCGTACTAAGTTTGAAACCGGTAATGTTCAAGCTGTAATGGATGGTGATATTGACCAATTCATCCATGCCTGGTTGATACAACAAATTGATAATTAATGATTTATAAGGATTTTTAATGACAGAAGAACATAGCAGTTTAAAACAAATAATTGATTTCCGTTTAGAAAAATTAAAAAAGATCACAGATAGTGGAGTAAATCCTTATCCATATTCCTATTCTGCTTCTCACAAAAGTGAAGACATATTAAAGGATGAAAAGCAACTTGAAGGGGAAACAGTTACCATTGCAGGCAGATTAATGTCTCTAAGAAAAATGGGGAAAGCATCATTTTGTCATGTTCAAGATGAAGCAGGCCGGATACAGATATATGTTAGAAGAGATGATATTGGAGTTGATGCATATCAAAATTTTGAACTCCTTGATATTGGTGATTTTATCGGCGTTGAGGGATACGTATTTAAAACTAGAATGGGTGAGACTTCAATCCATGCAAACGTTATAACAATTTTATCAAAAAGTATTCGTCCGATTCCAATTGTTAAGGAAAAAGAGGGTAAGAAGTTTGATTCATTTGCTGACAAAGAACAACGCTACCGAAATCGACATTTGGATTTAATCGTAAATCACGATGTAAAAGAAACGTTTATAAAACGTGCAAAAATCATATCTTTTATTAGACAATTTCTAGATAATAATGGATTTATAGAAGTTGAAACACCTGTACTACAGCCGCTTTATGGTGGTGCTAATGCAAGACCTTTCCATACCTATCATAATTCCCTGGATCAAAAATTTTACATGCGGATAGCTGATGAATTGTATCTGAAAAGATTGATAATTGGTGGTTTTGATAAAGTTTATGAGTTAGCAAAAAATTTCCGCAATGAAGGAATGGATCGAAATCATAACCCTGAGTTTACTTCATTGGAGTTCTATCAAGCTTACGTGGATTATGAATATATGATGAATTTTGTGGAAAAATTATTTCAAACTGTAGCTGATAAAATTGGTGATTTAAAACTTACTTGGGATGATATGGAAATTGATCTTTCAAAAAAATTCGCACGTAAACCAATTTTCGATTTATTAAGTGATGCAACGGTTACGGACGTCTCACAATTAAATGAAAAGGAATTGATTAAAATATGTGACAAATTTAAAATTGATGTTTCTCCTCAATCAAATTACGGACAAATTTTAGATTTATTGATGAGTAAACTTGTCGAACCGAAATTGATACAACCTACGTTTGTAATTGATTATCCTAAAGCGATATCGCCTTTAGCGAAAAAACACCGCGGTGGTAATCCGGAGCTGGTAGAACGATTTGAATTATTCATAGGTGGAATGGAATTTGCTAATGCATTTTCTGAACTTAACGATCCAATTGATCAAAGAGAACGGTTTGAAAGTCAAGCAAAGTTAGCTAAGGCCGGTGATGAAGAAGCACATCCTGTAGATGAAAACTTCTTACAAGCAGTCGAAATTGGAATGCCGCCGGTTGGAGGAGTAGGAATCGGTATTGACCGATTTGTTATGCTATTGACCGATAATAGGTGGATTAAAGATGTTATATTATTTCCAACTCTTCGTGATAATAGTTAGTGAGTTTCTAAGTAATCAAGTTTATAAGTTTGTGAGTTTTTGAGTTTGAAATTAGTTCGACAAATTGCCTTTCGCCATTTAAAAGCACCTCAAAAGGGAAGTTTTACTACATTTGCGGCAATATTATCAATCCTTGGTTTGGGATTAGGAATCGCAGCGTTGGTTTTGACATTTAGTATTCTAGAAGGATTTGAATCAACAATTTCAAAAAAAATTGCTCAATTCGATGGACACATCAGAGTAGAACATTTTATGAATCGTACTCTAAATGAATATGATGCAGTTTTAGACAGTGTCCTACAAAAAAGTCCGGTAGGTTATTCTATTTCATCTTATTTACAAAGTCCCGCGTTGCTTCGTAAAGGATCTAATGCTGATGGTGTAATCACAATCGGATTAAGTAAAACCGGTAGGGATTCTATATTATCATCTATTGTTACTGATGGTACAACTGAGTTTAAATCTAAATCGATTATTATTGGTAAACGGTTAGCTGAAGATTTAGGAGTAGAAATCGGCGAAAAAATCGTATTATTTGATTTACAATCAATCGGAAGAATCTCCGGAAGTCAGCGGTTTCGACAATTCACTGTGATCGGACTTTTTCATTCAGGATTATTGGAATACGATAAAACAGTAGTTTACATTGATATTGCAGACGCTCAGTATATATTTAACTCAATTAACAGAGTTAGCGGACATATGTTATTCACAAATAATTTGGATGATGTTAAGCCATTATATCAACATTTGGAATCTGAGTTGGGATATCCCTACTTTGTACTCTCGTGGATAGATAAACATAAAATTTTATTTGATTGGATTAATCTACAAAAATGGCCAATATTAATAATATTTGGGATGATTTCATTTGTTGGAATCGTAAATATAATATCATCTTTATCCATGATAATATTTGAAAAAGTACGCGAAATAGGAACGCTACTTTCTCTCGGGCTAAGTAAAAAGCATATTAAGCGAATTTTCCTGCTAGAAGGACTAATTATTGGTGTATTAGGTTCGTTATTGGGTTTAATAGTCGCCATTGGATTAGCGCTCTTGCAAATTAAATTTCAAATATTTACTTTACCGGAAGATATTTATTTTATGGATCATATACCTATAAAAATTAATTGGTTAAATACTTTATTAATTACATCGGTTGGAATTATTTCAGCAATTATTGCCTCAGTTTGGCCCGTGTATAGAGCGAGCAAAATTAATCCGGCTGAAGCATTAAAATACGAATGAAATTTTCTACATATATTGCAAAAAGGTTTATGCTCGGCGGTAAGGGTGCCGGAACAAGCAGATTTACCGGCTGGATTGCTATTATTGGGATGGCTATTGGTTGTTTTGCATTAATTATTTCGATTGCAGTGTTAAATGGTTTTGAATTACAAGTTGCTGATAAAATAATCGGATTTGAAGGAGATCTGCGATTTTCAAAAATCAAATCAAATATGGCTCAAGATGTTTATGAACATTTAGAAAACGACTGTAATATTTCTCAAATTGTACCCTTTATGGAACGTAAAGGAGTCATATTAACGAGCAATAATAGTGTAAGAATGGTATCTTTTAAAGCCGTATCCTTCGATCAAATTAATGAATTTTATAATCTTGGTCTTGATTCTATTGTAGTTAAAAAAAATACTCCACAATTATTATTAGGTACTTTATTAGCTGAACGATTACAAGTTGAAGTTGGTGATAATATTAAAATAATGAGTCCTATTGATAATCCGATACAAATCGGTTTACCGCGCATATTGAATATCGAAGTAGCAGGAATATTTCAAATTAACGTACTTGATTATGATGATAGAATCGTATTCATTCCATTAAAATATGGCAAACAATTATTTTTAAGAAAAAAATCTGTAGATGGATATGATACCAGACTTATCGATCGAAATAATATTGATGCAGTAAAAGAAGAAATGCGTTCGTATTTCGGTTCGAATGCAAGAATTGAAAGTTGGGAAGACATTCACGAAGGTTTATTTAACGCCATGCGGATGGAACGAATTGGGGCAATTATTGTATTGAGTTTAATTGTATTGGTTGCAGCATTCAATTTAACATCAACTTTGGTATTGGTCACTTATCAAAAGATTAGAGAAATTGGCATATTAAGAACTTTAGGAGCTTCAGCTAATGTGATTAAAACTATAATAATTAAACAAGGAATTTTAATTGGTGGAATTGGTGCCGTTGTTGGTTTAGTTTTAAGTATTGGAATAGTGATTTTGCAGAATATTATTGGATTTTTACCACTTCCGCAAGATATTTACGCATTCGAGACACTACCGATGGTATTATCAATTTGGGACGTAATCCTGGTTCCTTTCATAGCATTTTTATTAATAATATTATCATCATACATCGCTGCAAAAAGAGCGATGTTAATTGAACCAAAGGAAGCAGTGCATTTAGAAAAATGATATTAGAAGCTAAAAATATATACAAATCTTTCAGAAATGGTGAAAGAAAATTATCGGTGCTAACCGATTTAAATATTAGCGTTGATAAGCAAGAAACCATAACAATTATGGGACCGTCCGGTTCAGGTAAATCCACACTTTTACACATTCTTGGAACTTTGGATAAACCGGATTCAGGCTTAATTAAAATTAATCAAACCGATATCAGTACTTTGAAAGAGAATCAATTGGCGCTTTTACGCAGTCATGAAATCGGATTCATATTTCAATTCCATCATTTATTACCGGAATTTACAGCGTTTGAAAATGTATTGATTCCTACTCAAATTATCGGTAACACCGATAGTAAAATCAAGCGCGCTGTAGAATTGTTTGATTATATTGGATTAAAGGAACGTAGGGAGCATTATCCATCACAGCTTTCCGGGGGAGAGCGGCTTAGAGTGGCAGTATTGCGAGCATTGATTAATAATCCATCAATAATATTTGTTGATGAACCAACTGGTAATCTTGACGCAGGAAATGCGAAAAAATTATTACAATTGTTTGAAAATATTAGCAAGGATTTTGAACAATCCTTAGTGATTACCACTCATAACGAGGAAGTTGCTGCAATTGGAGAAAGACAATTTATCTTAGATCATGGTGTTCTTAATGATAGGGTTTAGGGATCAGGGAGCAGGGGGAAGAAATTTTGAGTTTTGAATGCTGAATGTTGAATATTTACCACAGAACCACAGAGTTATTATATTGAATTATTCACCCCTTTATCCTACGGATGTTTCCCCTCGAGGGGAGACAAAGTGAGGTAAATATATTTTTCTATCCACCATTCACCATTCCACCAATTTCCTAATTACTCTGCCAATAATAGACGAATTATAGCAATCTCTGCCATATTGTTAGATAAATCTTCTTGGCACATTAATTGTGACAAGTATATTGATTTATAAAATTATATTAGGAGTATTTTAATAATGTCAAAAATTATAGGTATAGATTTAGGAACAACCAATTCCTGTGTAGCTGTAATGGAAGGTGGCGAACCAACAATTATCACAAGTCCCGAAGGGGGACGTACTACGCCATCGGTTGTAGCGTTTACGAAAAAAGATGAAAGATTGGTAGGACAACCTGCCAAACGCCAAGCGGTAACTAATCCTGAAAATACAGTTTATTCCATTAAACGATTTATGGGTCGTATGCGCAATGAGGTAGGAACAGAAATTGAAGAAGTACCTTTTAAGGTTGGAAAGACAAAATCAGGTTCTGTAACTGTTGAAGCAGGAGGGAAAGAATATACACCCCCTGAAATTAGCGCAATGATTCTACAAAAACTTAAACAGATGGCTGACGATCATCTTGGAACCAAAAATACCGATGCAGTTATTACAGTTCCTGCTTATTTTAACGATTCACAGCGTCAGGCTACTAAAGATGCTGGTAAAATTGCCGGATTAAATGTACGCAGAATTATTAATGAACCTACTGCCGCAGCTCTTGCTTATGGTTTGGATAAGAAGAAAGACGAAAAAATAGCCGTTTTCGATTTAGGTGGAGGTACATTCGACATTTCTGTTTTAGAGCTAGGAGATGGTGTTTTTGAAGTAAAATCAACTAATGGTGATACTCATTTAGGAGGTGACGATTTTGATCAAAAATTGATTGAATGGATTGCAACTGAATTTAAGAAAAGTGATGGAATTGACTTACGAAAAGATCCAATGGCTTTGCAGCGCTTAAAGGAAGCTGCTGAAAGTGCTAAAAAGGAGCTTTCTTCTTCTAAGCAAACGGAAATTAATTTACCGTTTGTAACAGCTGATTCTTCCGGTCCTAAGCATTTAAATATGTCATTAACACGTGCAAAATTTGAAGAATTAACCAAAGATCTGTTTAATCGTACAATTGAACCGTGTAAAAAAGCGCTGAAAGATGCAAAACTATCAGCTTCTGATATTGATGAAGTTATTTTAGTCGGTGGTTCAACTCGCATTCCTAAGATTCAAGAAATTGTAAAAGATATTTTTGGCAAAGAGCCAAACCGCAGTGTTAACCCTGATGAAGTAGTTGCCTTAGGTGCTGCAATTCAAGGTGGTGTTCTAGCAGGAGAGGTTGACGATATACTGCTGTTAGATGTTACACCTTTATCGCTTGGAATTGAGACATTAGGTAATGTTTCGACTCCATTGATTGAGCGTAACTCAACAATACCAACGAAAAAATCTCAAGTTTTTAGTACAGCAGCTGACAGTCAAACAACTGTTGAAATTCACGTATTGCAGGGTGAACGTCAGATGTCGGTGGATAACAAAACAATCGGAAGATTCCATCTTGACGGATTACCGCCGGCACCGAGAGGAATACCGCAAATCGAAGTAACATTTGATATCGATGCAAATGGTATTCTAAATGTTAGTGCAAAAGATAAGGCAACCGGTAAAGAGCAAAGTATTCGTATTGAAGCATCCAGCGGTTTATCCGATGAAGAAGTCGAAAAAATGGTAAATGATTCTAAAAAGTATGAAGCTGAAGATAAAAAGAAGCGGGAGGAGATTGACCTACGAAATCAAGCTGAACAGTTGGTATATCAAACGGAGAAAAATCTAAAAGAATTTGATGATAAACTTGATAAAGCCGATAAGAAATCTTTAACCGATGCAGTTGAAAAATTAAAGACTGCAAATAGTGGTAGTAATATTAATGATATCAAATCTGAAATGGAAAATCTAAATACTATTTGGTCAGGTTTGGCAACAAAAATGTATGATACTGCTAAAACTGAAGAAGCACCAAAAGCTGATAGCGCTGAATCGAAGAAGTCGGGAAAAGGTAAAAAAGGCGAAGATGAAATAGAAGATGCCGATTTTGAAGTAGTAGATTAAAATATCAAACTAAATAAAAGAAAAGCGTTCGTGTTAAATGGACGCTTTTTTGTATGTGGAACTACTCTATATGAATGTTGTAAACTCGAGTAGTATAAATAATATTAATGAAGAACTTAATCAAGATAATTTTATTGATTTTAATTCCGTTACTGGGAGTTTTTATTCTATCATATCCTGGAGTGTGGAAATATAGAGTCGAAAATATTTTAAACAGGAAAATTCTAAAAGATAGTGGATGGGATCTATCAATTGGAGAATTAAGCGGACATCTCTTTAAACAAGTTAATAGTAAAAATATCGAAATAACTCATGAAAATGGTACGACAATTTATATACCCGATTTAAATGCGCAATTCAATGTAATTCAATCATTAACCGGAAATTTGCATTTGAAGGAATTGAATATTTATGATTTTTACTTTCAACAAGCAATCCAAAATTATACTGAAAAGAAAGTATTTGTACTTCCTGATTTAGATTATAGCAAATTTCCGATAAAGATTGACCAAATCAGTTTTGACGGAACTCTTTCGGTCGCTTTAGCTGATTCAACTCATCTGATTGATTTAAACATTATGAGTGCAATTCAACCAAACGAAAATGGACTAAATATATATTTAGATTCACTTTTCATCAAACACCATGATATCGATTATTCGTTCATACTTAATGATACTAAAGTTAATATAAACAATAGGATAATTAATGCAAATCCTATTAGTGGTTCAATTGCAGATATGTTATTAGACGGACAGATGACTTTCATGCAATCTGAAAAACAGCAGTTGAAAGGTAATATAAACGTTAACAATATTGTAATTCCTGAAAAGTTGTTTGAAGAAACACCGCTACAGATAAAATTTTCAGAAATTAATTCTAATTTTAGATTTGATACTGATTTTAAAAATTATTCCGGTATAGTTACTATAAATAATAATTTGGGACTCAATATGACCGGTGACTTTAATATTACTAAAATGAAAGGTCGCTGGTTAGTACAACAAATTATTTTACAAGGTGAAGACGCAAGATTATTTATTCACGGAGATTTTATAGATAATAACGAAATCAACGCTAATTTTGATCTTAAGCAATTGGATTTGAGCAAATGGCTTACACAACAAAAAGCTACCGATATATCGGGAATTGCGACTATTAATACCCATATCGACAGCGGATATATAAAGTCATTAGAATTAAATTTAGAGACTCAAGAATTGGCACTATTTAAAAACGATACAATTTCTGTAAAAGGTGCTTTTGTCTATGAGAATAATCAAATTACTATTGCAGAACCGTTCACCGTGTCAGTTGGTCAAAGTTCAATTACATCGGTGGGTGAAATCGATTTTGCGAAACAAGAAATTGATATTAAATTGATTTTGCATGATGCGGACGTATTCATTATTAACAATTTTTGGAGCGATTCATTAAATAATGGCACAGTGTCTGGAAATATTGAAGCGTCTGGTAAATTCGATAATCCCAAGATTATAGGTACTTTAGTAGGGAAAAATATTGCATACAAGGATTTTTTCTTGGCTGAAATGGAATTGGAAGGTCAACGTGAACAAAACGATGATTTATTAGGTTCTGCTAAATTGACAATAGGTAGTGGGAGGTGGAAGAATATTGAATTTGAATATGGGAAAATTGACATATTATTTAATAATAAAGAGACACACTTTAATAATATAAATATTGTCAATGGGAATGAATATCTTATCGGATCCGTGATATTAGACAATAAGAATACTTTATATATTAATGATATTAAGACTTTCTATAATAATCATTATTTTGTGAATGCAACCCCATTTCAAATAAACTATAAGGATAATAATTTTAGCATTAGTCCATTTATAGCGCATTTGGATGATGGGATTATTGAAGGTGAATTATCCTACGATCAACTATTAAAAGGGAATATTAAATTTTCAAATATTGATTCAGAATTATTGCATCCGTTAATAAAAAATCATAGATATAGATTCACCGGATTAATGTTTGGAAAAATTAATTTTGAAGAATCAACTGGAAATCAAAATTATTCATTTGATATATCTGTAAAGAACGGAACTTTTGCAAAAGAACCATTTGAGCAATTAAAGGCATCAATTAATTATAATAACCAAATTCTTAATATTAATGAAATTATATTAAAGGAAAATGCGAATTCCCAAATTAATATAACCGGTAAAATACTTCTTAGAGATTCAAGTAAAACTGGGAAAATCCAACTTCAATCAAAAATACAGAATACCAACATTAAAACTATCACTCAATTTTTACCGGATTGGATCGAAATGACCGGTATAGTGAATGGAGAACTAAATATAGATGGAACCGGCAAGAATATGTATAGTAATTTTAATGTTACAGTTAGTGACGCTACTTTTGATAAAATTTCATTAGGTACAGTGCATAGCAGAGGCGATTATGATGGTCATAATTTAAACTTTAATTCCTATTCTTCTGACTTAAAGGATGATCATTTTACCGGTTATGGATATTTACCAATTGATTTGAATATTCATTCAAATATGTTCGGGGGTTTTCGTGACAATGATTCTTTGTATATTTTCGTTGAAGGAAAATCGAATAATCTAAATTTTATTACAAATTATTTCGATGAAGTAGACGAAGCACCCGGCGAATATATACTTGTCTTAGAACTAAGTGGCATTTGGGATAATATAATTCGAAATGGTAGGATAACCGCTAATAAAGCAACAGTATTTACTCCGTTGTTAGACGATCCAATCAAGGAAATGCACGGTTTTGTAAGTATTGAAAATAATCAACTTATCATCGATAATTTGCATGGGAAGATGTATCAAACAGGAAAACGTAGGTCAACAAAAAATGATAATATTTCACTTTCAGGTGGTATGGATATGACAAGCTTCTTTGATCCGTATCTAAAACTAAATGCTATCGGCAAAGATGTTTATTTCCGATCATTGATATATGAAATGGAAGGTATTACTGATTTTAATATAAACGTTACCGGTCGGGATACTATTTTGATATCTGGAGAAGTTGCGCCAATTGATATCGAAATGTTTCAACCGTTAACTACAAGTGAATTAGGTGTATTACCGTCTGAAAAAGGTAGTACGATTATTCACTATAAGATCGATTTTCCAATTAAAGGAAAATTTACTCTGACAAATGATCAATTAGATGCAGTGTTTATTGGTGATGTAAGCATTAACCAATTCGGCGATCGTGAAATGGATTTTGCCGGTGAACTCATAATAGATGAGGGGGAATTTTATTATTATGGAGATGTTTTCACAATTACACATGGATATTTAACATTTGATAATCATGGATTTAATCCCTATCTGGATATTACCGCTAATACGATAATTGATGGTGAGCGTATTGATATTAGCATTGTTGGGTTGATAGATAATCCAATACTAACTTTTACGTCTGATAGAGGATTCTCGCAAAGCGATATTTTAGAATTGCTGACATGGCGTAAACGATTTGAAGAACAGGATTTATCTTCTACAGAAATAGGAACACAAGCAACTGATATCGCGATTTCGTGGTTTGGCAGTCAATTAGATAGAAATATTATGGAATTATCAGGACTTAAACGAATTGGTATTTTAGAAAATGTTGATATCCGTGGATTGATAACAGCGGGAAAAGATTTTTCTATTTCTGCACCCTTAACTGACAATGTATCTATTAATTATGCCTATAGAAGATCATTTGGTTTGATAGATTCTTATCACTCTTTGGGAGTTGAACTACGCCTAAATAGGAATTTATCTTTGGTCGGTAATATTGATAGAAGTGGATATATGCATGTAAAATACCGGCTTCGTTATGCCTACTGATTTATATGACTAAATTAATCAAAATATTATTAATTATTGTTTTTGTAAGCATTGGTTTATCTCAAGAAGATATACCGGTCAAGATAAATAGTGTAAATCTTATTGGTGTTAAGACTTATAATGAAGAACAAATTCGTAATGTATTACGTATTCACGAAGCTACGTTGCTCTCAAAAATGGACTATGATCGTAGACTAATAAAATTAGATGACATAAATATTAAAACTTTTTATGTCTCCAAAGGATTTCTTGGTGTCAATGTTAAAGATTCTGTTGCAATCTCAAATAATTTGGTGGATGTTTATTTTATTATAAATGAAGGTAAACGGTATTATATCCGATCATTGACTATTACGGGGAATGAATCATTAAGTAATAATAAAATTTCCAATATCCTTGGTCTAAAACAACATAAAGCATTCAATCCTGTTAGAACTAATATAAATTATCATTTATTGGAAGATCGATATAGAAAAATTGGTAAACTTTTTGCTATCATTAATATATCCGATACAATTGAAGATTCTGTCGATATTGATATATCGATAGATGAAGGTCCTGATGTTTATATAAACAATACATTTTTTACCGGACTTGGGATTGTTGATTCTGTTATCATTCAGCGGGAGTTATTGTTTAAAAAAGGTGATAAGTATAACCAATCGAATATCGATAATAGCCAAAGGCAATTATTACAGACTGGTATTTTTTCTGTAGCAAATATCACACCTATTAAACTTGCCAAAATTGATTCTCTGGTGAATTTATTAGTTGAATTACGACAATTTAAGCAACATGAATGGCTATCTGAGGGAGGTTATTATCCGATTGAGTACTATGAAGGAACAGAGCCGGTACCGGGAGCCGGTGTATTAACTGAATGGCGTAATCGCAGTTTAATGCATTCGGGTACAAGTTTAGCACTAAAGTTAAGTGGTCAAACTTTGATTAGTAACAGCACGCTTAATCCAAAATTAAGATTTGACGTAAGTCTTGCTAATCCCTGGTTGTATAAAATAAAAATACCAACCCGAGTTCAAATATATTTGGAGTCTTTTAAAGACTACATATCATTAGGTGCGCCATATGTTACAAGATATGGAGTCGAGTTAGTCAACACATATTTTCTTGATCAAATTGAACGTAGATCATTCATTGAAACGCGCTTGTATTTGGATCGATTTTCTCGAAAAGATTATTTATATCTCGATGATGATGAGTTACTAAGCTCAATTAATGGTTTTGAAAGTAGTCGAAAAATTAGAATTGAGAAGCATTCTTTTGAGATCAATTTCAGATTGGATAAATCCGATAATGTGTTATATCCTACTAAGGGATTTGTCTATTTAGGTCAATTAAATAGAACCGGTGGAATTTTGGGTGGAAATCGTGATTTTATCAAATTAGATTTTGGTATTCGCGCTTATCAACCTATCTTTAAAAATATAATATTGGCAGGGCGTATCAAATACGGGATGATAGTAGGATGGAATGAAGATTATCATGATTATTTATATGATAAATTCTATCTTGGAGGAAGTAACAGTTTAAGGGGTTGGGATATGTTAAGATACAGAACTGATAGTAAAAACCGTCCAATAGGAGATATTATACGAATTATAAATAATTGGGAAATACGTTTTCCTTTATTTTGGATATTAGGTGGTGAAATTTTTATAGATGGAGGGCATATTTATAATAGTTACGAGGATATATCATTAAAAAAACTCAGTTGGGACAGCGGTTTTGGAATAACATTAGCGACACCACTTGGACCGGTACGCTTAGATGCAGCTCATCCTTTGGAAAAAAATACTGGTTGGCAAATTCAGTTAGGTGTTCAGTATATATTTTGATTTTATCAATATATTTTCTTTTTAATAATCATTGAAAATACACATTTCATTCACATAAATTTTCGACTATTTATATAGGGATAAATCTAAAAAATGAAAAAACTAAGTATAATAATTTTAAGCGGTTTATTAATTTATAATTGTAGCAGTTCGCCCGAGAAAATATTGGAAAAGGGTGATAAATATATTGCCAATTCTGAAATCGAAAAAGCAATAGAATCATACAAAAAAATAATTGATAAATTTCCCGAAGATTCATTAGCTCAAACGGCTCAGTATACTATTGCTTGGATTGAATTAGATGATAATAATAATTATTCTGAGGGATTTGAGTCACTGAATGCAATCGCAGCGAAATATCCTGAAACACAAATAGGAAAATCTGCAGGTGAAGATATTCAAAAATTTCCTAAATGGCTTATGATTAAATCTACAGAACTTCGTAGTGATACTACTGTGAATGTAGCGATGAGTACAATTGAATATCTCATTAAGGAGTTCAATGACCATCCTATAATACCTGAAGCATTATATTTAAAAGGTAACATTTATTTGAATGACAAAAAGGAATTTTACAGAGCGTTAAATACTTATCAGGAAATTATTTATAAATACAAGGGATCAAGTTTTGAGCCAATGTCACAATTTATGATTGGTTATATATATGCCAATGTTCAGACAGATTTACCGAAAGCTAAAGCTGCCTATCAAACTTTCTTAAAAAAATATCCGGAACATGAGTTAGCACCGTCAGTACAATTTGAATTAGAATATTTAGGAAAACAAATCAATAACATTGATGAGCTTACATCAAGGAATCAATAATATTAAAAATATAAAATATGACTAATTTTAATCTTGCAGAGATAAACGACAGAATATTAAAAGAATCGGCATTTATTGATGATTTGCGCCAAGCCATGGCACAAAAAATTGTAGGTCAGGAAGAAGTTGTAAGTAAAATATTTATTGGGTTACTTGCAAATGGCCATATTTTGTTAGAAGGTGTTCCCGGTCTTGCTAAAACACTAATGGCGAACACAATTTCGCAATTAATAAATGTTAATTTTCAACGTGTACAATTCACGCCGGATATGTTGCCGGCTGATTTACTTGGCACGTTAATTTATAATCAGAAAAAGAGTGAATTTGAAACACGGAAAGGACCGATATTTTCGAACTTAATATTAGCCGATGAGATTAATCGTGCTCCTGCTAAGGTTCAAAGTGCTTTGTTAGAGGCGATGCAAGAACGGCAAGTTACTATTGGTAAAAATACTTATCCACTTGAACCACCTTTTTTAGTTTTGGCAACACAAAATCCAATTGAGCAGGAAGGTACCTATCCGCTACCGGAAGCTCAGGTTGATAGATTTATGTTAAAATTAAAAGTGGATTATCCTCATAAGGACGAGGAGCGTTTAATCATCAAACAGGAAGCAAAAACCGGTAGTTTACAACCACTAAAACCGATAATTACTAAACAGAAAATATTTGCAGCACAGAAAACTATTAACGATATTTATGTTGATGAAAAAGTGGAAGAGTATATTCTAAATTTGGTATTTGCTACGAGAAACCCTGAGAGATACGCCCTGGATGATCTTCAAAACTTAATTGAATATGGTGCTTCGCCACGTGCATCAATAAACTTAGTATTAGCTTCAAAAGCCCGTGCCTTTTTGGAGCATCGCGGATACATTACACCCGAAGACGTTCGTTATATCGGAGCCGATATTTTGCGTCATCGAATTATTCTTACCTACGAAGCGGAAGCAGAAGAAATTACTTCTGATGATATTGTACAGAGATTATTCGATACAATTGAAGTACCCTAAAATACTATAATATGATTCCCCAAGAAATCCTGCGTAAAGTACGACACATTGAAATTCGTATACGTGGACTAGTTAATGATTTATTTGGCGGGGAATATCATTCTGTATTTAAAGGAAGAGGAATGACGTTTTCGGAAGTACGTGAATACCAGCCAGGCGATGATATTCGGCTAATTGATTGGAATGTAACAGCTCGTTCCAATGAACCATACATAAAAGTTTTTGAAGAAGAACGAGAATTAACTGTCTATTTAGTTGTTGATATCAGTTCATCGGGTATGTTCGGATCAACCAATAAATTCAAGAAAGATATTGGTACTGAAATAGCTGCTGTATTGGGTTTCTCGGCAATTAAAAATAAGGATAGAGTTGGACTAATTTTATTTTCTAATGAAATTGAAAAATATATCCCACCCAAAAAAGGCAGATCGCATGTATTGCGTGTAATTCGAGAGCTACTGTATCATAAACCGCAAGAGCAAGGTACCAACTTAGCATCCGTTTTAGACTTTCTGTTAAAAGTGGCAAAAAGACGCAGTGTTGTGTTTATTATTTCAGACTTTTTAGATGAAGATTATTGGAAACAATTACGAATAGTTAACCAAAAGCATGATGTAATCGGAATCCGAATATTTGATCCGGCGGAATTAGATTTTCCGAACATTGGTCATCAAAAAATACATGATCCGGAAACCGGAGAAACTTTCTGGATCGATACAAAAAAATCGAAAGAACGAGATACCTATAAACAGCAAGTTCTACAGCAATTTAAAAATATTAAAAACGAATGTGATCGTATACAATTTGACTTAATTGATATTTCCACCGATGAAGATTTTGTTGAACCATTAATGAGATATTTTAAGTTACGGGAACGACGCTATTAGTTTATGAAACGCTTTATCTTTTTGCTTTTAGTTATGTTTGTAGGGTGTCAAACCGAAGATATATCTTCATCATTGACAATTCAGACCGCTATTGATACAACAGTTGCTAGAATTGGCGATGTACTTAATCTAACTATTAGTTCACAAAATGCAGGTGACCGGATTGTTGTTTTTCCGGATATTCAGGAAACCGAATCAATGGAAATTCGTGATAAAACGATACTTACAAAGTGGCACAAACCGTATCAAGTGAATTTTCAAATTGTATTTTGGGATACCGGCAGTTTTCAAATTCCACCATATTCTGTAGAAATATTGAAATCTGATTCCACTAATGATCTAACTATTGAGACTGATCCGATCGATATAAAAATAATTTCAATGTTGACCGGAGCCGAAGATACTAATCTACGTCCTATAAAAGATCCGGTAGCTTTAAAAAAACCTATCAATTGGTATAGATGGATTTTAGCTGTGATCTTATTATTACTATTGCTGATATTATTAATTCTATGGCGAAAAAAAATAAAAAAAGAACTGTTGAAAAAAATTGAAGTATCAGAATATCATTCTGCAAAAGACATCGCTATTGCGAGGTTGAATGATCTGAAGAAACTTATACAAAGCAATAATAAAATATTTTATTCTCAATCATCATTCATAATTCGGGAATTTATTGAAAATCAATACTATATAAGAGCGTTGGAAATGACAACCGGTGAGATTAGTAAATTTGAATCTGATTATGATTTGGAAAAAGATAATTTTGATATTGTAATAAATTTACTTATCCGCGCTGATTTAGCAAAATTTGCCAAGTATGAATTCACTGTTCAAGACCGGGAAAAAGATTATAAGTGGATGCTGAACTTTATCTCAAATTTTAATGATGCACAGGTATTGTAACTTGTTATTTCAATAAAACTATCTTGATCACTTTTTGGAAATCGATTGAGATTACCTGAATATAATTTGTACTAACCAGTTGCCTCATAATAAAAGGTAACTATAGTCAGTTGCCTTTTACCGTTTTAGC
>CBDURO010000001.1:7500-136895 GCA_965369995.1 uncultured bacterium | reverse complement strand
AGTTGGCTTTTTCAATCTCAATAACTGGATACCTTGTCTATTCCGTGTCATGAATTGTTATCGTTCAAAATATTAACTTATTGCTGTCATTCCGCACTTGCCTGTACCGGTCTGCGGGGATGTGGAATCCATAATATAAATGGATACCCGCCTGCGCCTGTCTACTAAAGAACTTGTACGATAAACAGGCGGGTATGACATAGTTTTAAATGTTATGGATAAAATATTGGATATTATTACATCTCTGTAGAATTATAATATTCTCTTAACGCAGCATCTAATTCTTGTAATGAATGACACATTACGCACGATTTCAACAGCATTAGATTTACTTCGGAAGTCGGTGAAAATGTTCTAAAGTCGGTATGCAATCCAAATAGCTTTTTCCCTTTCGCAAAGGCGTAACCAAGTTCAAAGGCAGTACCGGAGTCAACATCGACCCCGTTTAAACTTGCAACTACTATATCTGCCTTGTTAAGCGCTTCAATATCCGTTTGGAATACTTCATCATCGTTGTCTTGGTTGAGTAATCCGCCGTCTTGGGAAGGTAAATAGGTGCTTATTCCAATTGCTCGGCATACAGAATTAATTTCCTCTAAAAATTCCCGCTCCTTTTCATTGAACAAGGGACCTGCAATATACGCCAACATCAATACACCTCTTATTAGTTGATTCTAATTTATCAATAATATTAGCTACACTAAAATCAATAAACGCTAATTCATATTTCAGTTACTTCGGATTATGGAAATTTTGATAGGAAATGTTGTGGTTCAACTTATTGGATAAATTTTGTAATATTTGTTAATAGCATAGCTATTATATTTGAACAATGCACAGAAAAACACTGGAGTTTGGTAATTGATTGTGTAATTACAAAATTTACCATAATTCGGTTAAATATTTATCTTTTAAGGAATTTTAGAAGGATATTAATAAGTATTTTATTATACTTAAAGCTATGAGAGACACAATCGTTAATTAACAAAATAGGGAGATAAAAAATGACTACATTTAACAATATGCCCAAAGAAGAGAAGGAAAAACTTGAAGATTATTTAGACGAAAATTTTCCCGAATCAGATATTAAATTAACGGATATAAAAATTGATAATGATTCAACAAATGTTACATTTACACATGGAAAAACAAAAATATCAGTCCCTGC
This sequence comes from uncultured bacterium, assembly GCA_965369995.1. GTDB lineage: Bacteria > Fidelibacterota > Marinisomatia > Marinisomatales > JAHJCW01 > JAHJCW01. The sequence goes on along the minus strand of CBDURO010000001.1, from coordinate 135,727 downwards.
TCCCGATATAAACACAACTAATACAATTTGGCAAATTTTAGCTGGAGGTGCGATAGCTCTTGCAGGTGTTTATGTAGGGACAAAACTTCTTAAGAAAGATTAATAATTTATTAAAAGAAATAGAATAATGGGTTGGATAAATGCTCCGTTGAGCTTAATTGAAGCATATATTTGGTGCTTTAATCTGTAAAAAGTTTAGTTGAAATTGCCCATTTGTAAGCGTAACTAAATACAGAAAAACACCGGAATTTTTGGATTAAAGACTATTAAATATTTAAATTAAATCAAGATATGAAAAATACTTTTCCAGGATTTGTTAAAAAAACTAAAGAAGAGATTCAATTTCTTTGGGAAAATAGTACAATTTGTTTCGATGCAAATGTATTGTTAAATCTGTATCGCTATTCAAACAATACAAAAGATGCACTAATTGACCTTATTAAAAACTTGATAAGAAAATTTGGCTTCCACACCAAGCTGCTTTTGAATACAATAAAAATAGATATGAGGTTATAGCTGACCAAGAAAAAGCATATAAGAAATTCATCGAAAAAATAAATCAAATAAAAATAGATTTACAATCTGCAAGTAAACCTCCTTTTCTATCGAAAAAAGTTCACACATCACTAAATAAAGTTTTTAATAATGTCAACGCTGAAGTTGAAGAAAGCATACAAAAATATTGTGATTTCCTTGATGATGATCCAATTTATACGGACATATCAAATTTGTTTATAAATAAAATATCAAAACCTTTTAATGATAAACAACTTAATGATATTTACAAAGAAGGAATCGAGAGGTATGCAAAAAAAATACCCCCAGGGTATGAAGATGAAAAAAATAAGCATGGAGACAGAAAATTTGGCGATTTAGTGTTATGGAAACAAATAATTGAATATGCAAAAAGGACCAAGAAACCCATAATATTTATTACAGATGAAAGAAAAATTGATTGGTGGTGGAAACTAAAAGATGGAAGAAATATGGGTCCGAGACAAGAACTAGTAGAAGAAATACAAAATGAAACAAACGTTAGTTTCCATATGTACTCATCTGAAAGATTTTTAACCTATGGGCTTAGTTACCTTGAAGAACAGGTTAATAAGAAAGCGCTTGAAGAAATCCAAGAAATGACAAAATCTGAGATTCAAAAGACAAAATCAGAAATTTCTTTATTGTCGCAGAGTAAAAATCTAGATCACGAATTGAACGTACTGGCTAGTATTATTGATGATGAAACCGAAACAATAAATAAATTAAAATATCATATTGAGGATTTAAGACCCGAAATACCCAATGATCCTGAAGTTCGTACATATATAAAAAACATTACTATTCAGCTTGATGATCTTGTCGAAGAAAGAAATGGTTTAATTCATCGATATAAAGAACTAGAAAATAAAAATTCCCTGGTTAAAAGAAAATATTTGGGAACATCTCTCAGAAAAATGAAAAAACTATGATTTGAATTTTATTCAGTTGATTTTGAATTTATTGCGTATTCAGAACTATATAACTGAATTATTTAATTTTTAATTTAATGAAAAAAAAATTTATTCCTATCGCCTCTGGCTTTATTAAACCACATGAACAGCAAAAACTGATTGATGCCTACAAACCAATTTTTGAGAAATATAGATTAATTCAAGCAGCCAAACCGGAACCGGATAGCGAAAACTACTTTTTTATACTGACCGGTGGCACCGAGAACAAATGCCTTGAATTAATGAAAGATTTAAAGGATTTCGTTAAAATAAGAATTATTGCAATTGGAATTAACAACTCCCTCCCCGCCACGCTCGAAATTCTTGCGCACGTAAACCAAGAGGGTAAACAGGGTAAAATTTATTATCTAAAAGATACAAATGATTATAATGGATTATCCGAACAATAAAACTGAACGCGTAGGCATTATCGGCAAACCTTCCGATTGGCTGATTGCAAGCGTACCATCCGCTGCAATTTTAAATAAATTGAAAGGTTTTGAGTTTATAAACATTCCCATCCAAGAATTGTATTCAATTTATGACCAAGTTATAACTAAAACCAATGGCGCGTTGTTAAACTCCTTCCCTGTTATTAATGAGAGCATTAATTATAATGAGCTGAAGAAATCGGAGGCATTTTATTTGGCGCTCAAGCAGCTTGTGGAGGAAAAGAATCTTACCGCTTTAACGATACGCTGTTTTGATCTGCTGCTTGAATATCAAACCACCGGATGCTTTGCCTTGGCAAAATTAAATGATAAGGGAATTATTGCCGGTTGCGAGGGCGATATTGTGAGTCTCATCGGTATGGTCACTGCCAACAGAAAAACGGGGCAACCGGTTTGGATGGCAAATCCGTCACAAATAGATATTGATAACGCACAATTAATTTTGGCTCATTGCACTGTTCCCTGCGGCATGGCCGATGGCGTTCTGCTGGACACCCATTTTGAATCTAACCAAGGTATTGGCTTAAGCGGAAAATTAAAACAGACCGATGTTACACTCTTTCGGTTGGGCGGCAAGGAGCTTGACCGAAAGTTTGTATGCACCGGAAAGATAATTCCACATAAACATAATCCCAATTTGTGCAGAACGCAGATCAGAGTAAAAGTTGATGACAGAGAAATTTTGAGTGAATTATTGACAAATCCGCTTGGTAATCATTTACTTGTTTTATACGGAAAATATGCTAATATTTTGGATGATTTTTTAATTAAAAATAGGACTTAGATTTGTTCACAAATGCAATAGTACGAACACCTTGTAAAAATATGATCAAGGGACTAACCTCTTCAACTGAAGGTCCTCCTGATTATTTGAAAGCATTAATACAGCATAAGATATATGTTGATGCTTTAAAATCCTGTGGAATGGAAATTACCACCCTCCCCCCTAACGATAATTATCCGGATTCAACATTTGTAGAAGATGCTGCATTATTAACTCCGCATTGCGGAATTGTAACTCGTCCCGGCGCACCATCAAGACGCAAAGAAACTAAGTCAATGAAAATGGTAATTGAAGATTTTTACGAAGACATAGAAGAGATTAAGTCGCCCGGAACAGTTGATGCCGGTGACATTATGATGGTTGGATCACATTATTATATAGGGTTATCTAAACGGACAAACTCTGCAGGAACAAATCAAATCATCAAAATATTAAATAAATATGATATGACCGGCTCTACAGTACAGTTGAGCGATATGATACATTTAAAATCCGGGGTAGCTTATTTAGAGAATAATAATTTAGTCGTAACCGGCGAATTCAAAAATAAACCGGAATTCAAAAAATTTAACCTTATCAAAATTGATGATGATGAATCTTATGCCGCAAACTGCGTTTGGATAAATGATTATGTATTAGTTGCCAAAGGATATCCAAAGGTAAAACAATTAATTGAACAGGCAGGATATAAAACTATCGAATTGAATATGTCGGAATTTAGAAAATTGGACGGCGGATTAAGCTGCCTGTCTCTACGATTTTGATTTAGCGACAGCTTTAATAAAAGGTACTACTAATATCAATCCGGGAATAAAGAATAGCGCCATAACCGGAAATACGAAATTAATTCCATAATTTTCAGCTATTAAACCGCCGATACCGGCAGCGAAAGAACCCATTCCGAAACTTAGAAAAAAACTGATTCCGTAACTCAATCCACGATGTTTGCTGTGCGATATTTGTGCAATAAGCGAATTTCCTACCGGCTGCCAAACAAAATGCGTCACTCCTAATAAAATTCCAAAAATAACAAGCGGAATTCCGGTTGTGTAGCCCATCAATGCCAACAACGGTATATTTAATAAAATTACCCATAATAATATTTTTGGCTTACTATATTTATCGCCCAAAAATCCACCAAGCATCTGCCCAATAATTCCCGACAAAAGCACTAATGTTGTGAACAATCCGCCTCTAATTGTGTCGGATAATGATGCAAAAATATTACGTGTTTCCAAAGCAAAATGTGCCGGCATAAAGGTTGTAAATCCGGCAAATGCTAAACCGATCATCACGATCATTCCATAGTATAATAATAGCGCAGGGCGATTTGTTTCTTCGGGCTGAATATGGTCAGCAGTCTCAGGTTCCCGCTTCCGCGATGGGATAAATATTGTCGTACTTAATATCAATAATAACATGATTATGCCTAATACAAAATATGGTAATCTCCATCCGTTAAGAACTGTTAATGATGCGCCAATTATTGGTCCCAACGCTAATCCGATTGACCCCATAATACCATGAAAAGCCATACCTTTGCTAATCGCCTTTACGCGGCGTGAAATTAAAGTAAGTCCGGCAGGATGATAAATACTGCTGGATAGACCTAACAACATTAATCCACCGGTCAAAGACCACAGTGTTTGTGATAAAATTATAATTAATATTGAAACGACAACACCAACCTGATAAATTAATAGCAGTGTTCTGCCACCTAACTTTTTCTCCAAGATTCCGGCTGGTAAAGCACCTAGACCAAACATGAACTGACTTGCAGTTGCAATTACTCCCAGAGTTGCTAAACCAACATTAAATTGATCTCGCAAGACTAAAAGGATAGCTGGCAGAACAAGCATCACGGAATGAACCAATAGATGGCTGAAACCCGTAATAGTAAGAATAACTTTTTCGTTATTATTCATCAATAAACAAAAAAGCTCTCAGCTGTGAGAGCTTTTAATTCAATTTATCTTTTCTCTCTTATTCGAGCTGCTTTACCGGTCAAACTCCGTAAATAATGAAGTTTTGCACGGCGTACCTTTCCTCGTCGAATCACTTTTATTGAAGAGATCATTGGTGAATGTATCGGGAAAATTCTTTCAACACCAATTCCATTAGATATTTTTCGCACGGTAATAGTTTCTTCAATACCACCATGTTTACGAGCTATTACAACACCCTGAAAACGCTGTATACGTTCTTTGTCACCTTCCACAACCCGTATATCCATAGAAATAGTATCACCCGGACTGAATTCAGGGATATCCTTTTTCAATAAATCTTTTGTTACTTCATGTAATTTGTTCATTTTCTCTTCTCCGTAAGATCACTTTTCTCTAAATATTTTTTCCAAATATCAGGGCGTTTTGCTTTTGTACGTTTTTCTCTTTGAGCGTTACGCCACTCATCAATTTTTTTATGATGTCCTTCAATTAAGACGCCCGGTACTTTCATACCTTCAATTTCACGCGGTCTCGTATAATATGGTGCATCCAATAAATCTGATGCAAATGTATCACTCATTGCCGAATCATACTTATTCAACACACCGGGAATCAATCTTACTATGCTATCAATCATCATCATTGCAGGAAGCTCTCCGGCTGTAACAACAAAATTACCGATTGAATATTCATGCGTTACATATTTTTCTATAACGCGTTCATCAATTCCCTTATAGTGTCCGCAAATAAAAATTAGCTTGTCAATTTGACTATTTTCCATAGCCAATTCATGTGTCCACTGCACACCTTGTGGTGATGGATACACCACTCTCACATCATCCGAATCCCATTGTTCCAAGCTATAATCAATTGCTTTGAACAATGGTTCTGCCATCATTACCATTCCGTCGCCACCGCCAAATGGTTCATTATCAACTTGGCGATAATTTCCTTTTGTAAAGTCTCGTATGTTTACAACATTAAACTCCACAACATTTCGCTCAACAGCCTGCCTAAGCATGCTGTTTGCGATTAGACTATCAATTGTATCCGGTACAGGTGTAATAATTACGATCTGCTTCAATCCAGCAGACCATCCATCGGAGTAATCTCTATCGCTCTCTCATCATGGTAAATTGATTTAATTACTTCAGGAATAACCGGTATTAAAATCTCACGATCTTCATTATGAATTACGTAAATATCATTTACCGGAAGCCATAATATTTCAATCAATTCACCGACAATATCACCAATATCAGTGACAACTGTATAGCCAATCAAATCGCTGGAAATTTGATTGATTTCATCATCAATCATAACGGAAACATATACATATTTCCCTTTAATTGCTTCCGCCTCGTCGCGCGAATCAATTCCCTTGAATACGCAACGAACTTGTTTGCCATCCTTTGCTTTTTCTAATAGCTCAATCTTGGTGCTTGATGTTTCGGAGTCACCTAAAAATATCGGTTTTTCCGATATATAATCTTCGCAATATCGAGACAAAGGAGCTAACCGAACAGCACCTTTCATGCCAAACGGTTTGGAAACTCTTGCAATGGCAAACTTTTTTTCCATATTACTTAATCTCGCTTCTCATTTTTATCGATAACATCTAAACGGGCGCGTTTTCCACCATTTTTTGCATTGATTGCAAATAAAAGTGAGCGCAGGGCAGAAATATTTCTACCGCGTTTTCCGATTACTTTTCCAAAATCACCATCACCAACAGTTAATTCAAAAATTATTTGTTGTTCGCCTTCTACTGCATTCACATTTACTTCATCCGGCTTATCAACTAACTGTTTTACTACCATTTCTATGAATTCCTGCATTAATACCTCCTATCGGTATCGATTATTTGTCGTCTTTAGCTTTGTCTTTTGACTTAGCTTTTTTCGCACTCGCTTTATCTTCTGATTTTTTCTTGGGAGTGCTTTTTTTTGTTGTTGCTACTTTTTTTGTTTCTTCGGTTTTTTTTTCGTTTTCAGTCGATTTATCTTCAGTAACTTTTGTTTTTTTGGTCTCTTCTACTTTAGCATCTTCCGTCTTTTGCTCAGCTTCCTCTTGTACCGGTTCAGTTTTTTCTTCAGTCTTTTCTAACTTTGATTCTTCCTGAACTTTTTCACCTTCAACTCTTTCTTCCGCTTCCTTTGTTTCAGCTTTTTCTTCGACCGGTTCATCAGTTTTTTCGGTCTCTACTTGCTCTTCCGATGAAGCCTCACTAATAGCTTCTTTTACTTCTTCTGTTTTCTCGGATTCTTTAGCTTTCTTTTTTGATTCTTTTTCAGCGGTTTCCAACTTTTCTTTGGCTTGCGCTTCTCTTCTCAGATCAAGTTTTTGTATTTCTTTTTCAATAGCTTTTTCATCTAAACCTTGTTTCATCAAGTGCCATTTCATGGCAATACCGGCTCTTTTCATCAATTTATGAGCGATGTCAGATGGTTGTGCACCAAGTTGCAACCAGTGCAAAATGCGTTCTTCTTTGAGTTCAAAATTGTTATCTTTATCTTTAGCGATTGGATTATACCAACCCAATTCCTCAATTGCTGCACCATCTCGTCGTTGACGTGAATCCATCACTACAACTCTATAGAATGGTCTATTTTTTCTTCCAATTCTCTTCAGTCTTATTCGTGTTGCCAAAAGTAATCTCCTCAGTTATTTCCCATTAAGTTTATTGAATTTGCAGACATTTTAGATAATCCCGGTATTTTCATTTTTCCCATATTTTTCATCATCTTTTTCATTTGGGCAAACTGCTTTAATAGCTGATTTACTTGTTGTACCGATCTACCTGAACCAAGCGCAATACGTTTCCTTCTGCTTCCGTTAATTGCGTGTGGATTTTGTCTTTCCCACGGTGTCATGGAATTAATAATTGCTTCTGTCCAGGTTAATTGTCTATCATCAATTTTTAGACCTTTCAGAGCTTTGCGGTTCATTCCCGGCATCATTCCTAATACCTGCTCCATCGGTCCCATTTTTTCCAGTTGTCTTAACTGGATTTTAAAATCTTCCAAATCAAAATCATTTTTTCTAAATTTCTTCTCAAGCTTAGCGGCTTCTTTTTCATCCATAACGGATTGTGCTTTTTCCACTAATGAAACCACATCGCCAAATCCAAGTAATCTATCTATAATTCGTTGCGGCTCAAATTGCTCAAGTCCGTCCATTTTCTCGGAAACGCCCACAAATTTAATCGGCTTACCAATAACCTCTGTAATCGAAATAGCAGCACCGCCACGGGCATCGCCATCCAATTTTGTCAGGATAGTTCCGGTAATATCCAATACTTCAGAAAAAGCTAAAGCTGAGTTTACTGCATCTTGTCCTGTCATACTGTCAACAACAAACAGAGTTTCATCCGGATTTGTAATTTTTGCGATTTCTTTAATCTCGGACATCATCTCATTATCAACGTGTAATCTACCTGCTGAGTCTAAAATAACAATATCAATTTTTTCTGATTTTGCTTTTTTAACTGCATTTTTACAAATATCAACCGGCTTTTTGCTATTTTCAGAATAAACAGGAATGTCTATTTGTTTTCCTAATATCTGTAATTGCTTAATAGCTGCCGGGCGATATACATCAGCCGCAACTAACATGACCGATTTCCCGGACTTCTTTAACAGATTCCCCAATTTTGCAGCCGTAGTTGTTTTACCGGAGCCCTGTATCCCCGCTAATAAAATCACTGTGGGTTTACTCTTACCTAGCTCCAATTGAACCGGTTTTTCACCTAATAAAGTGATCAATTCATCACGGATGATTTTGATGAACAATTCACCCGGTTTTACCGATTTTATTACCTTCGTCCCTTCGGAACGCTCCTTTACCCGCTCGATAAAATCGCGTGCGACCTTATAATTTACATCGGCTTCCAACAGTGCACGACGAATATCCCGCACAGTGTGCTGAATATTGCCATCGGTAATTTTACCGAGACCACGTAAATTCCGGAAAACGGAATCAAATCTATCTGCTAATTGAGTAAACATATTATTTCAAGTAATCTTAAGCCTATAAATTTAATTGGAAATATGCACTATATTCAATTATTTTTAAGAAACGCAATATCAATAACATTATCGATAAAATATAAGTGTAAATTAATTAGCTTTAAATTTATCAATCAGATATAATTATTAAGTTTTTACAAATATATGTTTTTAATTCTTATAATAATTGCTCTTAATGCATAAAACACGAATAAAAATTATTTTAGTATTCATGTTATTTATATCCTATGGATTAAGCCAGGATTCCCTGCGATTAGTTAGTGTTTACAAGTCTACGGACGGTCCAAACTGGATAAATAGCACCAATTGGTTAAGCAACCTCCCCGTTTCAGAGTGGCATGGGATTACTGTGCAAGACAGTTCCGTTATTTCCATTGAGCTATCACGCAATCATCTATCAGGACAACTTCCGGATGAAATCGGACTAATGACGGGTTTAGAAACATTGAATTTATCGGATAATAATATATCCGGCAAGTTGCCTGTTTCTCTGAAAAACTCAGTAAAGTTAAAATCATTAGATTTATCTCACAATCAACTAAGTGGCAATCCGGTAAATATTTTATACAGTATGAACGATTTAATATCACTGGATTTATCCTATAATAATTTTAACGGTAGTGTCCCAAAAGACTTGGGTAAATTGACACAATTAGAAGTACTCAATTTATCTAATAACAATTTTCAAAATAATATTCCAATTGAAATATTTCGATTACAAAATTTAATCGAATTAAATCTACAGAAGAATTCGTTAACAGGTTCAATTCCACGTCAAATTGGAAATTGTAAAAATCTGCAGATTTTGGATTTGTCACGTAATAAACTAACCGGAAACATACCTAAAGAAATTGGCAAACTCAAAAAGCTGACACAACGATTAGCACTCAATCATAACAACCTAAGTGGACTGATTCCTAAGAAAATTAGTTTACTTTCCAATCTTCAACATATTTGGTTGAATAATAATCAATTTTCAGGAATTCTACCTTTCGAAATCGGTAAAATGAAAAGTTTGAGATCACTGTTTATTTATCACAATAATTTTGTTGGGCCTATTCCTTTAACCGTTGGGAATCTGCGCGAATTAGAAATATTTTACTGTCAAAACAATTCGTTTGGTGGCAAAGTTCCTCAAGAATTATGGTTTTTACCTAAATTGAAAATGTTAAGATTAGAAAATAATCAGTTATCCGGAACAATTCCTGGTGACTTAAGAATATTGAAATCCATTCAATCAATAAACTTAAGTAATAATCGATTTGAATCTATATCCGATTTAATAGCATTGCCGACTTCATTACTATCATTTAATATATCCAATAATCAATTATTTTGTAAGGAGAAGTCTTTAAAAACTGATAGCCTTTTATTCGCTTTTCAAGATTATTCAAAAGGTAAAATAATCGGATTTGAGCAACAAAATTGCAATGATAATTTATGGTCTTCTTTTTCAATTGGAACAAATAATATTGATTTCGAATATGTAAAGACAGATTCCACCGCAGAACGACAATTCTGGATCACTAGTAATAATTCGAGAACTAGTATTTTACTTCTGCATCATTTTGATAATAACTTTTATCTTTCGGATTCTTTAGTAAAAATAAATCAAGATGATACGGTGTTTGTTTCATTGTCATACTCTCCGATTGAAGTTGATAATCATTATGATGTATTAATCATAGATGATATTATTAATAATAAAAGCCAATTTATTTCCGTAGTTGGAGAAGGTGTAGAATCGTTAATCGCCAAAAGAGATACTTCAATTCCATGGAAATTTAGACTTCATCCCATATCAATTGAAGCAGAATCAGATACAATCAATATTCAATACGATGTACCTGAAGAAAGAAATATAAACATTACAATTTTCAATTTAGGAGGACGACCGATTAAAACAATTATTGACGGTATCGCCGATGTAGGATTTCATACTTATATTTGGGATAGTTCAGATTATTCAGGAAACTCTGTTGAGGGAGGAGAATATTTATGCGTCATGCAAACCGATATGTTCATTCAAATCCAACAAATATTGCTAATATTTTAAAATACTTGTTATAGTTTCGTCAGTTCATAATAAATTCAGTAAAGTAATTTGAACTTAATATAATCTAAATGGATAACTTTTTCGAAAAATATAAGAAACTTCGAGAAGATCAAAAAATTGATCTTTCTGATATTGAGAATCGGACTAAGATAAATATCAAATATTTAGCTGCTTTAGAAGTTGGCAATTTTGATTTAATACAGGAACCCTACACAAGGTTATTTTTACGTGCTTACATTAATGAAATTGGCGCTGATCCCGATAAAGCAATAAGTGAACTAGCTGAATATTTATTAAAAAAAGACAGTTCTGAATCTAAAGAAACTGAAAAAACGGAACAGGAAAAAAATATCTCTGATGAGAAAAAGAAAGACCTTTCCATTCCATCCGATAATAAAAATAACAAATTTCAAGATATTCCTTTTGGATTAGAGAAAATAAAGGGGAGTTCACGAACAAGTATTTCACCAAATTTAATTAAAGGAATACTTTTTATTGTAGCTTGGGTTGTAATAATAATTATTATCCGGAATATTACTATCGGAAACAAAAATGATGATACAAATGTACAAACCAATCAAATAATTCAAAATGTAGCAAGTATAACAAATTTTGAACAATTGCAAACAGATTTTCTTGAGATAAGCTCTCAACAAACTGCTATTGAACAATCACTTCCGTTAATAGTTAAAATTGTGTCCAAAAAAGCTCTTGGAATTGTTTCTATACAAGATTTACTAGAAGTAAAATCAAATCTCATTGCCGCCGGAGATCAAAAAACATTTTCATTTGATACAAAACTAGATATTTTACTACATCACACCGAAGGTGTTGCCGTATTTATTAACGGAGACACGATTCGAGATATTAAACTACAACAAACACCTGTTCGATTAATATTTTCAGTTGAACCAAAATCCGTTACAATAAAGCACTACTCTAAAACGGACTAAATCTACCCACATAATAATCTATACCACGATTCTCTAATCAATTAGAGATAATAAATATTTTTGAAATATTTATTGACTAAAGTGGTTTATCTGACTAATATTGTGGGTAATAGTGGGTAATATTCCCTATCATTACTGGTGAAATGGTGAAAAAAATAACGCAAAACTCATTTTTTGGTCAATATTCCTATTCGATTGATACGAAAGGTCGAGTGAATATTCCTGCAAAATTTCGACAAGTTTTATCTAATGATAATGATAAAACATTTATCATAACACGCGGAGAAGAACGCTGCATTTGGGTTTATCCATTAATTGTGTGGCAAGTAATTGTAGAAGGATTAAGTAAATTATCAGCGGTCTCTCCAAATAATCGCCACTTCATACGTAAAACGACACGTTATGCATCACTTGTAGAGTATGATAAACAGGGACGTATCATGCTCACAAAACCTCTTATTGAATATGCAGGTCTTGATAAGGAAGTATATATAATTGGTACATTAAATAAGCTGGAGATATGGAATCCTGAAACTCTTGATAAAGTAGATTCCGATGATACCAATATTGATGCGCTTACCCTCCATGAGTTGGCAAAAGAAATAATATTATGACCTATGGCGTCGTAAAAACCATTTCAGAACATCAACCTGTAATGGTTTCGGAAGTGATGTCATATCTAATAACTGACCCAAGCGGAGTATACGTTGATGGAACAGTCGGCTTGGGCGGACATTCCAAAATAATTCTATCTTCACTAAATCAAAATGGTCACCTTATCGGGATTGACCGCGATAATAATGCATTATCCGTTGCGGAGGAAAATCTTGCTCATGTTGGTGCAAACTTTTCGTTATATAATCGTTCTTATATCGATACTGATGTAATTATTAAAGAATTTGGTGTGCAAACCGTAAACGGCATTTTACTGGACTTGGGATTATCGTCTGCCCAATTAAATGATCAAAACCGTGGATTTACTTATAACGGTGTTGGTGCATTGGATATGCGATTTAATCAACAATTTGGCATAACCGCTGAACAAATTTTATCATCTAAAACTGAAGCGGAAATTGCTGAGTTTATCTTTCTATATAGCGAAGAACGATATGCAAAAAAAATCGCGTACAATATTAAGCGAGCTGAGAAAATGGTAACAGTAGACAACCTTAGAGAAGCTATTAGAAGGTCTACACCACCTAATAAACGAAACCGCACATTTGCGCGTGTATTTCAAGCAATCAGAATTATGGTCAATGATGAACTTGATCAATTAAGAATATTTTTAGATAATTTTATCAATTTGTTAAGCGTTGGCGGAAGGATTGTAATTATTAGCTATCATTCTCTAGAAGACCGTTTAGTAAAACTAGCATTTAAAAAGTTAAAAGCTGAAGAACATTTTTCAATATTAACAAAAAAACCTCTCGTCGCTACAAGCGATGAAATTGCCATTAATAGTCGATCCAAAAGCGCGAAGCTACGTGCAGGAGAATGCACAAACTAATGGCAAAACAAAAATCTAGATTTAATCCGCGCAAACAAAGACAACTTCTGCGTTCAATAATTCCTTTTACTTTAGTTGTTGTTACGATTTCGTGCTTAATTGCTTACTTATGGATTTATTCAGAAGTAGATGAAACTTTAAAGGAACTTGAGATTCAGCAATCGGCTGTTGTTGAATTAAATGATGAAATTAGTAACCTAAAAGATAATATCGAACATTTGTTACGCGTTGATGTCCTCACTTCCCGCGCCAAGAATGACTTGGGGATGGTCTTTACCACGCCCGAAACAATAGCAATATATGTAGATAAATCAATATTGAAACCAAATGACTAGAATTTACCAACAGTATCAGCGACGTATTTCGTTTATATCATTATTAGTGATATTTGCATGGGGGGGGTTAGGTTATAGATTATTCAATATTCAAGTAATAAATGGTGATAAATATCACAAACAGGGTCAGAAACAAAGTCAAACAAAGGTAATCTTACCCGCTTTAAGAGGTACTATATTTGATAAAAAGGGTATTCCACTTACGCGAAATATTATACATTATACAATTGCCGCTGATCCTTCGAAAGTTCAAAATAAAGAAAATATTGCAAAAGAATTATCAAAATTAACAGGTAAACCGGTTAATTATTATGTTAAAAAACTTAATAATAAGAATAATTTCGCTTATCTCGAGCGGAATTTGCAGAAAAAATATGCCCAACCTATAGTTGATAAACAGTTCGACGGAATTATTATCCAACGACATGCACGCCGTTCCTACCCTCAAGATAACATTGTCGGACAATTAGTCGGTTTTACAAATGTTGATGATGAAGGACTAGCAGGAATAGAACAAATTTACAATAACCAGCTTTCCGGTAAGAATGGTTGGACCATTAAGCAGCGTAGCGGTTCGGGAAATATAAATGTAAAAAATAATTTTCCAATACAAGAACCTATCGACGGAGCTGATATTCAACTTACAATAAATATTGAATATCAATCAGTCTTGCAAGAAGAATTGTTAAAGCAACTTAATAAAACCGCTGCAGTAAGTACGACTGGTATCATAATTAATCCTCAAACTGGCGCTATCTTAGCGATGGCTTCGGTACCGGATTTTAATCCAAATCGGCCAAACAAATCACCGACCGAAAATCAAAAAATCAGAGCCTGTACAGATCAATTTGAGCCGGGATCTACCTTTAAAATTGTAGCTGCTACAGCAGCAATTGATAAGAATCTAGTAAGGATTGAAGATGAGTTTGATTGTGAGAATGGTACTTATCAATACAATTCTGTAACTATTAACGATCACAAACCGCACAATGTGTTGACTTTTGGAGAGATAATTGCACAATCAAGCAATATAGGTATTATCAAAGTTGCATCACATATCGGTGAAAAATCCTTGTATAAATATGCCCAAGAATATGGTTTTGGTACATCAACAAATATCGGCTTAAGCGCCGAAACAAGCGGGACACTGCGTAAGTTGAGGGATTGGAGTAAAATTTCCTTAGCTGAAATATCAATGGGACATGAAGTTGGAATAACAGCGCTACAACTAGCAATGGCTTATAGCGCTGTTTCTAACGGTGGGATATTATTAAAACCATATATAATTAATAATATTAAAAACATTGATGGCGTTTCAATTTATTCTGAGGAACCAACAGTCATCAGGAAAATCGCTAATGAAAATGTCATGAATCAGCTATCGCAACTCTTGATCAGAGCTGTTGAAACCGGCACTGGAATTGAAGCCAACATACCGGGCTGGCAAGTAGCCGGTAAAACCGGTACTGCACAAAAATTTATTGATGGAGTTTATTCTCATACCAAATTTGTTTCGAATTTTGTTGGATACTTACCTGCAAGCAATCCACAATTATTGTGTGTTATTACACTTGATGAACCAAAATTGGGCTATCATTGGGGTGGAACCGGAGCGGCCCCTGTATTTAAACGGGTTATGGAACGTATTATAAATCTTGATGATTCCATTAAAATACCTAAGAATATTATTAATGGTTCTACTATGCATATGCCGATTTTAGTAGATAAGAAATCGAATAAAACATTTAAAAATGAACCAATTCTGCTTTCATCATTCGCAAATGAACTAAAATCAATTGCAACATCTATAAAACAGCAAGAAAATAAAACGGGAATAGTAGTTCCTAACGTGAGAGGTATGAGTTTGAAAAAAGCTATCAATACTCTTCACATCTATGGGTTGGAATCAAAATTTGCCGGGTCAGGTACTGTTGTATGGCAATCACCAAAGCCTGGAACTGTTTCGACTATAGGAACAATTTGTTCAATTGGACTAGAGTAAAATGCTGCTTAATGAAATAGTGAAACAAGTTATTTCTACTCATGAACAAATTCCAAAAGTTCAGGTCAATGGATTGTCTATAGATTCAAGGACCATTGAAAAAGGCAATCTGTTTATAGCTATTGCTGGAACCAATCTCGATGGTCACGATTACATTCAACAAGCAATTAAAAAAGGCGCTGTTGCTGTTATTACAAATGGTAGGGATGTCGGTACTCTTTCAGTTCCACAAATTAAAGTTGCTAATCCACGCCGGGCTGCTTCAATCATAGCGGCTGATTTTAATAATCATCCTACTCGCGATTTAACTGTTATTGGAATAACCGGTACAAATGGAAAAACAACTACTGCGTCGCTAATTCGTTCAATTTTTTCAACCGCCGGAATCAAAATTGCCCAAATGGGCACATTTGGTTTAATTGCAGAAGGATTTATTACTAAAAGAGATTTAACAACCGCAGATCCTATAACTTTACAAAGACAATTCTCCGAATTGTTCGAAAATGGATTTACCCATGTTGTCATGGAAGTATCATCGCACGCGTTAGATCAATACCGCGTGGCTGATATTGATTTTGATTACGTAGTTTTTACAAATCTTACGCCGGAACATTTAGATTATCATAAAACCATGGAGAATTATTATCACGCTAAATCAAAATTATTCAAGATGTTACCTATTACGAGTACGGCAATCTTAAACATTGATGACAACTATGGTAAAATATTAGAAAATGAGTGCAACGTCCCAGTTTTAGCAACTTCACAAGAACAACAAAGAGACGTTTATTTTAAATCACATAATATTTATCTGAATGGTATTGAAGGTATTATTCAAGCTGCTGATCAGACTTATAATATCAAAACATCATTAATAGGAAAGTTTAATTTAGATAATATATTAGCAGCTGTAGCGGTCGCTCATTCCGCAAATATCAAAAAGAATCATATTGTTAAGGGTATTACAGCTTGTAAAAATGTTCCAGGAAGGATGGAAACATTTAGTATGCAGAATGGTGGATTGGTGATAGTCGATTATGCTCATACTCCCGATGCTTACGACAAAGTATTAAGTACGATTCGTGAACTCACTACAGAGAACTCAAAAATCACATTAGTTTTCGGTGCCGGTGGTAACCGCGATAAAACTAAACGACCGGTTATGGCTTCCATTGCTGAAAAATATGTTGATAGATGCTTTATCACACCGGATAATCCAAGATTTGAATCTGTAGACGATATTAATAAACAAATTATTAGCGGTTTTAAAAATAATGATTATGAAGTTTTTACTGAACGCGGTTATGCAATCCGAAAAGGCTTAGTAGAATTACAAAATAATGATGTGTTGGTGATATTGGGCAAAGGTCGTGAAGAATATCAGGATGTAAATGGCGAAAAACTATTTTACTCCGATGTAAAAATCATTGAGGAATTCACAAAATGAGAATCACTCTACCGGAACCAAAACAATTCTCTAAAGTGTTTAAAACTGTAACAAACACATCATTCGTAAAAACTGTCACGGGTATCAGCACAGACAGCAGACAATGTATTGAAGGTGATTTATATATCGCGATTAAAGGTGAGAATGTAGATGGACATCAATTTATCAAAGATGCGCAAAGTGCTGGTACAGTTGCAGCATTAATTGCGAAATCCACTGAAGCAATTAACGATATGCAACATATTGAAGTAGAAAATCCCGTAAAAACCATAGGTAAAATCGCTAATGCGTGGCGAAAGCGATTTGATGTACCTATTATCGGAATAACCGGATCAAATGGTAAAACCACAACCAAAGATCTAATAAAACATATCCTTAATTCAAATTATGATGTTCATGCTACAAAAGGCAATTTTAATACTTCTATTGGTGTTCCGTTAACTCTACTGCAAATGCAGGGAAACCATAACTTTAGTATCATTGAAATGGGTGCGAATCAACCCGGAGATATTAAAACACTTTGCCAAATTGTCGAACCAACCGATGGTTTAATAACAAACATCGCACCTGCGCACTTAGAGGGTTTTGGGTCAATTGATAAAATAGCTGAGGAAAAAGCTGAATTATTCACCCATTTAACTAATGGTACCGCTTTTATAAATATATCCGATGAATGGATCAGTACTTTTACTACGAACACAAAATCAATAACCTACGGTTGTACCACTGGATGCGATTTTAGTGCAGATTACTACCGGGAATCCGATGGTAATATCATTCTAATCATAAATGCTAATAAAATAAATACAAATTCACAAAACATTGTCTTCGCAAAAAATATTTTAGCTGCATCTGCGGTAGCAAATTCATTTAAAATTGATTGGAATACTATACAGGAGAGAGTTTTATCATTTACGCCAACATACGGCAGAAGTGTTATTGCAAAGTATGATAAAATAACTGTAATCGACGATACTTATAACGCAAATTACATTTCCACGATAGCTGCAATAGAACATTTGTCCCTATATCCTACTAAAGGACGACGAATATTTGTTTTTGGTGATATGGCAGAGCTAGGCAGTTCTTCGAAAAAGTTTCATGAAAAAATCGGCGAAAAATGCCTGGAAAATAATTTAGATGCTGTTTTTACAGTTGGTACGCAAACTGTAATAACGGATAACGTTTTAAATCCTTTGAAATATCATAAACATTATAACAGCAAAGAGCAATTATCGAAAGAATTAACAAATTTTATACAAGACGATGATATTATTTTATTTAAAGGATCACGCAGTATGGAAATGGAAAAAATAATTCAGAAGGTATTTAAGTACTGATGTTATATCACCTTCTATATCCATTATCCGAAGTATGGTCGCCGCTGAATCTATTTCAATATATAACATTCAGATCAGTAATGGCGGCAATCTTTGCGCTGGTTCTAAGCTTCCTCATCGGTCCTTGGGTTATTCGTCAATTGAGTCACCATCAAATAGGCGAAGAAATACAATCCAGAGGACCACAATCTCACCAAACAAAAAAGGGCACGCCAACAATGGGAGGCGTAATGGTACTCACCACCATACTCCTCCCAACCCTCCTCTTTGCTCAATTGGATAATGTTTACATCCAAATAATTATAATTGCCACTTTATGGATGGGATTCTTCGGCTTCATTGATGATTATCTAAAAGTAATTAAGAAGAAGGAATCGGGACTTATAGCCCGATACAAACTGGCAGGTCAAATTACTCTTGGAATTATAATTAGCACTTGGATGTATTTCCGTCCTGAATTTGCTGATTTATGGAGTTATACATCTGTCCCATTTTTTAAAGATTATGTACTGCACTTGGGATGGTTCTATCCAATTATGATAATTTTGGTGATAACAGGTACATCAAATGCTGTCAACTTAACAGATGGCTTAGATGGATTAGCTTCCGGTTTACTGGCGATAGCATTTGTCGCTTTTGCAGGAATTGCATATGTTTCCGGACGTGTTGACTTTTCCAATTATTTAAATATCATTTACTTACCTGGAGCAGGAGAATTAACAATTTTTGCTGCAGCTACTGTTGGTGCATGTATGGGATTTTTATGGTATAACTCCGCTCCTGCCACAGTTTTTATGGGAGATGTTGGATCACTTTCAACCGGTTCGGCCCTTGGCACTATGGCTGTTTTGCTGAAAAAAGAACTTTTATTATTTATTATTGGTGGCGTGTTTGTCTGGGAAGCGCTTTCAGTTTTGTCACAATGGGGTTATTTCCGCTACACTAAAAAGAAAACGGGTAAAGGAAAACGATTATGGAAAATGGCACCAGTACATCATCATTTTGAATTGAAAGGATGGCCCGAGACTAAAGTCGTAATACGATTCTGGATTATAGGATTATTGCTTGCTTTGTTTTCACTGACAACATTTAAGATTCGATGAATAAGGCAAATAAATATATTAGTGAAATGAAAAACCGTTCGGTAACCGTAATTGGGTTAGGGCGTAGTGGCACTGCAATTTCGCGATTAGCGAACTATTTAGGTTCTAAAGTTTTTATTAGTGATGATTCTTCATCACAATCGGTAAAGGAAAATTTGGAATCATTAGAATCTCTCGGTGTTCAAGGTGAAATTGACGGACATAGTAATAAAATTTTTAATACAGACTTAATGGTTATTTCCCCCGGAGTTGCTGCAGACTCACCAATCGTTTTAGAAGCACAAAAACGTGGAATTAAAGTTATTGGAGAAATTGAATTCGCCGGTTTATTTACCAATTCCCCAATAATAGGAGTTACTGGTTCTAATGGAAAATCTACAACGGTTCATGCTCTTGTAAAAATGTGTCAATCTGAAGAAATAAATGGAGTTTTAGCCGGGAATGTAGGATTCCCTTTTTCAGATAAGGTATTGGAAGAATTACAAAATCCTGATCCAAAACTAGTTTATGTACTTGAAATATCAAGTTTTCAAATGGAGTTTATTGAAAATTTTCATCCACATATATCGATATTTCTAAATATATCACCTGATCATTTAGATCGGCATAAAACTTTCGATAACTATTTAACGGCAAAACTGCGATTAGCCGAAAATCAAACAGAACAAGACTATATAATTTTTAATGCTGATGATCGAATATTAGTTGATGCTCTTAAAAAACACAAAACTAAAAAAATAACATTTAGCCCAAAGTATTCCGATAAAAGTATTTATAGTGTAAACAATTCAAATGTTATAAACAAAGAGTACGCCAAACTCACCAAACTCGAGAACATTGGGTTGCCCGGACGGCATAATTTATATAACCTCCTTGCTGCCGCTTCGGGCGCCCATTGCTTAGGTATTTCTGATGCAAGAATCACTGACGTGATGCATTCCTTTAAGGGAATACCTCATCGATTAGAAAACATTGCAACAATAGATGGTATTGAATATATAAATGATTCAAAAGCAACAAATATTGATGCAGTCAAAGTTGCAATAGAGAGTTATGAAAAACCTATTATTTTAATATTAGGCGGTCTGGCAAAAGGTAATGATTTCGCCGAATTATTACAGTTCAAAAATAAGATTAAATGTATCGTTGCCTACGGCAACGCGAAAGAAACCATTCATGAAGAACTCTCCAGCACATTTGAGGTGAGTAAGATCGAGTTATTACAAGACGCGGTTCAACTAAGTAACCAAAAAGCTGTGAATGGCGAAATAGTTTTATTGTCTCCAGGGTGCGCAAGTTTTGATCAATTTAAAAACTTTGAAGATCGTGGAATCAAATTTGCCCAATGGGTGATGGAATTGGGAAAATGAGACAATTAGATATATCCAAAAAACGATTTGATCAACCATTACTATGGTCAGTAATAGTATTAATTGTGATTGGTACAGTTATGTTGTATAGTTCCAGTACCTCACTCTCGTTAGCCAAAACAAATGGTCAGACCGATACGTATTTTATCATAGCACATTTAAAAAGATTAATAATTGGTATCTTGGCTTTAGGGTTTTTCATGGTATTCGATTATCGTAAACTAAAATTCTTAGCCCCATTCCTAATTGTTATCACAGTAATGCTATTGGTCTACACTAAAGGATGGTATTTACTTAAAGGTTTCTCTTCGCCGGGGCGATGGTTATACTTGGGAACATATTCATTACAAACTTCCGATATTGCTCGCATTGCGTTAATAATATATCTTGCAGCATTCATGGCAAAAAAGAAACATCAATTACATGATTTCTATTCGGGATTTTTTCCTCCATTATTAGTAATGGTGCTCTTAGTCGGACTTATTGTACTACAACCTGATTTTAGTACCAGTATTATGCTTTGCATCATCGGAGCTATGATGTTGTTTATCGGCGGGGCACGATTTATTCAGCTTACAGCAGCCGGCGCAGTTGCAGCACTGATAACCATCCCATTAATGTTATCTGTACCATACAGCAGATCACGAATTATGTCATGGTTAGGCGGCAACGAAGATGTTGTTGGTGCTGGTTATCAAATTACCCAATCATTAATAAGTCTTGGTAATGGTGGCTTATTTGGGATGGGGCTAGGTAATAGTATTGCAAAAAATCAATTTTTACCAACACCGCATACAGATTTTATATTGGCTATAATCGGAGAAGAAACCGGGCTAATCGGAGTGCTGATATTGCTTACTGTATTCTTAGTAATTTTCCAACGCGGGATAAAAATTGCGAAAGAATCAAATGATTCTTTCGGCGTGCTACTTGCACTTGGTTTATCATTTAGTATCATTTTATATGCATTCATTAATGCAGCAGTTGTAACAAATATTTTTCCTGTTACCGGTCTTCCTATACCTCTTATCAGCTACGGAGGATCAAGTGTTCTAACCAATATGATTGCTCTTGGTATACTGTTAAATATCAGTCAATCTAAACGATCTGTAACTCACGATCAGGGATGGAAACCAGGCTATAATGGATAAGCAATTGACAGTCCTAATTGCAGGTGGAGGTACCGGTGGGCACTTGTATCCGGCTATTGCGATTGGTGAATCAATGCATACAAGATATTCGAATATCAAAGTGCATTATATAGGTTCAAAATTTGGCATAGAAGCAACAGTTTTACCGGTAAAAGCACTTCCACATACTTTATTGCCGATTCGAGGTTTACAGCGTGGATATAGTTTACAATCATTTTCAAGAAATCTTTTACTACCTTGGCGTTTGTATAACTCAATGAGGATTGCAAAAAAAACTATTAAACAACTCGAGCCCGATATAATTGTTGGAACAGGTGGTTACGCAAGTGCCATTCCTTTAAAAATAGCTGTAAAACGAAATATTCCGATTGTTTTACAAGAGCAGAATTCATATCCTGGGATAACAACCAAATATTTTGCCGAGGAAGCAAAACGAATTTGTATCGCATTTGAAGCAGCAAAGGATGAACTAAATAATACTTTATTAACCGGTAACCCTATCCGCGCAAATATACAAAATGGAGATAGAAAAAAAGGTGGTTTGTTATTTGATTTAAATCCCAACCAAAAAACTATATTTTTATTCGGTGGTAGTCAGGGATCAGCATTTTTAAACAAAATTATGAACGAAAGTATTTCAATGTTTAGTTCAGAAAAAATACAAATTCTTTGGCAAACTGGACAGAATCAATATGAGCAGTTTAAACATTTGAACTCGTCAATCGTTAAAATACGACCATTTATTCACCACATGCCGGAAGCTTATGCAACATCAGATTTAATCATTTCACGAGCAGGCGCATTAACTTTATCAGAGATAACCGCCTGCGGTAAACCAAGTATTTTAGTGCCTTTCCCCCACTCAGCCGGTGATCATCAAACTAAAAATGCAGAGTCTGTCGTAAAAGCAAAAGCCGCAATATTATTACCGGAAAAGGAATTGACTGCCCGAAAATTATTTCGATCAGCTATCGGCATTTTATATAATGACAATAAATTAGAAAGTATGTCAAACAACTCAAGAAAAATCGGTGTTCCGGATGCTACAAATAAAATAATAGATCAAATTTTAGAGGTTGTAAAAAGCTGATGTTCAGAAAAGTTAAAAAAATTCATTTTGTAGGAATTGGTGGAATCGGTATGAGCGGTATCGCTGAATTACTATTGAACCTGGATTTCGAGATCAGCGGTTCAGATATTCAAGATTCCGAAATAATACAAAATCTAATTACAAAAGGTGCTAAAATATATACAGATGGGCACAAAGCACAAAATGTTGGAGACAGTGAAGTATTAGTTTATTCAAGCGCAGTTAGAGAAAACAACCCTGAAATACTGAAAGCAAAAGATAAAGGAATTCCTGTTATCCGACGTGCGGAAATGCTTGGAGAACTTATTGCTGTTAAGGAAACATCTATTGCTGTTAGCGGTACGCATGGAAAAACATCAACTAGTTCGATGCTTGGCAGTGTACTTAATGCCGCTAATCACGATCCAACACTTGTTGTGGGCGGATTAGTGAAGACCATAGGTACAAATGCATTATTGGGACAAGGAGATATAATCATAGTTGAAGCGGATGAATTCGATCGCAGTTTTCTTGCTTTGCGTCCTACAATATCAGTTGTTACAAATATTGAACTTGAACACACAGATTGCTACGCTAATTTGGAAGAATTGCAAAATGCATTTATCCAATTTTGTAATTCTTGTCCATTTTATGGAGGAGTCATTGTCTGTTTAGACTCTCCTGGTATACGCGGAATTATTTCAGATATATATCGTCCGATAACAACTTACGGAATTTCAAGCCAAGCTGATTACCGTGCAGAAGATATTCAATTTAAAAATAATACAGCAATCTATTCGGCATTTTATCATCATCAAAAATTGGGACAAATTAAATTAAATGTTCCCGGTCAACATAATGTACTTAATTCCTTAGCTGCAATTGCTGTCGGAATGGAAATGGAAATTCCATTCAATATCATAAAGAAAGGATTAATTGAATACGACGGTGTTAGACGTCGTTTTGAGATCAAAGGAATTGTTAATGATATTATGGTAGTGGACGATTATGCTCATCATCCAACGGAGGTTGCCGCTACTCTTAGTGCCGCACGAAGCGGTTGGAATCGCCGAATTTTAGCAGTGTTTCAACCACATTTATTTACTAGAACTCGTGATTTCTACCGTGAATTTGCGGAATCGTTTTTAAATAGTGACATTTTAATAGTAACAGATATTTATCCTGCTCGTGAAGAAAAAATTGAAGGTATTGACGGAAATTTAGTTGCTAAAGCGGCTAAAAAATTAGGTCATAGACATGTGCATTACATCCCCAATTTTGATGATATAAATGAAAAATTAAATGAGATAACTCAGCCTGGTGATATGGTAATCAGCATTGGAGCAGGAACAATTTGGCGCTTTAGCGAAAAATATTTTCATCAATTAAAAAATACATTTAAATAAAATTTATGGATTTAAACGAATTAAAAAAAATGATAACCGGAAAAATTATGAAAAATGAGCCAATGGCAAATCATACATCGTATGGCATTGGTGGACCTACGTTAGCATTTATTAAACCTAAATCCATAAACGATTTGCATATGATCAAATCGTTTGCTAAAAAACATCAAGTACCCGTTAATTGCATTGGAAGTGGTTCTAATTTGCTTGTATCTGATGAAGGTATAAACAGCTTTGTTATTTCATTAGAAAAATCTTTTAAGAAAATATTGTTTGACGAAAATAAGTGTTATGTAGGAGCAGGCGTAAAGTTATCAAAATTAGTTAAAGAATGCATTAAGCAGAATTTAGGCGGACTTGAAACTCTAATTGGTATTCCGGGTACTTTAGGTGGAGCATTAATTATGAATGCAGGAGCTTTTGGAAATGAGATATCCAATTATTTAACCGCAATCGAATTATTGAATAGCAATGGTGTTGTTGAACAAGTTTCTGCCAATGAAATTGAATTTGGCTATCGTTCGTCTACTATTAATAAAGATGATATTATACTCAACGCTGAATTTCAATTGAAAAAAGTATCCGAAACTGAGATACGGAAAAATCGTGATCAGGCAAATTTGAGTAGAAAAAGTACACAACCGCTTAAGTCTCGTTCAGCGGGCAGTGTATTTAAAAATCCAAAGGACTTTGCGGCAGGCTATTTAATTGATCAAGCTGGATTAAAAGGGAAATCAATTGGCGGTGCGATAGTCTCAGATATCCATGCAAATTTCATTATTAATCAAGCTAATGCTAAAGCCGAAGACGTAGTACAATTGATTAAACTCATACGGAATGCAATTTATAAGAAATATTCGATAGTCCTTGAATTAGAAATTACTACGTTAGGTTTCCCCGAAGGAACTTTCAATGCATAAATTTATCAACAAGATAATAAATGTATTAATGGTTACTATTGCTATAACTACAATAGTAGTATTGGTTTGGGGCAGTTTTTCTTGGGCAGAATACACACAATTATTTAAAAATCCTAATATCGTATTTGCAGGCAATTCAATTATTGAAGAATCTGAATATAGATCATTTTTATTAAAAGAATACGGTTCTGACGTTTTCATAGAAGATATATCAGCAATATCAAGTAGAATAGAACAACATCCATACGTTGCAGGTGTACGTGTAAGTAAACATTTTCCAAAAGGTATTTTAATAGAGGTATCCGAGAGATATCCGGTAGCCTTAATAAATAGCAATCCATTACTATTGATTGATAATAATAGCACCGTACTACCTTTTAGGAGTAATTCTTTCGATTTTCAAATACCCATCTTATCAAATTTTAAAATCACAAATGATTTATATCCGGTCGGAAAACAGACATTATCACCTGTGGCAATCAATGTGGTTCAATTTCTAAATAGGATTATGAAAGAATATCCGCAATTATATCAAAATTTATCGGAGGTTAGATTAAGTAAATACAATGATTTTGAGCTGATTCTGGCAGATGAACCGACAAAAATAGTAATTGGAAAATCTATAACATGGTCAAAAATATTGGTGTTAAAAGAATTCGAAAAAAGTATTAGCGGGCGTAAATCACTAACAGATTATGCATATCTTGATTTACGGTACGACAACCAAGTTATAACTAAGGAACGCCAAGTATGAAGAAAAACACGCGCCCCAAAAAAATAAATATCCATACTGGAATTGATATTGGTTCAGCGAAAATCAGATGTGCCATAATTGAAACCGATATTGTTGAAAACACAAATAAATTATTAGGAGTTGGATCATCTGATTCAACAGGTATAAATCGTGGTAGCATCACAAGTCACGAAAAATTTTTAGAAGAAATGGAAAAAGCTCTTGTGGAAGCTGAAAAAATGGCAAACGTAAAGGTTGAACATGTCTGGTTATCAGTGTCTGGAGAGCATATTAGAGGTATCAATACACAAGGAGCTATTGCGATCGATGGAAATAGCTCAAGCTCATCAGTAAATCAATCAAATAAAATAGATGAAAATGATCTAAAACTTGCATTGGAAACTGCGAAAGGTGTACGTTTTCCTCCCGATAGGCAAATTCTCCATATTTTGCCACAAGAATATGTCGTTGATATGATGGATAAAATAAAAGATCCA
This sequence comes from uncultured bacterium, assembly GCA_965369995.1. Classification (GTDB taxonomy): domain Bacteria; phylum Fidelibacterota; class Marinisomatia; order Marinisomatales; family JAHJCW01; genus JAHJCW01. The sequence goes on along the minus strand of CBDURO010000001.1, from coordinate 109,141 downwards.
ATTGGCATATCCGGGCGGAGACTTGAAGCTCGAGTGCATTTGGTAACCGTAACAACCTCCGCAGCTACAAATCTTGTGAATTGTGCCGAAGAACTAGGACTCATTGTTAAAGGTTTAGCGTTTCAGGGCTTGGCATCTGGTATCGCTACTATAGATAGCGATGAAAGAGATATGGGTGTTGTATTAGCAGATATTGGGTCCAAAACAACCGATATTACAATCTATTATGAAGGCGGTGTTCGTCACACCGGAGTTCTGCCAATTGGTGCTGATAGCGTTACAAATGACATCGCAGTCATGCTGCGTATTTCAAAAAAAGAAGCTGAACGGATTAAACTTAAATACGGTTCCGCTAAAGCTTCGATGGCATCACCGGAATTACAAATTGAAATACCGGATAATGAAAGCGGCAAGCCGATAAAAGTTTCTGAGCATGAATTATCACGTTATGTGGAAGCTCGAATGGTAGAAATATACCAATTGATAGGTCGTGAAATTTCTCGTACCGATTGTTACGGCAAATTGACATATGGATTAGTAATAACCGGTGGTGGTGCTTTATTGCCGAATATATCGGTTCTCGGTGAGGAAATACTTGGAATGAGAGTACGAATAGGTGCTCCGCGCGGTATTACTAGCTCCATTGATATTACGAATAGTCCACAATTATCATCAGTGATAGGGTTAGCATTATGGACATCAAAATCTGATGACATATTACTTGATGAACCGATTCGATTTGGAGCAAAAGATTTAATAGGGAAAATATCCGCTTGGTTTAAAGGATTTTTCTAAAATAATTATGTAATTAACAAAAAGGAGTAACTCATGTTATTTGAATTCGATTCAATATTTGAGCAAAAAGCAGATTTAAAAGTCGTAGGTGTTGGTGGGGCCGGTGGTAATGCTGTAAATCGAATGATAAATTCAGGTATGGAGGGCGTTGATTTTTGCGTTATCAATACCGATGCTCAAGACCTTGAAAATAACCTGGCTACAAAAAAAATACAGATTGGAAGAAGTCTAACCAAGGGATTAGGTGCAGGCGCTAAAGCCGAATTAGGGAAACAGGCAATAAGTGAAGATCGCGAAGCAGTTCAATCTCTACTCGCAAATGCGGATATGGCATTTATTACAGCGGGAATGGGAGGTGGAACCGGTACCGGTGCGGCACCATTGGTAGCTGAAATTTCAAAAGAAATGGGCATACTAACTGTTGGAATTGTTACCTTACCGTTCACTTTTGAAGGACCCAAACGAATGGCGCGAGCTTTGATCGGTGTAACTGAACTACGCAAGATTTGTGATACGTTACTTATAATTCCAAATCAAAAGTTGATGTCGATTGTTGAAAAGGAAACTACTCTTATTGACGCTTTCCAACAGGCTGATTCAATACTACATCAAGCTGCCAGGGGTATCTCTGATTTAATTAACGTCCACGGTATGATAAATCTTGACTTTGCCGATGTTGAAACAATAATGAATAATATGGGTGAAGCCATTATGGGTACGGGAAAAGCAAGTGGTGAAGAAAGGGCAATATTAGCTGCTCAACAAGCCATATCCCACCCATTATTGGATAACGCCAGTATCAGTGGCGCTCAGGGTGTTTTGGTCAATATTACCGGTGGTAATAATATGACGCTTTTCGAGGTTGATGAGGCTGCTTCTATTATCTTCGAAGAAGCGGGTCGAGATGCCAATTTAATCTTTGGAGCAGTAATTGATCCGACAATGGCGGATGAACTACAAGTTACCGTTATCGCAACCGGATTCAGTAAACCGAGACCGATTGAAGAGTCTATTGATCGTACACCTTACACTCATATCCCACATAGAGAACAAACTCGGATACTTACCGAACAGGTGAATATACCATTGCATCAAAAGAATGATAAAGCTGAAATCATACAACCATTAGATCCAAAACCAAAATTCATTTTTGATGATAGTACTATCAATTTGCAGGACACTGATTTAGAAGTACCCGCATTTCTTCGGCGTCAAAAATGAGTAACTCCTCCTTTTTGTATTAAATAAAGACGCTGATTAAAAAAGCCCCCGTAGCGGTTGCGGGGGCTTTTTATTTCTTAGAATTTATAATGAAATGTTGGATGATTTTTTCAATTTCCTGTGACAATTCGCCATGTTTTCTTTTAATTGCTAAAATCTTATTAGCAATAGTCATATTAATTTACTTTATTTTGGTTCGGGTATTGTTAGCCATTCAGGTTTATAACGTTTAGCCCATTTCTTTAGTTTTCTTCTAGCAGAATCACCTTCCGTATCAATTCCTAAATATTTACAAACAGATTTCCAAGTGTTTAGACCTGTGACATGTCTTAATTCAGGTACTGAGTCAACCCAGTCAAGACATGATGGAGTAGGAGTTTTTGTTCGATATCTATTAGGCTTAATATCCTTACTTGGTTTTTGGGAAACGATAGAATTATTCTCCGTTTTGTCTATTAGTTTGTTAATTATTGTGTCTGGTGTATCAATCAATGGAACAGAAAGTTTTTGCAACCTCTCTAATGTGTTATTAGTTATCTCTATATGTATATTCATTTGGTACTCCTTTTTTTAATTTTTTATATATGCTGTAATAATTGTTTCATCATTACCTATCAATAATGCTTTACCATCAGCTTTATCTAGTAATTGCAATAATTGTTTGTTATGGATTTTATTGATCAAACTTCTTTTATTTTTTCTTGTAATCATAACTTCCCAAGCACCTCCTGGTCTCCTTGTTTTAGTCCCGAATGCACGAATTAAATATATAAGTTCACCGGTAAACCCTCTCTGCTGAGCTCTTACGTTCGCGTGTTGTGAAATATTCATAATAATTACTCCTAATTAAACTCTTAACGATTGTATTTATCAATTGCAATATTCTCTTCCAATTCACTATCAATATCGCCCGTAAGGTTATCTATAATACCGTATAGATAGCCCATGCGGTAGATAATTGGATCATCCATTGACAGCTTTGATAGTAACTCACATTCTAATTCATCAATTTTATCCCTAAACGCATCAAGTTTATCTATAGCCCATTTGTGATTTTCTAGAGTTTTGCTATGAGATATGTAGAACCCTATAATCATTCCATTAACCATTAAATCTCTAGATACTTTTTCACGTTTTGCATATTCATCTATTCTTTGTTTTGTATTTCTACTGATAACAAAAGTTTTTCGAACACCATCAATTTTTATTTTCTCGTCCATTTCTGAAAATATTTTTGTTACATCATCAATTAATGATTTATTATCAAATAATGCATCAATTATTTCTTTTGTAGAACAATTATAGTAATCTGTTAGATTATTTAATTTTTCCAATGATTCTTCTAAAACTTTGTATGAAACACGGTACACTCCGACTTTAGGTTGTAGAGTCTTTTCACTTTTTAAATCAGCGTGCTTTTTTAATAGTTCTCCGATATCATTACTCTTAACTTGTTTTTTGCTCATATTATTTCTCTATTATTAATAATTGTGACATCTGAATATAATTACTTAATATGTATTTGTCAACATATAATTACTATATAAACACATATGCTGATAAAGTAATTTAAATGGCGCAAATGACAAAGAAGAATAAGGCTCTTCACCTTATTCTTTTTCAAGCGAACTAATAGCTTCTTCCATTTGCTGACTATACATCAAAACAAAAAACCCTCCCCGATTTATCGGGGAGGGTTTCAATAATAAATAAAATATAAACTTTCTAAACTTTTATTCCTTTGGCACGCAATTCATTAACAACGCGGCGTATTCCCCGCTTATCAATGATTCTTAATCCTTTGGTAGAAACCGTTAAAGTGACAAAACGTTTTTCATCCGGCAGCCAAAATCGTTTTTTCTGCAGATTGATATTAAATCTTCTTCTTGTTTTATTATGGGCATGACTAACATTGTTTCCAAACATTGGTTTTTTCCCAGTTACGTCGCAAACTCTACTCATTTTTTCCTCAAAAACATCTTGTTATATAAAATTACAGCCGAGAAATTTACACTAATAAGGTGAATACACAAATGAAAAGCTTTAACTTTAGATATGATAATTATCATGAATACAAATAAAGAAGATTTTTCCATAATCGTAGAATTTAATTCCGCAATAGCGATGGTGTTTACACCGGACAATTGATGGTCACTAAAGAATGGACTGATGTCTAAATCATTTAAAATCGGTGATTTACAAATTGACACACCAATCCTCCTCGCCCCCATGGCAGGAGTTACCGATTATTCCTTCAGAATTTTATGTAAAGAACAGGGTGCCGGAATTGTTTACTCGGAATTCGTATCCGCTCATGGAATTATTAGGAAAAATGTTAAGACCCTCGATCTGATCAAATTCCATGAGGAAGAAAGACCTATTGGTGTACAAATATTCGGTGATTCACCGCAGGTGATGGCAGATGCTGCGAAATTCGTTGTAGAAAAATTCAAACCGGACATTCTTGATGTTAATTATGGTTGTCCTGTTCCAAAAGTCACTAAAAAAGGTGCCGGTTCAGCAGCGCTCAAAGATTTAGGACTAATGGATGAAATAACACACGCCGTAGTGGAATCGGTACTGCAATTACCGGTAACAGTGAAAATGCGCGCTGGTTGGGATTTGCAATCTATCATTGTTGAAAAAGCCGGTATTTTATTAGAAAATGCAGGTGTAAAAGCAATCACCTTGCATCCGCGCACAGCAATGCAAACTTTAAAAGGAAATGCTAATTGGCAATTGATTAAATTATTAAAGGAAACCGTTTCTATTCCGGTAATTGGTAACGGCGATATAAAAACTGCCGATGATGTTTTACGGATGTTCGATGAAACCGGTTGCGATGCGGTTATGGTCGGGCGGGCGGCATTGGGTAATCCATGGTTTTTTAAGCAAGCACAAGCTCTGCTACAAGGGAAGAAAGTTACCGAACCATCGGCGGAAGACCGAGTTAAACTTTGTAAAAGACATTTTGACTTACTTCTGGAGAATCGTGGATTACGCAGAGGACTGTATTTAATGCGCAAACATTTCGGCTGGTACATCAAGGGTTTTCCGGGTGCGGCAAACTATAGAACTCGCTTAGTTACTACAAAGAGCATCGAAATTGCTAATAATATCTTAAATGAAATCACAAAGTAGGTTATTTAAATACCAATTGCTACGCTTGATTTTCACCAGCTCAGACAGATAAATTTCGGGATATTTTTATTCACAAAAATCAACATTTTAATAATAAGAGAATTTAATGCAAAATTCAAAAGTACAAGTACCAATACCGACAAATGACCCAATACGTTCCTACGCTCCGGGGACACCTGAAAGATCAGCGCTAAAGGAAAAAATAATCGAATTAAAATCACAAGAAATTGAAATTCCATTAGTTATCGGAGGCAAGGAAATCCGAACCGGTAAAACCGCTCAATGTGTAATGCCACATGACCATAAACATGTTTTGGCAATTTACCACCTAGCCGGTGAAAAAGAAGTTCAAATGGCAATTGATTCTGCTATGGAAGCATGGAAAATTTGGTCAACTATGCCATGGGAATCCCGCGTAGCAATTTTCAAGAAAATGGCTTCTTTATTACAAGGACCTTATCGTTATACAATTAACGCTGCCACAATGCTTAATGTGAGTAAAAATGCCTTCCAAGCAGAGATTGATGCAGCTTGTGAACTTATTGATTTTTATAATTTTAACGCTTATTATGCTCAAGAGATTTATGAACAACAACCTCCAATCTCACCGGATGGATTATGGAATATGTCGGAACACCGCCCGCTTGAGGGATTTATATTCGCAGTAACTCCTTTCAATTTTATAAGCATTGCAGGGAATTTACCAACTGCTCCCGCTCTCATGGGTAATGTTGTATTGTGGAAACCTGCTTCATCGGCAGTGTATCCAACTTATTTCCTATTAAAATTATTTAAAGAAGCCGGTATGCCTGATGGTGTTATTAATTTCATTCCAGGACCTGGTTCAAAAGTTGGTCCTGTTGTTATGAATAATGAAAATCTTGCCGGTGTCCATTTTACAGGTTCTACTGCTGTATTTCAAAATATGTGGAAAACTGTGGGTGATAATATTAATAAATACAAAGCATACCCACGAATTGTCGGCGAAACCGGTGGAAAAGATTTCTGTATAGCTCACGAATCAGCTGATGTCGATGCTCTCGCAACTGCGATGGTACGTGGTGCATTTGAATATCAAGGACAAAAATGTTCAGCGCTTTCACGAACCTATATTCCTTCCACAATTTGGGATGATGTACGTGAAAAATATGTCAAACAAGTAGAATCAATCAAAATGGGTGATGTCGAAGATTTCGGCAATTTCATCAATGCTGTGATTGATCAATCCGCTTTCAACTCCATTGTAAGCTATATTGAATATGCAAAATCAGCAAAAGATGCAGAAATTATTACTGGTGGTAATTATGATGATTCTAAAGGATATTTCATTGAACCAACAACAATTTTAACAACAGATCCACATTTTAAAACAATGGAAGAAGAAATATTCGGTCCTGTTTTAACAATTTATATATATGACCCGAAAAAGTGGAAAGAAACATTAAAACTTGTTGATTCGACATCACCTTATGCGTTAACCGGATGTGTATTTTCCAATGATCGTGAAAAAATAATTGAAGCCTCGGATGCTTTAACCCATACGGCAGGAAACTTCTACATTAATGATAAACCAACTGGCGCTGTTGTGGGTCAACAACCATTTGGCGGAGGAAGAGCTTCCGGTACTAATGACAAAGCCGGTTCTATGATTAATTTAATGCGGTGGGTTTCTCAAAGAACAATTAAGGAAACTTATGTTCCTCCGAAAGACTATCGGTATCCGTTTATGGATAGTGGTGAGGGGTAGAGAAGTGAGAGGTGAAGAGGTAAGTAAATGGACAATGTAAATAAATATCCGATACCGGAATTTGAAATTGATTCTGATATTATCAACGAACCGGAGCATTATTTTACACTTGAAACATTCGAATTATATAAATTTGCACGGAACTATCGAAAAAAGATTTATGCTGTTATTAACGTTCTTCCCGATGAAGAAAAATATGCTTTAAATCCGCAAATGAGGAGAGCAGCAATTTCAATATCAAATAATATTGCAGAGGGACAAGGTCGGTGGCACTATCAAGAGAATCTTCGGTTTTGTAGAATCGCAAGAGGTTCTACAGAAGAAATAATTGATGATTTGAATATTTGTATCGATAAAAATTATTACGATAAATCAATTTGTAGAGAATTGAGGAAAGAAGGATATGAATTTATCCAAAAAATTAATGGATATATTGTTTATTTGAAGAAACAAAAGAGAAACTTAAAATGAACAAAATCACGCCACACGTCTTAACCTCTCTACTTCTCACTCCTCTACACCTCACCAAGGGAAACGAATGAACCAATACATACATAAAATATTATTTTACCGTCAACAATTTGGTTTTTGTTAACAAAATTCTCTATATCAAAAATTTAACAAATTATTATTTAACAAATATTTAAAGGAATATAAAATGTCAAAAGTAAAAACAATTATCATGGGCGCCGCAGGACGCGATTTTCACAACTTCAATTTAATTTATCGCGATAATGATAAATATGATGTAGTTGCATTTACCGCTACACAAATTCCCGATATTGATGGTCGCAAATATCCGACAGAATTAGCCGGTAAACTTTATCCGAACGGGATCCCAATTCATGATGAATCTGACTTACAACAACTTATTGAAGACAATAATATTGAAGAAGTTGTATTCTCATATTCAGATATTTTTCACGAAGATGTTATGCATAAAGCTTCTAAAGTAATTGCTTGGGGAGCACATTTCAAATTTTTGGGTGGTGAACCTACAATGGTGAAATCAACCAAACCGGTTATCGCAATTGGCGCTGTTCGCACCGGCTGTGGAAAAAGTCAAACTACTCGACGTATTGCGCAAATATTGAAAGATGCCGGGCATAAAGTAGCAGCTATTCGTCATCCTATGCCGTATGGTGATTTAGTAAAACAAAAAGTGCAACGATTTGCTACATTAGAAGATCTTAAAAAACATGACTGCACTATTGAAGAAATGGAAGAATATGAACCACATATAAATACTGGAACAATTGTTTACGCCGGTGTTGATTACGAAGCAATTGTACGTGAAGCTGAAAAAGAAGCTGATATTATTCTTTGGGATGGTGGTAATAACGATATGCCATTCTATAAACCTGATTTGAATATCGTTGTCGTTGATCCTCATCGTCCGGGTCACGAGCGTCTCTATTATCCCGGTGAAACCAATTTGTTAATGGCTGATGTTGTTGTAATAAATAAAATAGATACTGCCGATACCGAAGATATCGATGAAGTCCGTTGGAGCATACGAGAAGCGAATCCTGATGCAATAATCGTTGATGCAGCTTCGCCCATTTCAGTCGAAAATGCTGAACTAATTCTTGGTAAAATCGCTTTGGTTGTGGAAGACGGTCCAACTTTAACACATGGTGAAATGACCTATGGTGCAGGCATGGTTGCAGCGGAAAAATTCGGTGCTGCCGATGTAGTTGACCCTCGTCCATACACAGTTGGAACAATCACTGAGACTTTCGAAAAATATCCAGATATTGGTGAACTTTTACCGGCAATGGGATATGGTGACCAACAAATGAAAGATTTGGAAGAAACTATCGCAAAAACCAAATGTGAAGTTGTAATCATTGGTACACCGATAGATTTGCGACGTATAATTGACATTAAACAACCATCTGTGCGCGTAACTTATGATTTACAAGAAATCGGACGACCAACTTTAGTTGACGTTTTAAAACCATTTCTAAAATAAATGAAAACTGCGATGATCGCTTTCGGGGGGAATGCACTTTCCCCCCGAGGTGAAGCTGGAACAATCACTCAGCAATTTGCAAAAACTCGTGAGAGTCTTACTCCAATCATGCATTTTGTAGAGAATGGTTATAAATTATGTATTACGCATGGCAATGGTCCGCAAGTCGGCGATGAATTGTTGCGTATGGATTTGACACACGATACAGTTCCTCCTTTGCCTTTGGGTGTATGTGTGGCAGGCACGCAAGGTACAATTGGCTATATGATCCAGCAATCATTGCAAAATATTTTAAACAGAGAAAAAGTTGACAGAGAAGTAGTTACTATAATTACTCAAGTAGTTGTGAATAAAAACGATCCCGCAATTAAAAACCCATCAAAATTTATCGGTCATCACTATTCAAAAGAAAAGATTATTAAATTAGCAAATAAGTTTAATTGGCAAATTGCAGAACAAAATCCCGGGAAATGGAGACGTGTTGTACCATCCCCCCTACCTCAATATATTAGACATGGGATCAGTATAAAAAAATTAGTTGATCACGGTTCGATAATTTTAGCAGCCGGTGGTGGAGGTATCCCCGTATATTTTGACCAAAATAATAATTTAGAAGGGTTGGACGCTGTAATTGATAAGGACTACTCTGCGGCTCTACTTGGACGTGTTCTTAAAGCTGAGGAATTATGGATTATCACCGATATTGATCACGCTTATATCAATTACAATAAACCAAACCAAGAGAAAATCGGTACAATTTCATCAGTACAAGCACAAGAATATTTAGACGCCGGACATTTTCAGTCAGGTAGCATGAAGCCGAAGATTGAAGCAGGAATTTATTTTTTAAAACATCACGGAAAAAAAGTTGTGATTACATCAATACCAAATATTAAAAATGCAATAGACGGCAAATCAGGAACCATAATCAGGAAATAAAAATGAAAATTCATGAATATCAAGGAAAAGCAATATTGCGGGAATACGGTGTAGCCGTTCCTGATGGATTCCCTGCTTTTTCCGTTGGTGAAGCAGTTAAAGTTTATGATAAATTAAATTCTAAGCTAGCTATCGTAAAAGCGCAAATTCATGCTGGCGGACGTGGAAAGGGCGGCGGTGTAAAACTTGCTCATAGCCACGATGAAGTTGAGCGTTTAGCGAATGAAATATTGGGAATGAATTTAGTTACACACCAAACCGGACCGGAAGGCAAAGAAGTACAACGCCTATTAATTGAACAAGGAATTGATATTGATCGAGAACTTTATGCTGGAATCGTACTTGATCGAGAAAGTCGAAAATACGCCTTTATAGTTTCCACCGAAGGCGGAATGGAGATTGAAAAAGTCGCTGCAGAGACACCTGATAAAATTATTAAAGAATGGATTGATCCAAGTGTTGGTTTACAGAGTTATCAATTAAGGAATTTAGCATTTGGTTTGGGATTAAAAGGCGCTCAAGTAAAAAACGGCATAAAAATATTAAATGCGCTTTGGAAAGTGTTTGTTGAAAAAGATTGTTCACTAATTGAGATCAATCCGTTAGTTGTAACCAAGGATAATAATGTAATCGCTTTGGATGCCAAAATTAACTTTGATGACAATGGCTTATTCCGTCATAAGGAATTGGCGGATTTACGTGACATTGCTGAAGAAGATCCCGCAGAAGTTGAAGCAGGAAAATATCAGTTAAATTATATCAAATTAGATGGAAATGTCGGTTGCATGGTAAACGGTGCGGGCTTAGCGATGGCAACTATGGATATTATTAAATTATATGGCGGCGAACCCGCTAATTTTCTTGATGTAGGTGGTATTGCTAATGCTGAAACTGTTGCCAATGGATTTAAAATAATTTTATCCGATCCAAATGTTAAATCAATATTAATTAATATATTCGGTGGAATTGTACGTTGCAATCGCGTAGCTCAAGGTGTGATTGATGTGATGGAATCCGTCGCAGTAAATATTCCGGTGGTGGTACGGTTAGAAGGAACCAATGCTAAAGAAGCTGCAAGTTTGTTAAATAATTCAACTTTGGAATTCATTGTAGCAAATAGTTTTGAGGATGTTGCTGAAAAAGCTGTAAAAGCTGCGCAGGAGGTAAAATAATGAGTATTTTAGTAGGTAACGATACAAGGCTAATCGTACAAGGATTTACCGGTCAGGAAGGATCTTTCCACAGCAGCCAAATGATTGAATACGGAACTAAAGTTGTTGCCGGTGTCACTCCTGGTAAAGGCGGGCAGACTCATCATAATATTCCTGTTTTTAACACAGTAACCGAGGCAAAATTAGCTACCGATGCAAATACATCGGTTATATTTGTTCCGCCGGCATTTGCCGCTGATGCGATCATGGAAGCAGTCGCAGCTGAACTTAATTTGGTTATTTGTATCACTGAGGGTATCCCAATAAAAGACATGGTGACTGTCAATGAATTCTTAAAGAACAAAAAGACGAGATTAGTTGGACCGAATTGCCCGGGTGTTATTTCACCGGGGAAAGCAAAAATTGGTATTATGCCCGGCTTTATCCATAAACCGGGAAAGATCGGAATTATATCTAGATCGGGAACATTGACTTATGAGGCGGTACATCAAATAAGTAATAATGGAATGGGGCAATCTACATCAATCGGTATCGGCGGTGATCCGATAAACGGAACCAATTTCGTTGATGCTTTAGCTCTTTTCGCTAAAGACAACGAAACCGATGGTATCGTGCTAATCGGCGAAATCGGCGGAACAGACGAAGAAGATGCAGCACAATGGGTAATTGATAATAATTTCACTAAGCCAATTGTTGCTTTCATCGCCGGAAGAACGGCGCCAACTGGAAGACGTATGGGACACGCCGGTGCAATAATCGCCGGAGGAAAAGGCACTGCACAAGATAAAATGGAAGCTCTTAAAGCTGCCAATATTTTAGTTGTAGAAAATCCTGCTGAAATTGGTATCAAAATGAAAAGCTTAATTAAATAGAGAAAATAATGACAAACAGAACATTTGCGATAATTAAACCTGATGCGGTAAAAAATAATTATTCCGGAAAAATAATTGATCAAATTATAAAATCCGGATTTAAAATTTTATCAGCACGATTAACACACATGACCCTTACTCAAGCAAAAGGATTTTATGCTGTACATAAAGGAAAACCATTCTTCGAAGAATTAACTAATTTTATGTCTTCCGGTCCTTGTTGGATTTTAGCTTTAGAAAAAGAAAATGCAGTCGAAGAATGGCGTAAAACTATTGGTGCAACTAATCCAGCCGATGCTAATGACGGAACAATCCGTAAATTTTATGCAACAAGTCTTGGCGAAAACGCCGTACACGGCTCTGATAGTGATGAAAATGCAGCATTTGAGATCGGATTTTTCTTTTCGGAAGTTGATTTGATTTCCTGTCAATAGATATTGTTTTTTTCACAATTGAGCGTCAAATTTAGTACATAAGTCACAAAAAATAATTAATAGGATAGTGATATGAATAGATTATTAGGATTAGGATTTATTATTATTATACTTTTTAGTTGTCAGCAAGATTCCGAAACAGGAGTTGTTGGACAGCAATTTGTACTTAAGGCAGATATACCTAATGAAGTTGGTACATTTGACTATATTTGGAAAATTACAGATTTGCCTGAAACTAGTGAACTTATGTTATCTGATATTCAATTTTCGGAAAATAAATCTCAAGCTATTTTTGTACCAGACGTAACAGGACATTTTACTATCCAAGTTACAGTTTGGAAATACAACGATAAATTAGGCGCACTCATCTATAATTATGATATAATTGAAACGACTCCCGAAGTTACAGCACAACAGCAATCTAGAGATGATTGGCTAAACGAGACTGTTGAGGGAGCACCTGTCGTAGAAGATATTGGAAGTACAGTACAAAGTAAAGAAGCTGATGAAGTTATCAGTAAATCGAGCAGCACAGTATCAACTCAGGAAAAAGTTATAACTGAAGAAAAACCGGTTACTACGGTAACACAACCAACTTCTATTGATGAAGCGAATTTTACGATACAAGTTGCTGCTGAAAAGAAAATAGACGTTGCTACACAGATTGTAAATGGGTTGATCGAAGCAGGATATGATGCATATTATCAGGAACATACAACAGCGTCCAATCAAATCCTATATCGTATAAGAATCGGTAAATTCGCAACTCGTGATGATGCTTTGCAAGCAGCCGATAAGATTAAGAATGACCAAGGTTTACCAACCTGGATTACACAATATCAAAAATAAATACTGAGGTAACAATTATGGAACCTATGAAATTATATTTTGACGTTAGAGATATTTTCCGTTCTCTACGATTAGCACTCAGTGGAAAAAAGATTTGGTTATTTTTAAAAGCTAATCTATTTGGCTTCGCGGTATATTGGATTTTCTCATATGTCGCCTTCATATTGGGAGGCGCTGATTTTTCCGATGCAGTAAATAAATTTGGATTATATCCTTGTATATATTGTGCGGAAAATATTTCACTTATATCTTATTTAATATATTGGTTTGGTGTAGCAATTTGGGTGATCTCAATATTTTTTGCATGTACCGCAGTTTCGAGAATAACCTACAAACAATTAAAAGGAAATGATTTTTATTCAGTTGCTGACGCGAGAAAATTTGTTAAAAATCATCTGTATCCGATTATATTAAGCTGGGTAACAATACTGCTTATTGCAATATTTTTTGGTGTTGGAGCAATCATCTTTGCGTTGATAGGAAAAATTCCATTTGTCGGTGAAATTCTATTTGCATTATTTTATATTCTATATTTCTTTGGTTCGGTATTTACTGTATATACTCTAATTGTGTTTATCACATCGCTTATATATAGTCCTGCAATTGTTGCGACATTAGAAGAAGATACAATGGGAACTGTTTTCCAAAGTTATTCTGTTACTTGGTCACAACCATGGCGATTAGTATTATATCATCTAATACTGTTGCCAATTGTAGTAATTGGAATTACAATTTTCAAATGGTTCTGGTTTGCGGGATATAATTTGATAAATATAATATTTGGTGCAGATTGGTTAATGGGTACAAAACTTCATAATATAGTTGGATGGGCAACTGACCTAGTAAATCCTCAACTTGGTTTTTGCAATTTTACACAGTCTTCTGCCTTGCATTGTGATATAGTAAATCAACAAACATTACTATCATTGCAAGATGGAGCTGCATTATCAAGTACCGAATATATTGCAGGTACAATAGTTGCAATAATTCTGTTTATTCTTTTCATGTCAATAGTTTCTTATGGTTTATCAATCTTATCTGTTGGTGAGACAATTATATTTATAATATTTAAGAAAAAATCTAATGATGAGAACCTATTGTATCGCAGTGATGAAGACGATATTTCTGACGATGAATCTGACCAAAATATTGATGATGCCAGTGAAAAAGCAAAAGAAGATTCTACTGATTAGATTTCTCCTATTTAAACTTGTATAAACTTTATTAAATCCTTACTTTTGCAGCCAAAATATGAAGCTTTATCGTACTGAATTAGATAAAGGATTAAGCAAAAAGTTATTTGATATTGATACAAATCAATTTCTTTCAGATGAATTGAATTTTTATAAAGATACGATAAAATGTGAATTATCTGCTGAACGGAGTTCAAATGGTTATCATGTCAGTGGTACCTTAAAAATTCCGTTTGAACAAACTTGTGACAAGTGTTTAACTAATTTTCACGATTTAAGAACTACTGATTTTAATTTTTGGTTAACTGATTATGATGAATTATTACAAGATGATTCTGACGATGTACTACACTTTTCTCAAGATGATAATGAAATTGATTTAAACTCATTATTCCGGGAACTTATCTTCTTAGAAAAACAAATGAAGAGTATTTGTAGAGAGGATTGCAAAGGTCTTTGTCTCAATTGTGGTACAAATTTAAATGAAGGAAACTGCGGGTGTTCCATTGAAGTAAAAGATAGTCCCTGGGAAGTATTAAAAAATTTAAAAGGCAATTAGCCAAAAATATTTGGAGATAAAATGGCACTACCAAAAACTAGGCAATCAAAAGCACGCGGACGTAAACGTCGCACTCATTATAAAACACAACATGTTTCATATATGACATGTCCACAATGTAGTGATACCAAGATGCCGCATCATGCATGTCCTAATTGCGGTTATTATAGAGGACGACCAGTTATTTCTGCTGCTGAATAACTCTATTCTATGAAATTTGTTTTAGACGCCATGGGTGGCGATAATGCGCCAAATGCTGCTGTTCAAGGCGCATTGAAAGCATTAACTATTACACCGGTTGACGTACATTTAATACTAATCGGTGATAAAAATGCTATCACTGAAGAATTTAGCGGTAGTATTCCCGATCGAATTTCTATTCATCATACTACTCAAACTGTCGAAATGCACGATTCGGGATTGACAGTAATTAAAAAAAAATCTGATTCCCCAATTGTTCAAGGTATTCGGTTATTAAAAGACGGTAAGGCCGATGGGTTTATCAGTGCCGGACATACCGGAGCGGTTATGACCGCTGCAACTCTTTTACTTGGTCGTATACCAAACGTAAAAAGACCAGCTCTTGCTGCTTATATTCCATCGGAAACCGGTGGGAAAGTGATCTGCGATGTCGGCGCTAATCCCGATGCTAAACCTGAACATTTACTACAATTTGCCATTATGGCTTCACATTATTTGGAATTTGTTGAAAAACAAAAGAATCCGAAAATTGGTTTAATCAATATAGGTGAAGAATCAACAAAAGGCAGCGAACTATATAAAAAAGCATACCAATTATTAAAAAAAGAGCTTCCAAACTTTTATGGTAACGTTGAGGGAAGACATCTTCTTGATGGCGAAGCAAATGTATTAATCTGCGATGGATTTGTTGGAAATACAATTCTCAAGTTTGGTGAGGGTTGGATGAATGTATTTTATAATTCTATCAAATCCGGTATAGGAAGTAGCTTACGTTATAAACTCGGTGGATTGCTTATTAGACCAATATTTAATAATATCAAGAAAAAATATGATTACGAGGAACATGGTGGAACTCCTCTCTTGGGAGTGAACGGAATTGCAATAGTCTGTCATGGAAGTTCCGGTCCAAAATCCTTTTTAAACTCTATATTATTAGCAAGAAAGAGTATCGATAATAAATTAATCGAATATACAAAAACCGAATTGGCTGCCCACTTAGAAGCATACAAATGAAAGTAGCGATAACAACAACAGCTAAATATCTTCCAGAGCGAGTTTTATCTAATTTTGATTTGGAGAAAATGGTTGATACAACCGATGAGTGGATCAGGACACGAACAGGAATTGAGACTCGTCGTTTAGTATCTGAAGGTCAAGCTTCTGCGTATATGGCAACCGAAGTCGCAAAAATTCTATTGGAACGGTCTAATACTAATAAAAATGAAATAGACTTAATAATTATTGCTACCATAACACCTGATACATTTTTGCCATCAACTGCTGCCCGTGTACAACATAATTTGGATGCTCAAAATTGTTGGGGATTTGATCTCTCCGGTGCGTGTACCGGATTTTTATATGCCCTGGAGACTGGTGCAAAATTTATAGAATCAGGTAATTATAAAAAGGTTATTGTCATCGGTGTGGATGCAATGAGTTCAATTATTGATTTCACTGATAGAAATACTTGCGTTTTATTTGGGGACGGCGCCGGCGGTGTATTACTTGAACCATCTAAAAATAATAATGGTATCATTGATTCACTATTGAGGATCGATGGATCAGGTGGTGAGTCTCTTATAATGCCGGGCGGTGGCAGTTTGCATCCGGCTTCAGCTGATACTATTAAGAAAAAAATGCATTATGTACGTCAAGACGGAAAAACCGTTTTTAAATTTGCCGTTAAAGGAATGGCTGACATTAGTTCCGACATTCTGAAAAAGAATAATTTTACCGGTGATGACGTTAAACTATTCATCCCACATCAGGCTAATAAACGAATTATTGATGCTGCTGCAAAACGATGCCGAATCCCTAAGGAACGCGTTTTAATTAATATTGATAAATATGGTAATACAACTGACGCAACGATTCCAATTGGTATGGACGAAGCAGTATCAAATGGACTCATTAAGAACGGAGATTTAGTATTAACATCATCATTTGGAGCAGGTTTCACATGGGGTTCTATATTGATTAGATGGGGAAATTAATATGAAAACCGCCTTTTTATTTCCAGGACAAGCATCCCAAAAAGTTGGTATGGGGCTTGACTTATATCATGATACAGATTTAGGTAAAAAGTATTTTGATTTAGCCAATAATATAATGGGATTAGACCTGAAAGATATCATATTTAACGGCCCAGATGAAATTCTAAGACAGACACAATTCACCCAACCTGCCATATACCTAGTGAGTGTAATATTAGGGGAGATACTCTTACAAAAAAATATAATTCCTATTGCAGCCGCCGGTCATAGCTTAGGAGAATATTCAGCTTTGACTATAAGTGGTGCTTTTTCTTTTGAAACAGGATTACATCTAGTAAAACTTCGTGCTGAAAGTATGCAACAAGCCGGTGAAATTATGAATAGTACTATGGCTGCCATCATTGGATTAGATAAAGATAAAATTGAAGAAATTTGCGGAAAGAGTAATGAAAAAGGAATTGTTGTACCCGCAAATTTTAATGCACCGGGACAAATTGTAATTTCAGGAGAAGTTAAAGCGGTAAATTATGCAATGAATCTTGCAAAAGAAGCAGGAGCAAGAAAAGTAATAGAGTTAAACGTGAGTGGCGCATTTCATTCACCGCTAATGTCAAATGCGAAAGAAGCATTAACAAATAAGCTAAATTCAATTGAAATATCTGATGCAAATTTTCCGATCTATTCTAATGTTACTGCAAAACCTGTAATAAAATCTGAGGAAATCCGAGAAAGATTAATTCAACAATTGGAAAATGCTATTCTTTGGCAGGTTTCAATATTAAATATGATTAATGACGGTGTTACAAACTTTGTAGAAGTAGGTCCGGGCCGAGTTTTGCAGGGATTAACAAAACGAATCGATAGAAATATTAATTCATCAGGTATTGAAACAAATAATGATGTAAATTCTTATATTAATGAATAATTTAGAAAATAAAGTTGCGATTGTAACAGGCGCTTCCCGCGGCATTGGCAAAGTTATTGCAGAGCAAATCGCTAAAGTTGGTGCTAAAACAGTTTGCGTTAGCAGATCGCTTTCCGATGTTGAGAAAGTAGCAAAAGGTATTAATGAACAGGGTTTTACAGCCATCGCAATGGCTTGCGATATATCTAACGGAGAAATATTTCAAGAACTTGCAAAATCTGTTATTGAAAAATTTGGTTCGGTTGATATACTTGTAAACAATGCCGGAGTTACAAAAGACAACTTAATAATGCGCATGTCGGATGAAGATTGGAACGTTGTTATTGATACAAATTTAAAGGGCGCATTTAACGGAACTAAAGCGGTTACCAGACATATGATGAAACAGCGCAGTGGTCGTATAATAAATATTTCATCGATAGTTGGATTAATTGGAAATGCCGGACAAGCTAATTACGCTGCTTCCAAAGCTGGCCTAATTGGTTTAACTAAGGCTACTGCAAAAGAATTAGCATCTAGGGGAATTACCGCAAATTGTATTGCCCCTGGATATATTGAAACCGACATGACTAATCGGTTACCCGAAAAAATGAAAAATGCATTGATTGAGCAAATTCCGTTAGGTCGTATTGGCCAAGCAATAGATGTTGCCGCAACAGTGTGTTTTTTAGCATCAGATGAAGCAGGGTACATCACCGGGCAAACTTTCACCGTGGATGGTGGAATGGTCATGTCATAAATAATGAGGTAAAAATGAACACAGCTGCTAAAATTAAAGAAGCAATAATTGATAAACTGGGAGTTGAAGAATCTCAGATTACACCGGAAGCATCTTTCATTGATGATCTTGGTGCTGACTCTCTTGATACAGTTGAATTAATTATGACGTTGGAAGAAGAATTTGATTTAGAAATTCCAGATGAAGATGCCGAGACTTTAACAACCGTTAAAGCAGTAGTTGATTATATAGAAGATAAATTAAAATAATATTGACTATATATGTTAAAACCTAAAGTTGTTATAACTGGATTGGGGGCGATCGCCCCCAATGGTAATAATGTAGATACATTTTGGTCGGCATTAGTCGCTGGTAAGAGCGGAATTGACAGTATTAAAAGTTATGATACAACAGATCATTCAGTTACTATAGCCGGTGAAATAAAAAACTTCAATTACGAAGATCATCTTGATCGTAAAGATGCTCGAAAACTAGACAGATTTTCTATTTTAGCACTTGTTGCTGCAAAGGAAGCAATTAAGAATGCAAAATTAGATTCTAGTACGTTAGACCCAGATAAAATTGGAGTAATAATTGGTTCAGGGGTTGGCGGAGTTGCGACTTTAGTTGAGCAACAAAATGTATTACAAAATAAAGGTCCCAAACGGGTATCCCCACACTTCGTCCCAAAAATGATTGCCAATATTGCTGCGGGACATATCGCAATCCGTTGGAATTTAAAAGGACCTAATCAAACTATTGTATCTGCTTGCGCTTCCGGTACCGATGCAATTGGTATCGCTCTGCGATTGATACAAGCCGGAGATGCCGAAGCAATAATTACAGGTGGATCTGAAGCAAGCGTACTACCATTAACGATTGCAGGTTTTGCAAATATGCGAGCATTATCGACACGTAATGATGATCCTAAAGCTGCAAGCCGACCATTTGATTTGAATCGAGATGGATTCATACTCAGCGAAGGATCCGGAATCTTAGTAATTGAGACTGAAAAACACGCTAAAGCTCGTAATGCACCAATTCTGGTAGAATTAGCCGGTTATGGAGCATCAGATGATGCCTATCATGTAACTCAACCATCAGAAGGTGGTATCGGTGGTGCAAAAGCAATGCAACGAGCTATTGCAAATGCCGGATTAAAACCGGAAGATATCAGTTATATTAATGCTCATGGTACATCTACTCCCCATAACGATAAAAACGAATCAAAGGCAATCCGAACTGTTTTTGGAGAATATGCTGATAAACTGAAGATAAGCTCAACAAAATCAATGACAGGTCATTTACTTGGTGCCAGCGGTGCTGTTGAAGCAGTAGCGACTGTTAAAACAATTCAGCAACAAATTGCACCACCAACAATAAATTATCAATCTCCTGATCCTGAATGCGATTTAGACTACATTCCTAATAAATCACAATCATTTGAGATAAATTCAGTAATGTCTAATTCATTTGGATTTGGTGGTCATAACGGAGTTCTTGTATTTAAGAAATACACAAATAATACTTAGGATAAATTATTATTAAGTTTTTCCAAAAACTTTTTCGTATCAAAGATGATTTTTCGATACTCGAAAAAGTAATTCAATATCGGTTCAATAATATCAATATCCTCCATCAAGCTTTTACCCATAGATCACTAAACCCTGCACCGAAAAAAAATTATGAGAGATTAGAATTCCTTGGAGATGCTGTATTAGACATTATTGTGAGCAAACTGCTTATGGCTGAATTTCCCGCAGGAGATGAAGGATTATTAACAAAAAAAAGAGCTGCTATAGTACAGAGAAGTTTCTTGGCTTTAATCGGTGAATCAAATAACTTATTAAATTATCTCCGAATTGATCAAGGAATTGATATTACACAAAATAAAGTCGCAACAAAACAAAATGCGAATTTGGTTGAAGCACTTATTGGCGCTGTTTACTTAGATGGCGGTTTGAGACCATGCAGTAATTTAGTCTGTAGACTGATTTGGTCTCATCGCGATGAAGCATGGAAAGCAACAAATTATAAAGGCAGATTGATTGAATATTGTCATTCAAATTCTTTTGATAGTCCTGTGTTTCATACAACCAATGTATCCGGTCCCGATCATGATAAAGTATATGAAATTCATGTTCAAATTGGTGATAGGATTTTTCCAACAGCAATAGAATCAAATAAAAAAGCCGCAGAACAAACTGCGGCTTCAAACGCTTTAACAATTATGAATGGCATTGATGTTTAAGAAATCAATCTATATTTCTTCTAAAGCTTTTTTTAATTTATTTATTTTTTCAACCGGAGATGGATCAGTATTGTGCAAAATCGCACACCAATAGCTAAGCCAATCACCATAATTTATTAAATCAAGTAATCGCTCTATGTTATTTTCACCTTCAGCGCTTACTTCATGCTGCATTATATTAATATCGTTTAAAAGTGTTTTAGTTATATCCTGCCTTGCTCGAACTCGCTCATTGTCATTTTTATCTCTTAACCAGATCACTGAAAGTTCAGACAATAAATCAGGATTATTGCCCCAACCCAAAATTTCATTATGGTTCATTTCCGGAATTTCATTGTGATAAGCAAGCATTTTTGAATTCTCGCATAATTGTCCTTTCCATCGCAAAGCGACTACACTGGTAGTGTCGGTAATTCCATAAATTATAGGTATCATTCCGTAAATATCTTTTGCCATTTTATAAATCGGATTTGATGCATCTCCAACCGAATAGGCATCACGTTTATTTTCTAAAGAAGTAATTGAACTTGAAAGATTATCAATCAGCGAATTAGATATAAGTCCAATCTTCCTAAGTAAATACAGCATAGGAACAAAAGAGTAAGCCAACGCTGCTCGAGGTTGGAGTCCTCCTGGAATCGTGATCAAGTCAAATCCTTGAGATTGAATTTTTTCTGATAATTGACCACCGGTAGAGATACCGCAAATCATTGCTCCTTTTTTCAATGCATCTTCATAGGCACTCAATGATTCTTCGGTATTACCGGAATAGGAAGAACAAATTACAAGCGTTTTTTCATTCACCCAATTTGGTAATGTATAATTTCGATTTACATAAAAAGGTTTTTTTAATTCTCGATGGACAATGGTTTTAACAACATCACCACCAATGGCAGAACCACCCATTCCTGCGACAACTATATTTTCGCAGACCGAATAATCATTTTGCAAATAGATTTGTTCGCCGATTCCAATTGCTTCTTGAATTTGATCTGCAAAACGATATATAGCTCCAAACATATCTTGTGGATCAATTTGTGATTTATCCATATTATTTTTCCCTTTTCCAAACAAATTCAGTTAATTGTTCTAATTGCGCTCTTTTCTCTTTTGGTATTATTTGCAGATTATTTTGAGCAGCCTCCGTATATTTTTTTGTCATATTTTTAGCTGATTCTAAGATACTATTTTTTTCAAAGTATATGCGGAATTTTTTGATAGCCAATAGGAGATCATTATTCATTATCTCTTCCCATTTTTGTTTCCAACTAACTGCATCATTTTGACGTGCTAAAACTGTTAAAATAGTTTGTTTCCCGGCAATTAAATCGCTTCCCAAACTTTTACCCATTGACTTAGAATCACTAAATATTTCTAATATATCATCTTGAATTTGAAATGCTATTCCTAAATTCAATCCATAAGATTGCAATTCATTAATTACAGAATCAGGTTGATTTCCCAAGATACCTCCCAATTCAGCACAGAATCCTATTAACCACCCTGTTTTCTTTTTTATCATAGTTAAATATTGATCTAATACTATTCCATAATTGTTCTCAAACTCTTTATCATAGGCCTGGCCTTCACAGACATATAATGTCGCTTTATTAAAAGCGTGAATAGCATTTAGCGGATTCGTTTTTACTTTTGTAATCAATATTTGAGCAATCGCATAAATTCCATCTCCAGCAAGTATAGCCGTGGATTCATCCCACTTTTTATGAACGGTCGCCTTCCCATGCCGCAGACTATCTTGATCCATTATATCGTCATGTACTAAAGTAAAATTGTGCAATAACTCAACTGCTAATCCGGCATTCAATAGGTCTTCTTTACTTGCTCCATAAACCGTTCCAACAAGATTTACAATAATTGGACGAAGGCGTTTTCCTCTACCATCCATTATGTACTTGATTGGATCGTAAATATACTTTGGTTCAGAATCTAATGGAAAACTTTGAAGTCTTTCATTAATTTCAAAACGGAGTTGTTCGATATGATCTAAAAAAGAATCAGTGACCAACTTCGATCTCCAGTTTTCCAATTGTCAATAATTTAGATAATACTATATCCTTAATTTCTTCCATACGTTCCTGCGTATTAGCTTCAAATCTGCAGACAATTACGGGTTGTGTATTCGATGAACGAACTAATCCCCAACCATCTCTGAATCGTATCCGCACACCATCGATCGTCGAGCAATCGTAATTAGCTTTGAAAAATTCTTCCGCCTCTTTGGCGATACGAAATTTCTCTTCATCCGATTCACAAGCCATGCGCATTTCCGGCGTTGAATAATATTTTGGCAATACCGCCTTCAATTCTGATAATGTTTTATCAGTCCTTGATAATAATTGTATTAAGCGCACCGCTACATATAAAGCATCATCGAATCCGAAAAAATCATCCGCAAAGAAAATATGTCCACTCATTTCTCCACCAAATTTACATTTTAGTTCAGCCATCCTTTGTTTTATTAATGAATGCCCTGTTTTCCACATCACCGGTGTACCGCCATATTTTACTATCATTTCCTCTAAAGCTTGCGAACATTTTACATCAAACAGAATTTCATCACCTTCTTCTACAATTTCCGGTAAAAACAACGCCATTAATTGATCTGCCCAAATTATTTCACCGGTTTCATCAACCACTCCGATACGATCGGCATCGCCGTCAAAAGCGATTCCTGCATCATATTTACCGGTTTTCATTAA
The DNA here is from genome assembly GCA_965369995.1 of uncultured bacterium. Classification (GTDB taxonomy): domain Bacteria; phylum Fidelibacterota; class Marinisomatia; order Marinisomatales; family JAHJCW01; genus JAHJCW01. Next base: position 85,435 of record CBDURO010000001.1, on the reverse strand, counting down.
TGCAATCAGATCAGTTAAGTTTTCCTTTACAGTTGGATCAGGATGATGATTGGGAAAAGTTCCATCAACATCACAGTATAATTCTTTTAATTCAATATCAAGTGCTTTGAAAATCTCCGGACCGTTTACGCAGGCTGCTGCATTTCCGCAATCCATAACAACTTTCACCGGTTTCTCTATATTTATTTTCTCCAGTATCATAGCTTTATAATCCGGCAAAATATCATATTCAGAAGAGTTTCCTTTTCCTTCGATAAAATCCTGATCCTCAATTATCTTTCGAATTTCCTGAATTGCTTCACCGTAAACAGCCTTTTTATATAATGATAATTTGAATCCGTTAAATTCCGGTGGATTATGACTTCCAGTTATCTGAACTGCTCCGTCAATATCTAACTTAAACATACTGTAATAATTAACCGGTGAAGGTATAATTCCAATATCTACTACATCGAGACCTGTTGATAATACTCCTTTCTTAAAACTTTGTTTTAGTGCGGGAGTGGTCAATCTTATATCACCACTTAAAGCCACCTTTTTAGCACCTTGTCTTGACACGTATGTACCATATCCTCGTCCTAACATTTCCACTACGTTAGGAGGAAAATCTGTTTTTACCTCACCACGTATATCATATTCTCTAAATATATATTTATTTATGTTCATCGTCTCTTTATCCAATTATTTGTACTGTTAAAATTAAGGTAATTCGTCGATTTAACGAATTATTGATTTTGTTATTTAAATTGAAATATCACCTATAATTTGTCTCAAATTCTCATCATATTTATTGATTAGTTCTTTTGCCTCTTTTTTGGTACAAGACTTATTTACCATAATCAAAGCAGTTTTCACCGATCCCTCTGAATCTTTCAAAACTTTACCGGCTTCTTTGTAATTGAGATCAGTTAATTTTTCTATAATTCTTGTTCCACGGTCACGCAGTTTTTCGTTCACAACTCGAAGATCAACCATGAGATTTCCATATACTTTTCCCATCTTAACCATGGTTGTGGTTGATATCATATTTAATATTAATTTTGTAGCAGTTCCTGCTTTCATACGAGTTGAACCTGTTATTATCTCCGGACCTAAATCCACAGAAATAGTTACATCAAAACTTTCCAATTCAACAGAAGCAGGATTACATATTAAAAAAACAGTGCGGCAACCAATATTTTTACCATATTTCAATCCAGCAATAACATAGGGAGTAGTGCTGCTACTAGCAATACCAATTAGAACATCTCCCCTTTTAATATCAACCACATTTAAATCGCGTTCAGCATCTTTAGGTATATCTTCTGCTGATTCAATCGACCTGAATACTGCTTTAGCACCTCCGGCAATTACTCCTGTAAACCATTCGTGCGGTGCTGAAAAAGTTGGCGGTATTTCCGATGCATCCAGAATACCTAATCTACCACTTGTTCCCGCTCCAATATATATGATTCGATTTCCATTTTTAAGGGCAGTAACTGCAAACTCAACAACTTTTTCTATTTCAGGTATTGCCTTTTGCACAGCAGATGAAATTAAACTGTCTTCTTTATTAATAAGCTCAAGTATCTCTAAAGTTGATAATTTATCAATATCCATTGAATGTGGATTTTGTTTTTCTGTTATCAGTTCACTATGTATAGTATTCACAATTAGTTTTCCATATTGCGACGAATCGGTTTACCGAATAATATTAATATTATTAATAAAAGTACAATTCCTAAAATAATTGATATCGACAATTTTCCACCAAATCCTACAAAAAGATAACCTACAAGCAATGCAACTGCCCCTACTGTTAAGGCATAAGGTAATTGAGTACGTACATGGTCAATATGATCTGATCCTGAAGCAATCGATGATAAAATTGTTGTATCGGAGATTGGAGAACAGTGGTCACCTAAAACCGCACCGGAAAGTATTGCAGCAAACGTGCTTACAAATATTGGTGAGGCGACCACTTCATCAGGAGTGCCCTGTAACAACTGTATTGCCATCGGCATTACGATAGGAACTAGGATAGACATCGTTGCCCACGAAGTACCGGTAGAAAAACTTATCGCAGCGGCGGTAAGAAAAACAACAGCAGGTAAAATATGTGGTGTTAGGAAATTCGACGAAATTTCAACTAAGAATTGTGCTGTTCCTAAGTCTTCCGAGACTTTTCCAAGTGTCCAAGCCAAAATTAAAACTGCGCACCCCAAAAGCATCGAACGTGCGCCATTCATCCAAGCATTCAACGCTTTTTGAAGCGATAATAATCTTTTACTAACCGTTAATATTATTGCAATTATACCAGCAGAATACGAGCCCCACATCAATGCAGCATATGAATCAGCTCCACCGATTATATTCCGGATTGATGGGTCCATTCCCTCTTCTAAGGCCCGCATTCCCGTGACCACTAATCCCAACATCGCTATTAAAACAACAGCAATTATAGGAATAATAGAATTTGTCCAATGTGATGATTTGCTGTAACGATCTTCAGCGTCGATTTGTGAAGTGTCTGCCATTGGATTAGCTCCCGGCTGCATAACAGCGCCGGTTAAAACAGTACGCCGCTCGGCTTTATACATTGGACCATATTCTCGGCGAGTTATTGTATTTATCAAGATAAATGCAAGAGTCAACAAACAATAAAATGAATAAGGAATACTTCTAATAAATGTTATATATGGATTTTCAGTTACACCGAATTGTTCATAAGGTCCATTTAATAAGCTCATTTGAAAAATCGACCAGGTACTTATAATCGCTAAACTAGCGACAGGTGCTGCAGTAGAGTCTACTAAATATGATAATTTTTCGCGTGAAATACGCAGTTTATCAGTTAGGGGACGCATCATATTACCAACTAATAGTGTATTGGCATAATCGTCAAAGAAAACAATGATACCCATTATAACAGTTGTAAGCTGTCCTTGTCGACGTGTTTTGGCATGGCGAACCGCAATATCTACAATACCACGCATACCACCATTGGCAGAGATGACGCCAATCATACCACCAAATCCTAATGTGAACAATATTATAGATGCATGACTTGTATCGGCTAATGAGCCGACTAAATACGTATCAAGTGTAGTAAGAAAACCATCAATTAAATTGGATTTCAAAATTGTTACACCAATCCAAATACCGGCAAATAATGATACTAAGGTTTCCCGTGTAACTAAAGCTAAAACAATCGCAACTAAAGGCGGTAAAATCGATAACCAAGTCGGGTTGCTTTCAGCACCGTTTTGTTCGGCAAGTAGGAATCCCAAAGAAAATAGTATTACAACGGAAATTTTTATTCGGCTCGACATATAATCATCGAAGTTAGAGGAGTTAACGATATTAGTGCAATTTATTATCGCATAAAAATATCATGTTTATAACTTAAATTTGCAATCTTATATTTAGAAATATATTTATAACTAATACTTACTAATGAAGAAACTTGATAAATATTTACTGCGACAGTTCACAACAATTCTCACAATGGCACTATTGGGGTTTGTCTCTGTCTTTGTCATTGTTGATTTGATTGAAAATATAGACAAGTTCATAGATAATTCGGTACAATTAAAAATCATATTTCTATTTTATTTTTATACACTGCCATGGTTTTTTAGCATCGGTTTACCGATGGCGACACTGATAGCAACAGTTTTTAGCATCGGATTAATAGCAAAACGCAACGAATGGACAGCAATGAAATCTTCCGGGATAAGTTTATACCGAATTGCTGTTCCATTATTAATTGCAGGAATCGTCCTCAGTATAATATCCTATGAACTCGATAATAGTCTTGTTACAACCGGAAATGAAAAAGTAACTGAAATCGAACAAAAGCATATGCGTCGAAAAGCACGTAGAAATATATTTCGTACAAGTAAAATTTTACACGATGTGTTATTGCAGAAACATGAAACCACACATATTTCACTTGCTAAATATTCCATCAGTGGAATGGAAGCCGATAATGCAACAATAATTTCTTTAGAAAATGGAATCCTTACAAAAAGGATTGATGCACGAAAATTGTTTTGGAATGATTCACTATTACTTTGGAATATGAATAATTATTCTATTCGCAACTTCGATGACAATGGTGAAGAAATAGAAGTAATTATTGCTGTCAAAGATACTCTAATAAATGCAAACTTTACACCTGACGATATAACTCAGCAATTCAAGCCGCCGGACGAAATGAATTTCAATGAATTAACTGAAAGGATAGCCCTGTTAAAAGAAAATGGTGTAAAAACCGTAAGATGGGAAGTTACTCGTTATAATAAAGTATCTTTTGCTCTAACAAGTTTGATTGTAATATTGTTCGGATTACCATTAGCGGTTTCTAAACAAAAAGGCGGTTTGGCATTTGCCGCCGGAATGAGTGTTTTTGTCATTTTTGCGTATTATACATTTATAAAATTTGGACAGTCATTAGGATACAAAGAAGTTCTTGACCCTTTAATTTCTGCGTGGATCGGTAATGTAATTTTTGCTATCGGGGGAATAATTTTATTGTTCTCAGTTAGAAAATAATATCAAAATGCGCGTAGTGTCATCCATACGACAGTAAGTCACCCCTTTCAATACTAATATCATTCCAATATAATCATTAATTAACAGGAGAATGATAATGAAACATTTAACAAAAATATTATTAATTGTAATAGCCATAGTTGGTCTTGCAATTGGTATGTCAACAGTAACAGGTTATAATAATTCATCTGATAATGTTAACTCAGCTCTTTTTGCGGATAATGCTGTAATAGATAGCAATTGTGGTTCAGGCAAATGCGGTGGTAGTGATGCTAAAGAAACCACAATAGAAACCAAATGTGGCGGTGATGATGCAGGTACAAAAGACTGGAATTTTATGGACATAGATGCTAATGGAGATGGGAAAGTATCAAAAACTGAATTTACTGAGTACGGTACAAAAGAATTTCCAAATAAAGATGCAAACAATGATGGTAAAATCACAAGTGATGAATGTGTTATGTTTGATTCATTTAATAGAGATGAAAATGACTATCTGTCAAAAGCTGAATTTCAAGAAGGTCATAATAAAATGTTCTCAAAAATGGATGAAAATAATGACGGATTCATAGATGCTAATGAATCTAAATTAATGCACAAATCTGCAAGTGCCAAATGTGGCGAAGGCAAAAGTGTCGAAAGTAAATGTGGTGGTGCAGAAGCTAAAGCAGACGTTAAAGATGTCAAATGTGGCGCAGGAAAGTGTGGTTAAACACTATATAAGTATTAGTTAAGTTTTACTGTAAGGCAGGCATCAATATGTCTGCCTTTTTTTTTATACTATAGATATTTTTTAAACAGGTTATTTATCAAATTATTGATTTATAACACCAGTAATGTCATCAATGCGACAATAATTAGACATATTAAATCATAATATCCTACCAATGAAAACATTAAATAACAGGAGAAAAATAATGAAACATTTTAATCAAATATTAAAAATATTGTTAATTGTGGTAGCCCTAGTCGGTCTAACAATTAGTATGTCATCAATAACTGGTTGCAGCAATACCTCTGATAACGCCAAAACAACTATACAAGATGATGTCGAAAAAAGTGCTGTCCAAGAAGCCAAATGTGGTGAAGGTAAATGCGGTGAAGGTAAATGCGGTTAAACGCTTAGCAAATAATTAAATTATTAAAGGCGGGTGAGAAAATGCCTGCCTTTTTTATTCAAAAGGATTTTAAAATGGAAATATTTAATAAAATTATAAGTTATTTAGAAAAGTTAAAAGATTTGCCGCCACTATTGTTCCGTATAGTGCTGGCTTACGGATTTTACGGACCTGCTACAATGAAACTTAAGAATTTCGATAGTATTGTTGAATGGTTCACAAGTATGGGAATGCCCTTACCAAAGCTAAACGCATTTTTGGCAACAGGAACCGAAACAGCCGGCTTTGTGTTAATATTCCTTGGATTGGCAACCAGATTAATTTCAATTCCTTTAATGGTTGTAATGGTTGTTGCTATAACAACTGTTCATTTAGGAAATGGATTTGAAGCCGGTAATAATGGTTTCGAAATACCAATATATTATTTACTTATGTTATTCAGCCTGATAATAACTGGTCCGGGCAAGATTAGTCTCGATGCGTTAATTACGAAATTCTGTAATAAAAAATAGTAATTATTATCGGCGGTTAATTGTAATATACGATGTTTCATTATGTTAGATCCTGACGTAAAATCTGTTACAGACAAGTATATTAATATAAAAATTAATCGCCGATCCTTTTTATTAGCGACTGGTGTTTTTGCAGGCAGCATTACTTTTGTCAGCTTATTAGCATATTATTACAAAAGTTCTCGAAAGCCCCCCCCCTTTAACAAATCTCAAGATAAAATATTACAGGAAGTACAGGAACATCTTTTTCCAAAATCAGGTGATTCGCCGGGTGCAGATGATGTAAATGCTTTATATTATTTACATTTCGTTTTAACCGATCCTGATATTGATGAAGATAATAAAAATTTACTTATTAGCGGGGTCGATTGGCTTGAAGAAGAATGCCAAGCAACTTTTAATAAATCATTTATTAATTTATCATCCGGTGAAAAAGAACAAATATTCCGTGTAATCGAAGATTCAAATTGGGGCTATCGATGGCTCTCTTTAAATCTTATCTATATATTTGAAGCATTATTGTCCGACCCAATTTATGGTGGCAATCCAAATGAAATTGGTTGGAAATGGTTAGAACATGCTTCTGGGTTACCTCGTCCTTCCTCTGATAATATGTATGGCAAAGTATGAATTACGATTATGATATTTGTGTAATTGGTTCAGGAGCTGGCGGAGCACCAATCGCTTATGAATTATCAAAAGCGGCCAAATCTGTTGTAGTACTCGAAAAGGGACCTTGGTTTAAAACTGAGGACTTCAGCAAAGATGAGCTTACTTGTTGCCGCCGGAGTGTGTATACACCGAATCTACAAGATGAACGTCATGTAATTGAAGATAGAAATAATAATGAGTGGGTTGGGAAATCAACCTATGATACCGGTCGAGATTTTTGGAATGGTAATATGGTTGGCGGCTCTTCCAATTTGATGAGCGGATATTTTCATCGCTTGAAACCGGAAGATTTTAGATTATTATCAGAATTTGGTACGATTGATGGAGCAAATATTGTTGATTGGCCTATTTCTTACGACGATTTAGAACCATATTATACCAAAGTAGAACAAATTGTAGGTGTGTCAGGGAAAGTTGTTGATCATCCATTCTTAGAACCGCGCTCTACTAATGAATTTCCTTTTTACAAGACAGCTGAACATCCCATCGCACAGCGAATAGACAAAGCATGTGGTAGTCTTGGTTTCCATTCAATTCCAACCCCGAGAGCCATATTATCACAAAATGCCTTAGGACGAATTGCATGTTCATATTCTAATTATTGTGGCAGTTATGGTTGTTCCACAGGAGCAAAAGGAGGCGCAATGGCCGCTTTAATTAATAAGGCAATAAAAACGGATAATTGTAAGATTATACCAAACGCTATGGTCTATAAACTTATTAGTGATAGCACAGGGAAAGTAACTTCAGCAAAATATTATAATAAATCTGGAGCAAGCAATTCAATTACAGCTCGTATTTTTGTAGTAGCATGTCAGGCATCTGAATCGGCGCGATTACTTCTTATGTCTCCCGGGACAAAACATCAAAACGGTTTGGCAAATAATAACAATCAAGTTGGAAATAATCTAATATATTCAGGAGGAGGATCGGGTTCTGGAGATATTTTGTATAAGAATTATAATGACATGGAAATCGCTCAGCTTAATATTCGCGGTTTATTCGTTAATCGTTCTTTACAAGATTGGTATGTTATCAATGAAAAATCATTTGGTAAACGTTCCAAGGGGGGCACAATAGATTTTTTATTTAGGCATGCAAATCCAATTGCTAAAGCAAATTCACAAAAATGGGGTGAAGATGGTTTAATTTGGGGAAAACCACTAAAAGATAAAATTAAATCATATTTTACCGAAGGAAGACACTTAAGATTTGAAGTATTTAATGATTGGTTGCCAACAGATCATTGTTTTGTAACACTTGATCCGAAAATTAAGGATAAGTGGGGCAATCCTGTTGCACGAATACGAATTGGGAATCATCCGCACGATCTAAAAGTGGGTAGACATTTAGCAAATAAGGCCGTATCAGTTTTGAAAGAAATAGGTGCTGAAAACATTAGCTCAAATATTAGTAGTTCTCCCCCTCCCAATTTAGTAGCTGGTGGATGCCGGTTTGGTGATGATCCACAAACATCAGTTTTAAACTCCAACTGCCGTGCACATAATGTAGAAAACCTTTATGTTACAGATGCAAGTTTTATGCCAACCGGAGGTAGTATACCATATACATGGACAATTTATGCTAATTCCTTCCGTGTTGCGGATAAGATAATGGATAGTTTATAAAAAAGCCACCTAATCGATGGCTTTTTCTTTCATTAGATATTGTTTTAATACCGATAATGTTCCGGTTTATATGGTCCACCTTTTGGAATTCCAATATATTCCGCCTGCTCATCAGTCATCTCGGTTAGCGTAACACCTAATTTATCAAGATGTAGTCGAGCGACTTCTTCATCAAGGATTTTCGGTAACATATAAACATCAATTTCCGGTTTGTCCTTAGCAAGCGCGATTTGAGCTAACACTTGATTAGAGAATGAATTTGACATCACAAAGCTTGGATGTCCTGTTGCACAACCCAAGTTAACTAAACGTCCTTCTGCTAACATGAATATTTGATGTCCACCAGGGAAAGTATATCTATCAACTTGCGGTTTGATAGTTTCACGATCAATATCCTTGGCATCATTTAATGGATCGACCTGTATTTCATTATCAAAATGACCAATGTTACAAACAATGGATTGATCCTTCATTTTACGCATATGCTCAACTGTTATCACGCCGAGGTTCCCGGTTGCCGTTACATAAATATTAGCTTCCGGCAGAGCTTGTTCGGTAGTAACCACTTCAAATCCTTCCATTGCCGCTTGCAAGGCGCAAATTGGGTCAATTTCAGTAACTAATACACGAGCGCCATATCCCCGCATAGATTGCGCGCAACCGCGCCCTACATCGCCATAACCGCAGACTAATACTGTTTTACCGGCTATCATAACGTCCATAGCGCGTTTTAATCCATCCGCAAGTGATTCACGACAACCATAAATATTATCGAATTTTGATTTTGTTACCGAATCGTTTACGTTATAAGCAGCGAACAATAATTTATTATCTTTCGCCATTTGCTGTAAACGATGCACACCGGTTGTTGTCTCTTCAGAAACACCGATGATATCCTTGGCAATTTTATGCCAATGCATCGGATCTTTTTTGTGCACTTCGCGTAGTAATTTTTCGACAACCTGTTCTTCACGAACCTTAGTTATAATTTCCGGAAGTGAGCCAGTTTTTTGATAAATTTCCTCTAATTCAAATCCTTTATGAATTAACAGTGTTGCATCACCCCCATCATCAACAATTAATTGCGGTCCTTTATTTTCAGGAAACGTTAAAGCTTGTAATGTACACCACCAATATTCCTTAAGGGTTTCTCCTTTCCATGCAAAAACAGGTGTTCCGGTTTTAGCAATCGCTGCCGCAGCATGATCTTGAGTAGAAAAAATATTACAACTTGCCCACCGCACATTTGCGCCCAATTCCTTTAAAGTTTCGATCAAAACCGCTGTTTCAATTGTCATGTGCAAAGAGCCGGTAATTCTAAACCCTTTTAGTGATTTATTTTTCCCATATTTTCCACGAATTGCCATTAATCCGGGCATTTCCTTTTCCGCAATAGCGATTCCTTTCCGCCCTGCTGCTGCTAATGAAATATCAGCAATTTTATTTGGTAAATATTCAACTATAGATGTCATATCTTTCCCTACTCTCTCTGATAAATTTTTTGAAATATTTTCAACTGTATTTACTGTAATTAGTTGTGATGACAAAAATTTTCCCGGTTATAAATACGACTTTAATTTTTCAACCATGTCGGTATTTTCCCACGTAAATAGTTTATTATCACGACCAAAATGACCATAAGCAGCAGTTTGACGATAACGCGGTTTTTTAAGATCAAGATGAGTAATAATTTCAGCTGGTTTTAATGGAAATACCTTTTTAATAATTTCAGTCAATTTTTCATCACTGACTTTGCCGGTACCAAATGTTTTAACACTTACCGAAATAGGTTCAGCAATGCCGATACTATAAGATAATTGCAATTCACATTTATCTGCTAAATCAGCGGCAACAATATTCTTAGCAATATAACGTGCCATATAAGTAGCGGATCTATCAACCTTTGAGGGATCTTTACCGGAAAAAGAACCGCCACCATGCGGTGCATAACCGCCATATGTATCCACAATAATTTTCCGTCCGGTTAATCCGGTATCAGCTTCCGGTCCGCCCATAACAAAACGTCCGGTACCGTTGACAATAAATGATTCATCATAATCAATATTACTTGCATCCAAAACCGGTTTGATAACTTTGTTAACTACTTCAGTTCTTACAAACTCAAGTTCTTTTTCTTCATTATCAAATTTATCTGACATATCATCATGCTGAGTTGCTATAACCGCTTTTTTTACTGATTGTGGTACTCCATCTTCATACTCAACGGTCACCTGTGATTTGCCATCAGGTCCTAACCAAGACATATTGCCATTCTTGCGTTCTTTAGCCAATTTTTCTGTCAAACGCTGTGCCAATTGAATTGGTAATGGCATCAACTCCGGTGTTTCTTTACAGGCAAATCCAAACATTAATCCTTGGTCACCCGCTCCTTGCTCTTTCCCACCGTCGGTATCAACTCCTTGTGCAATATCAGGACTTTGTTGATGTAATCTTGAAGTTACTGTAACAGATTCGTCATCCATTCCATATGCAATATCGGTATAACCGATTTCATGTAATGTATCCTTTACAATTCTTTCGACTTCGGCAAATCCATGCGTATTCACCTCGCCACTTACCACCACTAAACCTTTGGTTGCTAACGTTTCACAGGCTACGCGCGATTCGTTGTCCTGTTCTAATAAATTATCCAATATTGCATCAGAAATCGCATCACAGACCTTATCCGGGTGACCCTCCGTAACTGATTCAGATGTAAATAAATACCGACTCATAAAATCTCCATAATAATTAAGTTAACGAACTTTTAAGTTACAAAAAAAGGTAAATCAGACCATATAATTAAAATTAATATTTAAAATATTAACAAGCTTCCAAACCATCTTTAGCAGCAATCTTGCCGATAATTTGCCTATCAGTAATATTTGAATCTTCTAAAATTATACTATCCTCTATTTTAGAATTATAAATATTACAACTATTCATAATTGTGACATATGGTCCAATTATGGAATTATCAATTTCACAATTATTACCAATGAATACCGGTTCAATTATTTTTGATGATGGAAAATCCTGATGATTAGAACTTAACAATTTGCGATTGGAATACAAGATAGCTTCAGGGACACCTACATCATAATAGTTCGGTGTTGGGAATACACTGAAATTTTCACCTTGTTTAACCATTAGCTGCAAAGCATCAGTAATTTGGTATTCATTGTTAGTTTTAATGTTGCGTTTTATTAATTCTTCAATTGCCGATTTTAATTTTCCTTCATTATTGAAATAATATAATCCGCTAATAGCTAAATTACTCGGTGGATTCGGATGTTTTTCAAAAAAATTAACCACTTTTCCATCTTTTAATTCCACTATGCCAAAACGTGATGGATCATCAACTTCATCAACACCAATAATATTTTCTGTAGAAGAGCAAAACTCGTTATAATCTAAATCGAAAATTGTATCGCCAAGTTGCACTAAAACCGGTTCGTTAGTATTTTTTAGACCAGTTAAGATTGCATGTCCTAAACCTAATCGTTTTTTTTGTTCGATAAATGAAAATTTACCATCATATTTTTTCATATGATCAATTACTTGTTCTTTCAGATGACCTACTATAAATACCAACTCATCAATCCCTGAATCAAATAGTGGTTTCAGTATAAAATCTAAAGCAGGTTTACCTGCTAATGGTAAAAGAGTTTTTTGATACCGCTCCGTATGCGGTTTTAATCGGGTGCCATACCCAGCTACAGGAATGATTGCTTTCAAATTTTTCTAATTTTTAATGATGGTTATTTTGTTTACCCTTTATTTTTTTTACTCGGGTAATCATTTTTGCAACAGCAAGGTCAATTGATTTAGTGATGTTATCGGTTGATTCTTTTACATTTAGCTTATGGCTTGGTATAGATAAATTTAATTCAGTAGTATATTGATCATTCTCATGGAATAATAAAATTTGACATCGTATAGCTCTATCGTAAACTTTAATGATTTTTTGAACTTCACTAATAGCGTAGTTTTTTAAATTATCAGGTGCTTTAAAATGACGCGAGGTAAATTCAATGTTCAATTTAAACTCCTTATTTTTTTGATTTTATTGATTTAATTATCTCCATGAGGATGCGCTTTTTTATATATTTTTTTCATCCTTTCCGGTTGCACATGGGTATAGATCTGTGTTGATGACAAACTACTGTGTCCTAATAAGTCTTTAACTGCTCGTAAGTCTGCTCCGCGATCTAATAAATGGGTTGCAAATGAATGACGTAAGGTATGAGGACCAAGATGTTCCCCTTCTGTTACTAAACGTAAATACATACTTACACTACGTTGAACTGTCCTTTGTGATATGCGTTCACCTTTTGAATTTACAAATAGAGGAATATCTATGTCAGTAGTTTTTAATGATCTGCCACTTTTTTCAAGATAATTTTCAATTGCCTTCATTGCCCGATTACCGAAGGGGATTAATCTTTCTTTATTCCCTTTCCCTACAACTCTTATAAGATTATTATTGAAATCTATATTTCTGAAATTAATATTAATCAGTTCACTTAAGCGTATCCCGGTACTATAAAATAATTCCAGTATAGCTCTATCTCTAAGCCCTGTAATAGTATTTCTTGGAGGAGCGTTCATAAGTTCATCAATCATTTTTTCATCAATAAAGTTTGGAAGGGGTTTTGAAGTTTTTGGAGTTTTGACATATAGAGCAGGATTATTATTAACAACTTCTGCTTTTACTAAATATTTAAAAAATGATTTAATTGATGCCAATCTTCTTCCAACCGTTTTAGAAGAGAAATCCTCTTCAAATTCCTTACCTAAAAAATGTCTGATCGCTTGTTTATCTATGCTCTCTGCTAAAATATCAGAGGATCCTGTATATTCTATTAGAAAGTCATTAAATCTATGTAAATCATGAATATATGAAACACAAGTATGCGAAGAATATCCTCTTTCCTTTTCCAAATAGGAAAGGAAATCATCAATATATTGTTTAAAATTATCAGACATTTAACGTGTCAATTGTATTAATAATATTTTGTATATCATCCGGCAAATCAGATTCAAAGTTTATCTCCTTTTTATTACGAGGATGTATAAAGGAAATTTTTTGTGCATGCAAAATATGGCGCTGCACTATTTTAAATAACAATTCCATTTTTTTTGAGATTTCAGGTATGTACCCTTTAATGCGAGACAATCCTCCACCATATTTTGTATCTCCGATAATCGGGTTTCCCACAAATGCTGAATGAACTCGTATCTGATGAGTACGTCCTGTTTTCGGAAAGTAATTAACATGACTAAAATATTGCGATTCTTTTATGACTTGATAATTAGTTTGAGCTTCCTTACCGGTTACATTAACAATAAATGATGTCGGATCATTCCGTTTTCTTGCTATTGGTTGATCTATCAATCCTTCTTCTTCTTTCCAATTTCCCCAAGTAATACCGTAATATACTTTTTTTACAAGTCTGTTTGAAAACTGTTCCGCTAATTTCATGTGGGCATAATTTGTTTTGGCAACAACAATAATTCCTGAAGTACCTTTATCTAATCGATGAACGATACCCGGACGTATCGGTCCATTGATATCAGATAATTGCGCACAATAATATGCTAAAGCATTAGCCAGTGTTCCGTCTTTATTACTCGTCCCGGGATGCACTATCATACCGGATTGTTTATTAATTACAATAATATCATCATCTTCAAAAATAATATCAATCGGGATATCTTGAGGTTCTACAAAATCATTGTCGTAAATCTCATCAGAAATATTAATATGAATCTTATCATCTAGGTTTAAGCGATATTTTACCGGTTTAATCTCTCCATTTACAGTAATATTACCGTTTTTTATATATTTTTGTAATTGGGAACGGGAAAATTCGTCAATATTGTCCGCCAAGAATTTATCGAGACGAATCCCGGATTTATCAACGATTACGATATCGTTTTTCAAATGACTGATTTAGCGGTCTGTTTTTTTGGTTGTAAAAAGAATGAATAAGTTAAATATAAAATCATTCCGACAGTTACAGCTGAATCTGCAACATTAAAAATGTACCAATGGTATCCCCAAAAAATGAAATCGAACATATCTACAACTTCTTTAAACATAACGCGATCAATAAAGTTACCAATCGCTCCGGCGATAATGAGTGATAGAGAAATTCGCAAAAGAATATGTCCTTTCCGTTCATACCATAAGTAACCGATAAGAAAAATTGTCAACAGAAAGGAAGCGGTAGCTAAAAAGTACATACTCCAAGGGAAATTGATGCCAAATACCATTCCATCATTAGAGACATAAGTTAAATAGAAAAAATCCCTGATTACCGGAATCGTCTCGTGTAACTCCATCGTAGAGCGAATTAAATATTTAGAAATCTGATCAATAATTACTATTATAATACTAATTGTTAAAACAATCACAGCAGACCCATTTTCTCCTTCTCTTTGCACTCAACACACATCGTTGCAATCGGCACCGCCATAAGGCGGTCTTCAGGAATTAATGGGCATGTAGAACACAAGTTTTTCGGTTCTTCTACGCATTGCTTACAAATTCCGTATGTACCGTTATCAATCCGTTTTAAAGCGCTTACCAAGTTTTGATAATAACTGTTTTCACGTACCATAAATTGGAAATTTTTCTCTTTTTCATGAGCATCAGTTCCGGCATCTGCCATGTGTACGCTGTAAACCGAATCCGGGACATAGCTTTCACTAGCCTTACCGCTATCAAGAACACCTTCCTTTAATTCATCCATATCTTGGTGGACGATATCAATTTCTTTTTGGATTAATTTTCTAAATTTATTTAGTTTAGATTTAGTATATTTTTTAGGGGTTGTCATAACTTCCTCTTAATCTTTAATTGTCCGGGATATACCCAGAGTAATTTTTTCACCTTGAATTTTAATTGTATCAGAATATTCTATTTCCGAACCATTTAGTTCGATATTTACTGTTAATGTTTCATTACAAAAATAATCTTTATATGCGTTTAGTGCTTCTTCTAATTTACCATCAAATTCACCATATACTTTAATACGATCCTCTACAGCAAAATCAGCATTTTTCCTCATGATTTGTACTTGGCGTATTAAATCTCTTACAAGTCCTTCTTGAATTAGTTCATCATTTAATACGGTAGATAAGGCAACAGTAAATCCTTCATCTTGCGCAGTTATTAATCCTTCAGCTGATGATGTTTCTATCAAAATATGTTCTTGTTTTAATGTTATGTCACCGGAATCTGTATTTAACACTATTTCTCCATTGCCTTGTATCTGATTAATAATATCATTTACATTCATTTCACCAAGTGCTTTTCGTATTGATGGTATCGCATTTCCAAATGTTTTTCCTACTATTGCAAGATTCGGTTTTACACTAGGAGTTAATAATTCTTCAGAATTAGTTACGCGCATTATCTCTTTTACATTTAATTCATCTAAAATAACAGACTTATTATCATTTAGAAACTTGGATAAATTATCATCATTTACAACATAAAACAAACTTTGTAATGGTTGTCTGATTTTCAGGTCAGCTTTATTCCGGGCAGATCGTCCTAATTCCACAACTTTTTTCAACGCATCAACTTGCTTAATCAAATCATTATCAATATACTTTGATACAACTTCCGGATAATCACATAAGTGTACACTTTTCAGAGTTGAATCATCAATATTGACTACTAAATTTTTATACATTTCATCGGTTATGAACGGCATTACCGGAGCTAACAATTTTGTTAGTGTTAATAAGACATCATATAGCGTATGATAAGCAGCCTGTTTGTCAGAATCATCTTCACTTTTCCAAAAACGACGTCGATTTCTACGAATATACCAATTGGACAAGTCTTCTATAAACAGCTCGACTTTCCGCATTGACTTATCCAGTCTATATATTTCAAACGATGAACGTATATCTTTGATAAGTTGATGTAATTTTGCTCTTATCCAACGATCCATAATTGTTAAATCACTTTCTTCAATCTTAGATTTTAGAGGATTAAATCCATCGACTGCAGCGTAAGTAGCAAAGAAAGAATAAGAATTCCACAACGTAATAATTTTTTTCCTTATTTCATTGCCAGCTTCATAACCAAAATTTAGATTATTTTCCACATTATGATTAATAAAAAGCCACCGCATAACATCAACACCCATTTCATCAGCGGCATCATTAAACCAAATAGCATTGCCAGCAGATTTATGCATTTCTTTACCCTTAGAATCTCTGACAAGAGCATGACCTAACAAAGTTTTGAAAGGCGCTTTATTCTCCATTACTGTCGACATCGCCAAGAGCGAATAGAACCAATTGCGGAATTGGCCAGGGAAGCACTCGGTGATAAATTCTGCTGGAAACCATTTCTCCCAATAAGATCGGTCTTCATTATATTTTATTGTTGAATATGTAACAATTCCGGCATCTAACCATGGATTACCTACATCAAGAATTCGGGTACCGATTAATCCACTTTCAGGATGTTTAATTTTTACTTTATCAATCCAAGGACGATGCGGACTATGCCCGTCAAAATAATCCCAACCTTCAACTGCTAATTCTTGCAATTCTTCTTTGGAACCGACCACATAAAAAGAATCATCTTCAAACGTCCAGATTGGTAAAGCAAGACCCCAAAAACGTTGTTTCGATATCATCCAATCGCCCATATTATCGAGCCATTCATGTTCCCGCTCTTTTCCCCACTCCGGAATCCAATTAATATTATCAACAATCTTTTTGATATTATCCCGCCAATCCATATTAATGTACCATTCATCAACAATACGGAAAACTAATTCGTCGCCTGAACGCCAACAATGCGGATATATATGAGGATATTTTTCAGTATGTACTAGTATTTTTCTATCCCGCAAATCTGATATTATTTTGTCTGTTGTCTCCTGTTCAGTTGCCGTCAAACCGGAAAGCCAACCAAAACCATTAATGAATTTAGATTCCTCATTCAAAGGAGCAATATTAACTAAACCAAGCTTTTTACCAATTTTATGGTCAATGTCACCACACCCCGGTGCGATGTGTACAATACCTGTACCTTCGCCCGCTACCACTATATCGTTACCGATTCCATCCTTACCACCATCAATTACTTTGTGGCACTTATGACCATTGATACCTTGATTTTTCAGTTCATCTTTAACAATTGGAAATCCGCCGGGTTTGCTTTGAGCTTCCAGATAATCGAATGGACCTTCATACTCCCATCCAATTATCTCTGATCCCTTAATCGTATCTAAAACAGTATATCCACCACGCTCTTTAAAAATTTGATCTATGGTCTTGAGTTTAGGAACACCATCAACCCATTGTTTTTTAACGCCAAATTGTTTTTCAAGACGTTGGAATTCTAAGTTATCTTCAGCAAAATAGTAAATGGAACCATCTACCGCCTGTAATTTTACATAATCCAGATTAACATTTACAGCAACTGCAACATTAGATGTTAAAGTCCAAGGTGTTGTAGTCCATATCAATAAATATTCATTATCTCTATTTTTTAATGGAAAACGAACAAAAACAGAATCGTGTGCGACAAGTTTACGCCCCTCGATAATTTCCATCTGCGAATAAGCTGTACCTGAACGACCTGACCATGGAACTACGTCATTACCACGGTAAATTTTACCTTGCTCAAACAGCTTTTTTAAAAACGACCAAATTGTATAATTATTTTCATCGGACATTGTAAAATAAGAGTTTTCCCAATCCATCCAATATCCCAGTCGTTTTGATTGTTCTGCAATTACTCCGGCGTATTTATAAACTCGTTCTTTACAAAGGTTCACAAATTTCTCAATTCCGTATCGTTCAACATCACGTTTTGATTTGAATCCAAGTTCTCTTTCAACTTCAATTTCAACCCACAATCCTTGACAATCAAATCCGTTTTGATAGCGTACTTCATGTCCGGTCATGGCATTGTACCGAAGGTATAGGTCTTTCAATGTTCTGCCCCAAGCATGATGAACACCCATTGGATTATTAGCTGTAATAGGACCATCAATAAAACTCCAACGCGGTTTACCTTTATTTAATTTCACGCGCTTTTGGAAAATTTTATTGGTTTCCCAAAATTCCATGATTTTATGCTCTAAAGCTATAAAATCAACCTTTGCATTAACCTTCTTTATTGCCATTGAATATGTAATTTGTCGAATCTTTCTCTAAATTTTTTAGACGTCGAAGTTAGTTCAAATACAAAATTTTTCCAACGATTACAGTAATTTGTTTATTAATAAAAAACCCCCGCAAATAACGGGGGTTTTTTATTCCATATCAATTAATTATGGGTAAAGTCCCAAAAGAGCCACTAAACATGTTACTTTTCAAGTTGTTTAAGAATGAGTTTTTTCTGTAATTGAATACTATCATTTCTATGATTATACTTCCAAACATATTCAGCCAAGTACAATGGCAATCTTTTCTTCCTGATTCCACCTTTGGCAGCCAATCTTCTTTTAAGATATCCCCAGAACCCTTCAAGGCCGTTAATATGGTTTCCTTTACCATCACTATACTCACCTTCACTATGTTTTACCAAGCGGTGAACATAACCATTAGCCGCTACCCCGGTATAACTTTTCCATGTGTCAGAGCATACCGTGCTTCCCCTTTCTACCCGTCGGGAGATCAGAGGTAATAATGTCTTTGCTTCTACATCAGGGACTACTTGTGCCCATACCTTTCCACCACGGCATAAAATACCAAATACAGGTGTCTTGGAAGTCCCTCGACCGCGCTTACTGCCACCTGCTTTTGCACTGTGTCTTTTGTTTTTCCACTGTCCTCCAATATAAGTTTCATCAACCTCAACAGTACCTGAAAAAACATCCGGAATATCTTTCTGAAATGTCATTCTTACATAGGTTAAAGCGCGTAATATCCGCTTACGTTCAATCCCTGTTTCCTGTGCGATCGCAACCACTGGTAAACCTCTTAAAAACCAGTGTAAAATTCTGGACCATTCTTTCCGGGTTAAGTGCAAAGGTAATTTGTCCGGTTTCCATTCGTAACCACAACTGCTGCAACGCTTCTTTTCTCTTCGGACAGAGTAAAGTTTTTGACAACCACAACGTAAACACTTTAACT
Source organism: uncultured bacterium (assembly GCA_965369995.1). Lineage (GTDB taxonomy): Bacteria > Fidelibacterota > Marinisomatia > Marinisomatales > JAHJCW01 > JAHJCW01. The sequence continues at coordinate 65,851 of CBDURO010000001.1, read as the reverse complement.
GCTTTTTCATATGTGTAATTTATCAACATTAGTGGCTAAACTGGGACTTTACCCTAATTATTAATCAATTTCAAATGCAAAATAACTAGATCTTTCACCTCGTTTTATGAGTAATAACAAGGAATCTTGCTCCTTTAAATCTTCTACAAGGTTTCTAAAAATTTTGATAGAAGTAACCTTTTTTGTACCAACGCGAGTAATGATATCTCCAGTTCTAATGCCTGCTTCATATGCATTACTTTTTTTATCAATATCAGTTACCAAAACACCGGTACTCTCTGGATCGATTTCATATCTTTCTGCTAATGAACTAGAGATATTTCGAACCTCAATCCCTAAACTCATATTAGTATTATTGTTTGTCGCAAATATTTGCGATTTTTGCTCAAGCTCTTCCAAAATAATATTGATCGTCTTCCGATTACCATCTCTAACAATAATTAATTTGCTGCGTTTCCCGGGAGGTGTTGATGATACAACATTTTTCAAGTGTGATGGGTTTGTTATTTTTTCCCCATCAAACTCTATGATTACATCCTGAATTTGCATACCTGCATTATCAGCCGGACTGTTCGGAACAATCTCACTTACAAGAGCGCCATCGCGATTTGATAAATCTAACGCACGAGCAGTCTTATCATCGACAGGCTGAATGTAAACACCAAGCCATGAGCGTACTACATATCCTTTTTCGATTAAGTCATTCATAACCTTTTTTATCATATTAGATGGAATAGCAAATCCAACGCCGCGATTAGATCTTTCCATTCCGCCCGTAGCAATCGCGGTATTAATTCCAACTAATTCGCCGTCAAGATTAAGTAGGGCACCACCACTATTTCCTGGATTGATTGCAGCATCTGTTTGAATAAAATTTTCATAATGATCGCCATTCCCTGGCATTACATAACTACGTCCTAAAGCACTAACAATTCCGGCTGTAACAGTATGACTTAAATTTGCAGAGAAAGGACTACCGACTGCTAACACCCATTCACCTACGCGCAATTTATCAGAATCACCGAGAGGAATTTGTTGGATGTTATTAACATCAATTTGCAAAACTGCTATATCTGACTTTGGATCCGTACCTACAATTTTTGCTGGAATTACACGTTTATCAATCAGTTTGATTTTGATTTGTTTGGCATTCTCAACCACATGATTGTTTGTGAGAACATAACCCTTTTTAGCATCTACAATCACTCCTGAACCGAGCGCCTGACTGGAATATTCTTGATCTGGTAATTGTGGATGAAAAAATGGAAAATCGCCAAATTGTCGAAATTGATCATCAATTTTTATTACTTTTTCCGCTGTAATTGTTACAACAGCAGGATTAGCTTTTTCAACGACATCGGCAATAGCTGAACTAAATTGTTTAACAATAGAATTCTGTGCTGATAATAATCCTATTAATAAAATTATTGATATAAATAAACGTCTTTGCATTAAGTCTCTCCTAGATATTTCTTACAGTTCTATGCTAATAATTTATAAAAGTTTCAAATATAAAAAGGCCCGCCTGATGCATGGGGGGGCTTTTTCATTTTCAATTAAAATTGAGCTTATAAATATTCTTTTATATCGTTATAAAACACCTCTTCTGAACGCGCTCCTAAATACCCCTTAACGATATAGCCTTCTCTATCAATAAGCAACGTTGTGGGGACAGTAGATAATCGCTGTCCAACAGCTTGGCTATACAAATTATTAACTGCATGTGTTTCGTTATTGCCAAAACCAGTTAAAATGGTATAATTTATTTGTTTTTTGTCAACGAACTTTTGAATTTTCGCAACTGAACCGGAATTAAGTGTAATTCCGACAATTTCTAAACCATCTTTATTATATTTTGCTTGTAGGTTTACGAGGTCTGGTATTTCTTCCCGGCAAGGCGCACACCAAGTAGCCCAAAAATTGAGCATTACAACTTTTCCTTTATAATCAGACAGATAGAATTCTTCGCCACTAATAGTAGCTAATTTAAAATCAGGGGCTTTTATTTCGTTGCTACGATTTTTTTTAGTGGCATTTACCGTTTTCAATTCTTTCTCTGTTAAACTTGTACTTGCAAGATTTTCCTCTTTAACTTTTTGGTTGCCAATTTCCGATTTCTGTTCTCTCAAATCTTCTTTAGCACTACATCCGGATATTATTAGTAGACTACCTATAAATAATATTAATGATGATTTACGCATATTTTATCCTTTATTTATTCCTTTATTCAAAAATTCTACAAATTCGTTTACATTGCGCGTCATCCCAGGAAAACATGCAAGTTCTAATTCCGTTCCATCTAATATTACATAAAATGGTTGGGCGGCTGTACCAAATCGGTCAATTTCATATTGCCGCTTTTCACGATGGTTTTTTCCACCATCAGTGTATAACTTTACTAAAACAAATTGTTTCAATAAATTTCTCACTTCCGGTAGAGATAAAATATTCGCATCCATCCAATGACAATTTGTGCACGTATAACCGGAAAAACTGAGAAAAATCAGTTTGCCGGTCCGCTTTGCTTCGGCAATGGCATCTTCCATTTCAGAAAACCACTTATGTGCCTCCACGATGGTGTCCTTGCCGGTCATCACAATACCAGATTCTGATTCTACTTTCGGCGGCAGATATGATTTAATTGTTCCATTTATCGGTCTACCGAGCAAACCGCTACCAAGATATAATCCAAACACTATGAAAAATAAACTGAGTATCATCCGCCCTACGCCTATTGATTCAATCGGAGAATCATGTGGCAATCTTATTTTTCCTAACAAATAAATTCCGGTGAAAATCATCGAAACTGTCCAAATAGCCAAAACAACATTGTGAGTAAATATTCCCCAGCCCCACACTAAATCAACATTTCCAAGAAATTTGAAAGCCACAGCAAATACAAGGAATCCTAAAACAACCTTCACAGCGTTCAACCAACCTCCGGATTTTGGTAACTTTGCAAGATATTGCGGAAACATCGCTAAAAAGAAAAATGGTAAGGTAAAAGCTGTGCTGAATACTATCATACCGAGCATTGGCCAAAACCACTGTCCTTGCGCGGCTGCAACTAATAATAATCCGACGAATTGAACAGTACAAGTAAAAGATGCCAATGTAAATGTTAATGCCATAAATAGTATGCCAACATAGCCGGAACGTTTTTCCTGATGCATCGAAAAACTGCGCAATTTTTCCGGTACTTGAATTTCATACATACCAAATAATGATAAAGCAAAAAATACAAATAAAGCCCCAATAAATAAATTCACCCACGGACTAGAAGCTAATTGATTAGCACCGGAGGCACCCAAAAACACAGCTAATAAAAATCCTAATAAAGTGAATGTGGTAATGATACCGAGAGCATATACTAAAGCATTTTTTATCGGTTTCTTTCCAGAAGTTTCACCTTGTTGAGTAAAAAATGAAACGGTGATCGGTATCATTGGAAAAACGCACGGTGTTAACAAAGCTAAGAATCCCATAGATGCCGCCAATAATATAAATGACCAAAATCCTTTTGCTATAGCATTATCTAAAGTTGTCAATTCATTCGTTTTTACTTCTATTTCTGATTCTTCCGCTAAATTCAATCGGTCTGACCGAGGTTCACCCGGTTCAACGATTACATCGAATTCAACTGATTGATCAATTGGAGGATAACAAATTGTATTATTGCAAGACTGATAGGTTGTTTTAGTTGTTAGTAAAATTTCTCCAGATTCAATATTTTCTTTCAGCTTAATTGGAACAATAAAAATTGTACGGCCTTCATGATGTGGTATATCCATTTCAAAACCTTCATCGTAAGACACGATTGGTTCCGGTTCAACAATAATTCCTTGTCTTTCTATCGCCTTACCAACTATTTGAACGGAAGTAGGAATTGGACCGTTTTCAATCTCTTCCATTCCGTAAATATGCCATCCTCTATCAATAGAAAATATGACTTGTACCTCAATCACTTCACCAGCTCGGACATTTTCTCTAACCGAAGCCGAGACTAATACAGGGTCTTCGAACTGCCCAAACAAGAGCGATGTTGACAATAATAATATCCCAATAAATAGTTTTTTCATACTCATAATATATTTTTATTACTCACAAATTAAAGATATAAGTAACAGATTATAGTCAGTTAGATGACAAATGGAACAATCGGTAACGCAAACTTTTTCGATATTTAATCGTTTCCTTCAATTCAACAATTTTTTTCTTAGCTGCATCTATTCCATTTTCCACTAATATATCGCATTTGCTAAACGCAGACCAATGCAAACCAAGAACATCCGGACGGATCAAAAAATCAGATTCTTTCGCTAGCATATCAGTATAGTATTGCGATGTAATACGTTCAGCTCTTGTAATAATCTCAATAATATTTACTTTTTTCATTGGTTGTTTAGGAGCACCACGAGAAATATCAACACCAATTACAAAATTAGCTTTTTCTTTAAGTTCACGAACAGGGAGTGGTGCGCTAACACCTGCATCTACAATTAATTTGTCATTATTTTTGGTGGGTTCTACAAAACCAGGTATTGAGCCACTCTGAGTTACTGCATTTATTAAATCACCGGAATTATAACAAATAGTCTCACCTGATTGTAAATCAGTTGCATATACATCAAGTGGTATTTTCAGTTCTTCAAATGTTTTTACCGGTATTAAATAGTTAAAAGCTTTTACTAAACGGTCTTTTTTTATTATTGATGTACGAGTTAAAGCCATCGCAAATACCAATCTATCTTGAACAAATTTTGTTACTTGTCCAATTACGGATTCAGGATTCTGATCTGATTGTAGCCGACCAACACCCAATTCTGCATAAACATCGCTACTCAAAAACTCCTTGAATCTTTTATCAATCCAATCTGGATCTTGAGTAGCGGCATACATAGCACCTATTAAAGCACCGGCGCTTGTGCCGCCGATAATATCGGGAATAATACCGTTATTATGTAAAACTTTCAGAACTCCAATATGAGCTGCTCCACGTGCACCACCGCCACCTAATGCTAATCCTATTTTTAACTTTGACATCTAATTTCTTAATATATTAACAAATATTTCTACTTCCGGGTTTTTGAACGGGAATTTCAGCAAGATGTCCCGGAATGTCGCTCTCAGCAAAACTGATAGTTTTATGTTCCAAAACTGCCACTTGATCTTTATGTAATTTAATATTTCCGCCACTGCGATCCACAACTACTCCCACTCCGGCAATTTTCCCTTTATTTTCTTTTACAATCTCGATTACTTCATTTATGGAACCGCCGGTAGTGAGCACATCTTCTACTACTAAAACCCGCTCCCCTTTTTCAATAGTAAAACCCCTACGTAATTTCATTGTGCCATCTTTCCTTTCAGTAAAAATTGTCTTCACGCCTAATTGGCGACCGACATCTGTTCCAATAACAATTCCACCAATAGCAGGAGAAATAACGACATCAATTTTATCATCTTCAAAATGATCAGCTATGATCCTGCCGAATAAAGTTAAATATTCCGGATATTGCAAAACTTTAGCACATTGGAAATATGTTTCACTGTGCCTTCCCGATGTAAGCACAAAATGTCCTTCCAATAATGCTCCTGTGGAACGAAATATTTCTAAAATATCATTTTTGTCCATTTACTATTCCCCGCATTTTTTCTACGTAATTTTGTGCAGCAGCTTTGATTGCTTTAAGACTCATGTTTCCCGTAAAACTAATTCCTCTTGATATATTAATAATGGCAACTCCATTATCATTTCCGTATTGCATACTTTTTTCTAAATCGCCACCTTGTGCACCAATACCGGGAATTAAAAATGGTAATTTGGGAGTAATTTTGCGAATTTTACAGATTTCCGATGGAATGGTAGCGCCAACTACTAATCCAATATTATTATTTTTATTTAGTTTAACAGCTAATTTTGCAACTTTTTCATATACTTCCTGTTTACCAATTCTTAAATCCTGTATATCTTTTGCAGATGGATTTGAAGTACGGCATAAAATAAAAATACCCTTTTCAGGATTTTCTATAAAAGGTTTGATACTGTCGCTACCCATATAAGGATTTATAGTAACAGCATCAAATCCGAAATAATCAAATATACTAATTGCATATTGTTTGGCAGTATTTCCTATATCTCCACGTTTACCGTCGGCAATAATTATGCTGTTATTTCCGATATATCCAATAATCTTCTCTAACCATTTAAAACCATCGGCACCCCATCGCTCAAAAAATGCTAAATTCGGTTTATAGCATACAGCAAGATCAATCGTAGCATCAATAACTTTTAGGGAATGATTAATTAGATCGGCTATCTTTGCATTTTTATTTCCAAGTCCCTCAGGACTAATATCCAATCCAACACAGAGATGGGACTTTTTCTTTGTGATTTGTTCGGATAAGTGCGTTGTAAACGATTTCATAAGCACAGAATTTACTTCTTCAATATTTTACCACAAAGTGCAACTTAGTGCGAATATCAATATAATTATTTATAATGTAATTTGTAACTTTACCGGATGGAACAGCTCGAATTTGCATCAAAAAAAGACTCAATTACACGGGTAATCGCTTCTAGCGGTGTTTTCCAAATTGAACTATTGGAACACGTTGGAGAAAATGATTTCTCTACTCTAATCGAAATTTCCAAGCATTTAGCTCAAGAATATGGTGAAAAAGCCATCCTTACTAAGGCAACAATCCACAAATATTTTAATAAGAAGAGTTCTTTGCCGTTCATTGCTCGCTACCGCGGTGACATTATTGGCTACATCGTTGGCGTACCGATAGAAGAACTCAGTTCAGAACCATGGGCGAGAATGGACGAAAATTTCGGGAAATATAACACACTCTATACCTACGCCTTCGTAATAATGGCACAATATAAAGGGAACGGTTACGCTAAAATGCTGAAAAGAGTATATTTAAATTGGGCAAAAAAACGAGGGTCCATCCGCTTTATAACAGGACATGTTCAGGTTGGATCAAATTCCCTTTATTCTCCTAATATCAAGATTATAAGTCGGATAGAAAATTGGCAAAATTCGGGAAGGATTTTTGAATATTATAGACGCGAATTACGTCCCAATGAAACCGCTTCTAATATATCTACTCCACCTCATGCAGATACAGTTTAATTATCAAATTTTCTTAAACGCAAAAAACTTACCCGGTTTCTTCGCCATCCCTTTAATAATCAAATAAGATATCACTCCGGCTATTCCTAGCCCGATCAATCCACATAAAAATTGATACAATTCAACAGGTTGTAAATTAATATTGAATTGTGTAGCAATTATTATTCCAAGTAGAAATCCAATCAATGGTAAACCATATTGCAAAAATGATAATTTTAATAAAATATTGGATGTTTCGGTAATTGCTACTCTATCTCCAATTATTGCATTAATTATATTTTCTAATGTAATCGTTTTTTCTTTATCAGATCCGGGAGAACATAGAAATCGGATTCCGCAGTCTTTACAGCTATCAGTTACCTCTATAATAATTGTAGCATAATTGCCATCAATTTTAGTGATTATCCCGGTGTCAGATACTTGATTGGACAAATTAGGCTTCTACTTTTTCTGCCGGTTCATCTATAACCGGTTGACCAATTATAGCTAAACAATCAGTGGGGCATTTATCAGTTGGCAGTTTTGCTTCCTTGCCGAAAATCTCATAATTGACATGAGCTAAATTATCTTCCATCAACATCTGTCCTTCTTCAACATTTCGTACACAAATTCCACAAGCGATGCAGGCTTTAGTACATACTTTCCGAGCTGTTTTGGCTCCATCAAGATTCTTACAAAATACAAATAATTTATGACTTTCCGGATGCATCTCAATTATATTTTGTGGACAAACTTCCGCACATTTTCCGCAGCCGGTACACTTATCATCAATTATAACCGGTAAACCATTTTCGTTCATGTACATTGCATCAAAACTACAGGCATCCACACATTCACCAAAACCCAAGCAGGCGTATTCACACATTTTTTCACCACCACCAAAGTAAGAGGCACCTAAACACGATTTTATTCCTGCGTATTCCGCTTTTTTGGCAGTTTCGTAATTACCACCCTGGCACATCAAGCGAGCGATTTGTTTTTCGCCGGAATCCACATCCACACCTAAAACTTCTCCTATGGCTATCCTTACTTCATCATCGCTAACGGGACATCCATTAATTTCCGCTTCACCGGCTACAATAACCTCAGCAAACTTAGCACAACCAGGGAATCCACATCCACCACAATTTGCTCCAGGTAACTCATTGAGAATTTTTTCGATGCGCGGGTCTTCTTCGACATAAAATTTCTTTTCTGCAAGAGATAATCCCGCAGAAAATAGCAACCCCAACCCGCCCATACTTGCGATTGCAATTATTAATGTATTTATTTCCATTATTGTTTAACCATAAATTTCACAGATTACACTGAAAAAATCTATTTTTTTTAAAATAAAACATTGTGTTGTCATTAATTGTAAAAATATACTTCTCGATTTATCCACAACTCCAATTGTCCGACTCATAAACTATTATACTCATAAACTCATCAACTTAGGTCACATTGAAATCAATCCGGCAAATCCCATAAATGCCAATGCTAAACTTCCTGCCACTATCATTGTTATTCCTGCTCCTTTAAAAGGTTTAGGAATATTTGAGAGTTCTAACTCTTCACGGATTCCTGCCATAATCACCAATGCTAAAGTAAATCCGGCACCGGCGCCAACACCGAAAACCATGCTTTCAGCGAAACTGTAATCTCTTAGAACTGAGAATAATGCCAACCCAAGTATCGCACAATTAGTTGTGATTAGCGGTAAATAAATACCTAATGTATCATATAACGGTTTGCTGACCTTCTTAATAAACATTTCTACTAATTGAACAAGGGAGGCAATCACTAAAATAAAAGATACGTATTCTAGAATTTCGATGTGATATGGTACAAGTAATAAATGGTAAATCAACCATGTCACTGCAGCTGTTATTGTCATTACAAACATTACAGCCAAACCCATACTTACCGCCGATGAAACTCTTTTGGAAACCCCAACAAATGGGCAGATTCCTAAAAAATATGTAAGAACAAAATTATTTACGATTGCTGCTGAGATGAATAATAGTAATAGGTTCATATTTTAACCTTCCTTTCATTCAACCAATTACCTAATCCAATTAATAAACCTAAAGTTAAAAACGCTCCTGGTGGTAATATCATGATCATCCATGGATTAAACCAATCACCTAAAATCTGTAAATTAAAAATAGTAGCTGAGCCTAATAATTCACGAATACTTCCCAATACTAACAGTACTAAAATAAATCCTGATCCCATCCCTAGTGCATCAATTATTGAACGCCCAACACCATTTTTAGAGGCAAATGCCTCTTGCCTTCCCAATATAACGCAGTTGACAACAATTAATGGCACATAAGGACCCAATGCCTTACTTATTTCCGGTAAAAATGCCGCCATATATCTATCCGCTACAGTTACAAATGTTGCGATAATTACAATGTAGCCGGCAATTCTTACTTGATGTGGAATCACTTTTCGCAAAAGTGATATAATAACGCTCGAGCTTAACAATACAAAGGTTGTAGCAAGCCCCATCGCTAATCCATTGATTGCAGAATTTGTAACAGCCAACGTTGGACAAAGTCCCAAAAGCATCCGCAGGACAGGGTTTTCATCCCATAAGCCCTTTAAAAATTCTTTACTTAATGATATTGATTTTTTAGCCATATCTAGTTTACAGATTTATATGATTCTTTAAGATTTTGAATATTATCATTTAGAATTCTTACTACAGCTTTCGAAGAAATTGTTGCACCGGATATTGCCTGAACTTCATTAGGTTTTTGTGGTATTTTGTTTTTTAACACTACAATTTCCGGTTCAATAACTACATCAGTAAACTGTTCGGGAAACCAAAATATATTTGATTTATTGGATGGATCTTCTACTATTTTAGTTCCTAATCCGGGAGTTTCGATTTGTTCAAGAACCTTAATGCCTGTTATTGATGTAAAACTTGGATCAACCCCTACCATTATTGAAATATTCCCCTGAAATCCGCTTCCTTCAACTTTAAAAGCTATTCCTACAGGTTGCGTACTGTCATCAATTTTTCCTATATAAACTTTATATCCGTTAATATCCTTCTCTTCATAATTATCATAGGGAGGTAACACATCAGATATTGCCGCTTTCAATGCTTGTAACTTATGGTATTCAATCTTCGGCTTTGTAACTCCATCCCAAGTAGATAAAATCGCACCTGACAAAGCTGTTATTACCGTTAAAACGATGACCATTTTAGCAGTTTTATTCATTAACGCGGTTCTCCAAATATTTTTGGACGCGTATAGCGATTTATCAAAGGAGTAACACCATTCATCAATAATATTGAATACATTACTCCCTCCGGCAAGCCTCCAAATAAGCGAATTATTACTAGCAAGAATCCTGCACCCGCGCCAAATATCCACGAACCTTTTGGCGTGATTGGTGACGTAACCATATCAGTTGCCATAAAAAATGCACCTAACATCAATCCACCTGATAACAGATGGAATAATGGATCCGGATATTGCAAAGGATCAATCAACCAAAATATTCCGCTAAAAACGGCTACACTTCCGAGGAAGCTAAGTGGGATTCTCCAATCAGCATTTTTTAATATTAGTAGAAATATACCACCTAATAAAATGGCAATTGCAGAAGTTTCACCTAAACTTCCACTAATATTTCCAGTAAACAAATCTGAATAGTCAGTTAAGATTTTTTCAAATTTAAATGCTCCCAACGGTGTAGCGGTAGATACTGCATCAATAGTAGAATATTTTACTGTAATTGGATTAGACCATGTTGTAATAGCTACCGGAAAACTCGCTTGTAAGAATGCGCGACCTAATAGAGCCGGATTAAAAATATTATACCCTAAACCACCAAAAATATGTTTCCCAAGAGATATTGCTACAATAGCCCCCAAAGCTGCGCTTGATAATCTAAATGAAGGTGGCAAAGTCAAAGCTAATAAAATACCGGTTATTATTGCACTACCATCAAAAATTGTAACTTTTTCACGCTTCATTAAATTCATTACAATTTCTGTAATCAATGAAGCCACTACACAGGTTAATATCATCCACGCTGTACGAATTCCAAAGTAGTAAAACGACATCGCCATTGCGGGAATTAATGCAATTATAACAGACCACATAATTTTATTTACAGATTTAGTAGTATGTAAATGCGGACTCGAATTGAGAATGAGCATACGTTCCGGTTTTGCTAACTTGCTACGCGGGTCAGGTTTCTTTTTAGGAATAACCTTTTTTTCAGTTATTGTGTTTTCGTGTTCTTTTATTTTATCATTCACAATTAAACCACCAAATCACATTGTATTTCATAAACTTTTTGTTTACCTACTCTAATCCACTGCACTAAAGGAATGGAAGAAGGACATACATAAGCACAGGAACCACATTCGATGCAATTCATAATTCCCATCTTGTCAGCATTTGACCAATGTCGCATTAACGATAAATGCGCTAATCGGGTAGGCATTAAAAACATTGGACAAGATTTTACACAACTCCCACACCCAATACAAGCTATCGGCTCGATTTGTTTATAATCCGTGGTACAAACAATTCCACTTGTTGCTTTTATTACCGGTACAGATAGATCATATTGGGCAATGCCCATCATAGGGCCACCCATAAACACTTGGGCGGTTTCATCAACAAGACCGCCGCAATATTCTATAACATCGCTAAATCTTGTTCCAATTGTTACTAATAAATTTTTTGGTTCTTTTATTCCATTTCCTGTAACCGTTACTATTCTTTGAGTTAATGGTTTTTCGTAAGATACCGCATTTGCGACTGCAGCAGCAGTGCCAACATTTTGTACTACAACGCCCACATCCATAGGCAAGCCACCTGTTGGTACTTTTCGTTTCTTGATTGCTCTAATCAGCATTTTCTCAGCACCTTGCGGATATTTTGTTTTTACAGTTACTATTTCAAATCCGTATTTGCTAACTGCTTTTTGCATTGATTCAATAGCATCGGGCTTATTAGATTCAATTCCGACATATCCTTTCTTAACTCCAAGGACCTTCATTATTATAGCCATACCTTTTAGAATTTCATCGGGTGTTTCCAACATCAATCTATGGTCGGCTGTCAGAAATGGTTCGCATTCGCAACCATTTAAAATAAAGGTGTCGATTGGTTTATCTTCCGGTGGGCTTAATTTTACATGAGTTGGAAACGCCGCACCGCCAAGTCCAACAATACCGGCATTCTTAATTCTACTTTTTATTTCATCAATTGGCAAATTTATCCAATCAACTTCAGTATAAACTCCATTGGGTTCTTCCTCATCAGATGCTATTATATGCACCATCTCTGTTCGACCTCCGGTAGGATAAGCAAATTTACCAATTGCCTTTACTTTACCGCTAATTGTAGCATGTACCGGACTTGAAACATAGGCATCCACAGTGCCAATAACTTGTCCGATCCGCACTTCCTCACCAATTTCTACAACAGCTTTGCATGGAGCACCAATGTGTTGTTGTAACGGGATAAAAACTTCCGTTGGAATTGGTAATGATTCAATTTTAAGTGATTCGGTATAATACTTAAAATCTATAGGATGAATACCGCTTTTGAACGTGGGGAATTTCACTTGATTAACTGTCTTGATTGTCCGAAAATGTCGTTTTTAATATCCTTGCAATAATTAAAATTACGGTGATAAATAAACAAATAAAAATGAAATAGGACTATATTATCTTAATAATATTTAATATTTTTGATTTATTAATCTCCACTCTCCATAAATGGCTTCCATTTTTCTTCCGGTGAATGAAGTGTTAATAGACTTACAACTATCAGGATGAAAATAGATGCTCCGGCAGCCGGATAAATAATATAATCATAACTAAGATTTGATATACCAGCTGAATTTAAAATTCCAAAAACTAATGTTACAATCATACCGGCTGCAATTGACGAAACACCTCCCGCAACGGTAACTCTTTTCCATAAAAAAGCAGCTAATAATGCCGGCGTTACTGCTGCTCCAACCATTGTATAAGCGTATAATGCCATATCCAAAATACTGGTAAAAAAGGATGACACAATATAAGCGACCAACGCTAATAAAACTATCATTATACGCTGGAATCGTATTATTCCCTTTTCACTAATATTGGGATTAATGAATCGTTGATATACGTCACGAGCTAAATTAGTAGATGGTACCATTAAAAATGTATTAGCCGTTGAAAAGATTATTGCAACAGCGCCTGTTAACAATAATAATCCCGCTACCATTGGTAGATTATATCGTGCAATTTGTAATAAAATTGTCTCTCCATTACCCACAAAACTTGGATCATTCCAATAAATACCACTACCAAAAATTGCTGTGGCTGCCATTAAAGTTTCTATGATAAGTACTCCGACTATCATCCCAATTACTGCTTTCCGAGCGGATTTTGCATCCTTCGCGGAAAAGAATTTTTGATAAATACTGCTTTCACCTAATAATAGAAAAAAGGTGGGAAAAAACAATCCTAAAGCAGGCAGTAATCCTAATCGGCCAAAAACATCAAAATGAGTGGAAGGTAAAGTTGCAGTTAGTTCAGCCCAACCTCCGGCTCCCTTTAGTGCAAGCGGTGCGGCAATTAACATACTTATTATTATCATTAATCCATTTACTATATCAATCGCAACAATGGACATCATGCCCGCCATTACAGTGTATAGGACAACCAATCCGGCGATAATCGCTTTTGCGTACACGGGGTCCAAATCAGGAAATAGTAAATTTAATAATCGGCCACCACCGATGAATTGATAACTTGCAATTGTTAAATACGCAATAATTATTGCGATGGTGCCAAGCAACCGTGCCGATGGATGATAACGCTTTTCAAGGATATCGGGAACCGTGAATTGGGCAATTTTACGTACTTTACCTGCTAAAAAGTAAACTATTGCGATACCAACCCAAGCACCGGCACTCATCCATAACGCAGAAAAACCTTCACGGTAAGCACGACCTGCTCCACCGAATAAACTACCTGATCCGATCCACGTACACACTAGAGTACCAACCAACAGATACCAGGGAACAACTCTGCCTGCTACCATAAAATCTTCTTGAGTTTTTACCGAGCGGCTTTTATAAAAACTTACTCCTACCAATATCGCTAAATAAATTCCGATTACATAAATATATGCCATTGCTTCCTCATAAATAATGTGAATTTAGTCATCCATACCAATAAAAATCATCTCATACATCCCCTTTCATCCCCTCCTAAATTAGGAGGGGAAAGAGGGGTTGTAGAAATTAATCTGAATAATTTAAAGTTAGCTGGAAAAGACTATTTCTTTTTATAGATTTTTGTGTCTTTTATGCCTTTTCGTGGCTAATTTTTTTTCTATGAAAATAAAACTCTACTGGCAAGTTCTAATCGCAATGGTACTTGGTATCGTTTTGGCGTTGATTTTCAAAGAACAAGCATTAATCGCAAAACCACTCGGTACAATATTCATGCGGCTATTAAGAATGATTATTGTTCCCCTAATAATATTCTCAATAACAACCGGTGTAATAAATCTCGGTAAAAATATTGGCAGAGTTGGTGCAAAAACTTTTGGATATTACTTGCTCACATCGCTTTTAGCGATAGTAATTGGACTTACACTTGCAAATTTAATTAAACCCGGAGTTGGAATTGATCTTGGCGCGGTTGCCACAGAATTTGATCCGGAATCGCTATCAACACCAAGTTCTCCATTAGAAATTATTATACGGATGATCCCATTAAATCCTTTCGCCGCCGCAGTTAACGGCGATATTTTGGGAGTTATATTTTGGTGCATTGTTTTTGGCAGCGTCATTCCAAGATTGCCTGATAAACAGCGCAGTTTCCTTAAACAATTTTTTAATGCCGGCTTCCAAGCCATGATGCTATTAACACAAGCGGTTATCAAATTCCTGCCGATTGGCGTTTTTGGATTGATCAGCACCGCAGTAGCAACAACCGGTTTTGAATTATTTAAAGGTGTCGCCTGGTACATTGTCACAATTGCTGTTGGATTAACATTACATGCATTTGTTGTGCTCCCCATTATTTTCTTATTGTTTACACGAATAAATCCAATAAAACATTATCGTGCCATCGCATCTGCGATGGCAACCGCTTTCTCTACAAGTTCCTCAGGAGCCACTTTGCCTGTCACCATGAATTGTGTTGAGACAAACGCCGGTGTTTCCAATAAAATATCAAGTTTTGTGTTGCCGCTTGGAGCTACAATTAATATGGATGGTACTGCTCTTTATGAATGCGCCGGAGTGCTATTCATATCGCAAGCTCTCGGATTTGATCTATCTTTCACACAGCAATTCATTATTGTCATAGTCGCTTTTTTGGCTTCTGTTGGCGCAGCAGCGATTCCATCAGCCGGATTGGTAATGATATTCATTGTTTTAGATGCTGTTGGTTTAGGCAACCACCCCGGTGCGGCAATAATAGTCGGTACAATGCTTGCTGTTGACCGCCCGCTTGATATGTACCGCACAGTTGTTAACATCACAAGTGACAGCATTGGGGCAGTTGTAGTTGCCAAGAGTGAGGGTGAGAAAAATTTGTATCCAAACCAAAAATAGCAATGAATAATTCGATTAGAATTGATTTGTCTCACTTTTTGTACTAATTTTTGTTAAGCTTTTTAACAATTTCCGTACCAGGATTAGTTTTTTTAGGATCTACAAGTAATAATCAATAGGAAGCTGTACTTCGCTTACAAAAAACATGCCCTCTCGTCAGGGAAGTTTGCTGCAATCGGGAGGCGTCCACCGTTAATCATTAGCGGTCCTGAAAAACGCCTGGTACGGATAAATTATGTTTGGTGGTTGAGGGTTTATGGATGATGGAATATCAGTGATGTGTGAAACGCAAATATTTAAAACGTAGAATATGCTTTTTTTCAACCAATCATTCAATCTTTCTACCATTCTTAAAATTAGTGTCATTCGCTACGCAGTAAATAACAGTCATTAAGTAGTTATTAGGTTGTCATTAATTGTAAAAACGTGAGTTGTGAACACGTTAACCCATCAACTCCATTACTCTAACACTTCAATTCCCCAATACTCCCCATCACCTCTTCTCCTTTTCAAGCTCCTGCAATCTGCCACTAATTTCTAATCCCTACTCCCTTGCTTTCTTAAAATTTGATTGATACGTTTAACAGGTCCACGAATTTTTAAATGTACACCATTCTCATCATACTCACGTTCTAAAATAGTTACACCTTTCTGGGCTTCGGCTGTTTCTTTAGCTTGTTCAAAGGAAAAATGGACATCGGTTGTAGTAAATCCTCGATCAATTATTTTTTTAATTGATTCAAGCAAATTATCAATTCGCAAATGATTTTTTGCTGAAATTAATATACCATTTGGAAATTTTCGTTTTAAATAGGCTATCCTGCCATCCTCTTCAATAGTGTCAATTTTGTTTAATACGATTAGCGATGTATTCTTGTCAGCTCCAAGCTCTGTTAATACTTCGGTAATTGTATTAAGATGTTCTAATACCTGTGGAGATGATACATCCAATACAATTAAAATTAAATCGGCTTCCAACACTTCTTGTAAGGTACTTCTGAAACTTGCAACTAAATGATGTGGAAGTTTGCGGATGAATCCGACTGTATCACTTAATAAAATCTCATGTTCACTATCTATCACTGTCGACCGTATAGTTGTATCGAGGGTAGCAAATAATTGATCACGGATATACATATTAGCCCCGGTGATGGCGTTCATTAATGTTGATTTACCGGCATTTGTATAACCAACTAATGATACACGAAATTGATCTTTTCGCCGCTGACTTTGTGTTTTCCTTTCCTTTTCAATTTTGGTTAACTCTTTTTTCAGCTTAGCAATCCTTTGTCCAATTAATCTGCGGTCAACTTCAATCTGTTTTTCCCCTGCTCCTGCTCTTGTTCCGATTCCTCCCATTTGCCGTTCCAAATGCGTCCACATTCTTGTAAGACGCGGTAATAAATACTGTAAATGCGCTAATTCTACTTGAGTTTTTGCTTCTTTAGTTTTGGCATGTTTTTGAAATATGTCCAAAATTAAGGCGCTGCGATCGATAACTTTTATATTTTCGCTAAGCGATTGGAAATTCTTAGTTTGAGCCGGACTTAAGTCCTCATCAAAAATGACTAGGGAAACCCCCAACTCTTTGGCTTGATTCATAATTTGTTCGGCTTTGCCTTTGCCAACAAAATAGGCGGGATTAATTTTATTTAAGCGCTGTGTAACACGTCCAACAACATCAGCTCCAGCGGTATCAGCAAGCAATTCCATTTCATCAAGATGTTCATCTATAATGAGTTCATCAAGTTTGCCATGAATAACTCCAACCAATATAGCGCGTTCTACCTTATTTGATCCTTGTCGATCAATCATATAATCAAATTAGATATAATATACATAACTATTCCCGAAAAAAGTGGGATTCGCAAATTATCATCTATATTAATTGGTAACAGTTCAATGAACATTGCTGCAAATGCTCCGCTGAATTTTATAATATTCGGAATCTGAGGAAAAAATAATGCAATTATTGTACATGCAATTAAACCGGCTATAGAACCTTCCAATGTTTTGTTCCAAATTCTAAGCTTACCAAATTTTCTGCCATATAATGCTGCGGCAGTATCGCCAATAGCGGTAAATAATAATGCCAAGACCGCAATCTCTTTCGGAAAAATTGCAATTGAAATAAAAGACCCGATTAAAACGTAACTTGCACCGGTTAATTTCCCTTCAAGCTCGTGTGATCTAAGCATGCTGTTAAATAATTTTGCAAATATCTTTGATAGCCAACTATTCCGGGTTCGTCTAATATCAATCATGACAAACACGACTGAAGCAATACCAATTAATATAGCCATCCAAATTTTTGGAATATTTAAAAACAGATATGCTAATGGAATTAAGGAATTAGCACTTAAATGAATAGTTTTCCGTAATAATTCTTGTCGCATAAAGCGTTATTTATCTATCATTTGTTCGAATATATCCTGTAAGTCAAGTACACTCACCGTTATATCAATACTTTGAGAATTTTCTAAAATAGTACCTGCCTTGATAGATTGATCAAGAACGGTATATGGAATCAAATCTTCATTTTGTTTATAATGCACTTTACCGATTCTCAAACCGATTTTTCGCAACTCTAATTCTGCGGCTACCTTACTTAAACCAAACAAACTTGGAACTTGTATATCATTGGGAGATCGTCCCTTGCTGATTATCACTCTTACACTATATCCTCTTGGAAGTGTTTCGGTGCTATCGGGCATTTGGTTAACTACTACACCATTTGGATGGGTTACACTATATTCTTTTGAAATAGCCCCAACCTTTAAACCAACCTTATTTAATAATAATTCCGCGCTTCGCTGCGATTGCCCTACGATATTTGGTACTAATACTAATTTTTCGGATAGCGATATTTTAAGTCTTACTGTTCTACCCTTTTTTACAACAGCGCCCGGCTTAGGATGTTGATCTAACACGATATTTGGCTTAACTTCACTAGTATAAATAGTATCAGTTACTACGCCTTTAAATCCGGAAGTTCTAATCATTATCATAGCAGATTTTATATCCATGGACGTAACGTCAATCAATTCTTTGCTCTTACCATGACGAACATAAAACGGCATAATAATTAATTCAAATAAAATGATTATTATAACTGTGATAATACCAATTGCTATAATGTGTTTTAATATTTTTTTCATCTTTCTCTAATCATTTTTACGGCAAACATCCCGTCCATTTGATTCTCCGAAGGAAATATTTTAAGTGCACCTTTTTCATCAATTAAATTTGTTAATCGGGGATTTTCAATTGATACAACTTTGAAATCATCTAGTAATTTAAGAAACGCTTCCACAACTTGCCAATTTTCTTCCTCTTCCAACGAACATGTTGCATACACCAAGACTCCGCCTTGCTTAACAAATTTATATACATGATTTAGTATTGATATTTGTAATTCAACCACTCTTTTTAGATGCTTCAGTTTACGTCTCCATTTAATGTCCGGTCTGCGCCCAATGACACCTGTTCCGGTACAAGGTGCATCAACTAAAACTCTATCAGCCATGGGAAATGTATCTTTCGTAGCATCCTTTTGTTCCCAAATGATATTTTTATTTTTTAACCGAACTTCATCTTTTTTTGCAACATCGATTCGATCTATATTAATATCACTTGCGTATATTTTCCTTGTATTTTGCATAAGTTCACTAATATAATTTGTCTTGGTTCCGGGAGCGCAACATACATCCAATATTACTTCATTTGGTTGTGGGTCCAAAACTTCCACAATAGCACCGGCACCTCTATCTTGAAAAGAGAAAAGACCTTTTAGAAAAAGTGGATGATTTAATAATCGTGTTCCACCTGATTTAACATTGTAGAAACAATCGGAGCTCTCAGTCTGGGACAGTTTGATAGCATCATCTTCGATTTTTTCAATAAAACTGTCATGATTAATTTTAAAAGCATTTCTTCTAATTGTAAGAGGAACAGGAGAATTAAAGTAATCACATAATTGATGAGTACGAGTTTCACCAAATTGTTTTAGCCATTTTTCAAATAACCAATTGGGAAATGAATACCATTCAAAATCTTTTATTTGTTTAGGTTTTGTATTGGTATCAGCAGAATTAATTTTTCTTAATACTGCATTCACTAAACCGCTAGTCTTCTTATTTAATTTCTGTTTTGTTAAATCGACCGCACTATTAATTGCAGCATAATCAGGAACCTTGCTATCAAATATCAATTCATAGGTTGCGAGTTCCAGAATAACCAATAATTGTGGTTGAAGTTTATTAATTGGATGATCGAGATGATTTTTTAAAAAGAAATCTATTCTTCCTTTCCAGCGTAGTATTTCTTTCGACAATACAACTATACGATTTCGATCTAATGTGTTAACATTATTTTGTTTAAAATAATTATTGTGAATCGTTTTTAAATCGAGAGTTGTATTATAAAATATATCGATTATTTCTACAACTTGCTCGCGTACAGATTTCATTAATCTCCAAGCATCATTTTGAATTGTAACTTTGTACCGCGTAAAAATTCTTCAACTTTCATTCGTTTCTTACCCTCAAGTTGCACTTCTCCAATTTCTAACAAACCTTTACCGGTTTGTATTACAAGTTGATTTTTACTATAAATTACAATTTCTCCACATTTGTTATTATCTGATGATTTATTTAACATTGACGAGGAAAAAATCTTAATACGTTTACTATTAAATGTTGTAAAGGCACCCGGAGCTGGAGAAAACGCTCGGATTAAATTGTGAATTTCAAATGCCGGTTTTGTCCAATTAATTTTATAATCATCAGATTTAATCTTAGGTGCTAAGGTAACTTTAGATTCGTCCTGAGAAGTTCCTTTTAAATTACCTTCTTCAATTCCATTAAGTGTTTTGATAACTAAGTCAGCTCCAATTTCACTTAACCGACTAGCGAGCGTTCCGTAATTATCTTCATCACCAATATCAACAATTTCTTGCAATAATATTTCACCGGAATCAATTTGTTTAGATAGCAAAATTGTTGTTACGGCAGTCTGTAAGTCACCGTTAATAAGTGACCATTGAATCGGTGCAGCACCACGATATTTTGGTAATAGTGATGGATGTAAGTTAATTGCCCCATATTTTGGTATAGAAAGCAATCTGTCAGATAATATTTTATAGGCAACTACCACAAAAATATCCGGTTTCATCCACGATAAGTATTGTAAGAACTGTTTATCATTTAATTTGGGAGGTTGGAGCAACGGGATCTCCATCGCTTTAGCGGCAATACCGACAACAGTTTCTTTTATTTTATTTCCTCGACCAATCCGTTTAGGCAGATTTGAAACAACAGCGATTATTTTATGTGACGATTTAGAAATACGCTGCAGACTTGGTACTGCAAAATCCGGATTACCCATAAAAATAATACGCATGATTTAACTAACCTTAAAACTCACTATAAAAATATTTTATAATAGGGTTGCACCGCTACGTTCTAATAGATCAGAATAGTGATAATCCGCATTCTCCTTTATTTCTTTCAACTGAGACTTATAACGTAATTTCGCGATTGAACTTACATGGTCAATAATCAATTTTCCATTTAGATGATCTATTTCATGTTGAATAACTCTTGCATATAAACCGTCAAATTCTTGCTCATGTTTCGAACCATCAATTTTTTGATATTGCAAAATAATGAATTCCGGACGTTTAATTTCAAATTCCACCCCTGGAATAGATAAACAACCTTCTGAAATTGTTGATTCCCCATGTGAATCAACGATTTTACCGTTTACAAATTCGGCTGATTTGGTAACCTCATCCGCGTGTGTAATATCAATGATAAATAAATTTAGATCGATACCAATTTGGTTAGCCGCCAAACCGATTCCTTCAGCTTCATACATGGAATCGTACATATTGGTGACAATGTCTGTTAATACAGAAAAATCTTTTACTGTTTTGCATACTTTTCGCAACCGCGGATCACCATATTTTACAATTTCAAAAATTGACATTTATTTAAGCTTCAATCTTTGTATCTTCTTCGGTAACTGATTCGGCTAAACCAGCAATTGAACTTTTAATAACAGTTAAATTTGTATTTTTGTCAACCTTTATTACAACGATTTTACCTTGATTTTTTAATCCTACAACTGTTCCGTGTACACCTCCAATCGTTACAATGCGATCTCCTTTTTTAAGGGCTTCCATCATTGTCCTCTTTTCTTTTTGCCGTTTGGCTTGCGGACGTATCATTAAAAAATATAAAATCAACATTATCAAGACAAAAGGCAATATTGAAAGCATTCCTCCGCTACCGCCATTTCCTTGAGTTGATGCATAAATAATATCCAAGTTATTCTCCTTTTTATTAATATTGAAAATTACCCTGTTTTTAGTTTAATCTCAAAGGCAACATTATTAGATGTTGTTTTTATGACAAAGAAACAAAAT
Organism: uncultured bacterium; assembly: GCA_965369995.1. Taxonomy (GTDB): domain Bacteria; phylum Fidelibacterota; class Marinisomatia; order Marinisomatales; family JAHJCW01; genus JAHJCW01. The sequence continues at coordinate 43,699 of CBDURO010000001.1, read as the reverse complement.
ATATTACAAACTTCATTCTTTAATCGTGATGCGAGTAAAGTTGCAGAAAGTTTGTTAGGAAAAATCATCCGAAATAAATTCGGTGAAAATTGGCTCTCAGCACAAATAATTGAAACTGAAGCATATTATATTAATGAAAAAGGTAGTCATGCTTCATTAGGATACACACACAAACGAAGAGCATTATTTATGCCACCTGGAACAATTTATATGTACTATGCCCGTGGGAAAGATTCATTAAATATTTCATGCAAAGGAAAAGGAAATGCCGTTCTGATAAAATCAGGGATTCCTTATCTTGATAACATGAGTCCTGAAAATATGACAAAAATTATGCAATCAAACAATCCGACAAATAGTGAAAGATCTCCTCGCTCACCGATGAAGCTATGTTCGGGACAAACATTGCTTTGTAGATCGTTAGGTATAACCGTGAAAGAATGGGATCAAAAACAATTTGATTTAAATCAATTTTTCATTGAAGATGTTAGTATTCGACCTAATAAAATCATTAACGCTAAAAGACTTGGTATTCCAACAGGTCGCGACGAACATTTATTATATCGATTTATCGATTTCGATTATGTTAAATATTGTACTAACAATCCATTAACAGTAAGAAAGAATCAATCGGAAATAAATTATTGTATTATAACAAAACCCTCAAGGTTTGTTAAACCTTGAGGGTTTTTCATACTTTTAGATATAACCTAATTGTTCAATTTTAAGTAAAATATCCTGTACTAATATTTCGGGATCAGTATCCTCTGAATTAATAACAATTTCGGCATTCTCCGGCTTTTCATATGGATCACTGATTCCGGTAAACTCTTTCACAATACCCTGACGTGCTTTGGCATACAACCCTTTTACATCACGTCTTTCACATACTTCTAAAGATGTATTTACGTACACTTCAATAAATCCACCATAATGTGAAATAATTTTTCTTACTACTTGTCGATCAGCTTTGTACGGAGCAATAGGAGCACAGATTGCTATACCAAAATTTTTGGTTATTTCACTCGCAACATAACCAATCCTTTGTATATTAATTGAACGATGTTCTTTTGAAAAGCCAAGCTCGCTAGATAGATGGGTACGAACGATATCACCATCCAATAACGTTACCGGTCGTCTACCATCTTCTAATAGTTTTACCATCAATCCATTTGCCAATGTTGACTTTCCGGAACCGGAAAGTCCGGTAAAAAAGACTGAGAAACCCCGTTTATTTAGTGAAGGTCTAGTTACTCTAAGCTCTTCAACAACTTCCGGATATGAAAACCATTCCGGAATCTCTAAACCTTTATCTAATCTGCGTCGTAATTCTGTACCGGATATACTTAGAATTTTTGCGTCTTCCGGTACTTCATCATTAGGACGATATTCCGCACGATCCACCATATAAACCATCAATTTAAATGGAACCATTTTTATTCCGAGTTCATTCTCATGCTCTTTTAACAAATCTTGTGCATCATATGGACCATAAAATGGGTTTCCGTCCTTATCATTTCCGGGACCGGCATGGTCACGTCCAACAATTAAGAAATTACAGCCATAATTTTTACGGATAATTGCATGCCATAATGCTTCTCTCGGACCGCCCATCCTCATTGCTAAAGGAAGCAAGCTTAATAATACTGTTCCATGCGGATATTTTGGCAGTACTTTTTCATAACATCTAACCCGAGTATAATGATCAACATCTCCAGGTTTAGTTAAACCGACAACCGGATGAATTAACACATTAGCACCAATTTCATTGGCAGCGCGCATCGTTAATTCAACATGAGCACGATGCATTGGATTTCTAGTTTGAAACGCTACAATATTTTCCCAACCACGTTTTGAAAATTGTTCACGCAACTCCGATGGTGTATGCCTAAGTCCTTGATAATCATAATGCTTTGGGGATGTCATGCCTTCTAAAGTGCCACCAACATATACAGGGTTAGTAAAATTCAAAAGATAATTTACTGCCGGATGTGTATCATCAACTGTACCAAAAACAGATTGAGCTTCTGCTTTTAAATCCGGTTTCCAAATATCTTCAATATGCAAAATTGCTAATGGAAATCCTTCTTTATCACGCAGTACTAACTTATCGCCTTGCGAAAGTTTATCAGAAATCTCTTGGGTTATATCAAGTGTAATTGGCATTGGCCACAAAGTTTCATCAGCCAAACGCATATTTTTTACTACAGAATCATAGTCTTTTTTATTAAAAAATCCTTTCAACGGAGAAAAACCACCATTTAGAATTAATTCTAAATCGCAAACTTGTCTATCTGTCAGAGTCCATGATTCGTCATTAATTAATAAACTCTTCAGCTCTTTTTGACGTTCCTCAGAAACAAATAAATTACATAATTCGCCACCGTGTGGTTCTATCAATGAAGTTGTCATATAATTATCCTATTTAGTATATATTAGTTAAAATTTAGCGCGGAATTTACGATTAGATAAGATGTAATTCTACAATCTTATCTAAGGATTATACTTATCGTTGTACCGGAATCAATCACAGATTCTTTAACAAAAATCTTACCTTTATGGAAATCCATAACAATTCTTTTTGTCAAAGATAACCCTAACCCCCAACCGTATTTTTTTGTACTGAATCCTGGTCTAAAAATATTCTTCCAATCTCTCTTAGGAATCCCCATACCAAAATCTATTATATCTATAATAAATCGGTTTTTCTCTTTTTTTAAATTTATATTGATTTTCCCCCCAACATTCTTTGATGCATCAATTCCGTTTTTCACAAGATTCTCAATCGCCCAACTTAATAATTTTTTATTACCGTTAACTGTATATTGCACTGAATCATCAAAAGTCAATCGGATTTCAACTCCAGAAACTCGATGTTGCAGATATTTTATTATTGATTGTATTAATTCAACTAAATCTAATTTTTCAAATTTAGGTGCGGTACCCATATCGCTAAAGCGACTACTTATCTCCTGCAAGCGAGCTAAATCCATGTCCATATCTTTCACTATAGATTTTGAACGATTCGGATTAGTTTTCAATAAGTCAACCCAGCCTAATAAAGCTGATACAGGCGTACCCAATTGATGTGCCGTTTCACGTGCCATTCCCGCCCAAATATGTCTTTTCTCGCTATTCCTAATTACCGAAAAACCGATAAATCCCAATAATATAAATAAACCAACTAATCCGATTTGCAAATAAGGTAACCATATCAATCGATTGATTAGTCGTGAATCTCCAAAATGCAGATAACCGAATATAATTGTTTCATTCGAATCAGGATTTTTATAAACAAGTGGAATAGGATCATTTTGGTGATCCATGGTTTTTTGATACCGTAAAGCTCCGGCTTCAGAATTGACATTATCCGGTAAATTTCTCCAAGATATCGGCTTCATTTCCGCATCAGATTGAATTAGTGGAAATTGTACTTTTTGAATGATATTTTCAAATATGAAATTTAAATTTTCATCATTTTCGCTTGTTGCAACTCCGGCTATTATTTCAGCATATAACTGCACAATTTCTCGATTATCATCTCGTAGATCTCTTACGATCTTCTGTGTAAAAAGTACAAATGCAGAAACAAGAAATATTCCAAGAATAAATAACCCGGCTTTTATATTTACTGAATATTTATACCAGTTCATTAGTCTTTTTATTCCTAATCAGTCCAAATGCTATAATACCAATTGCTAAGATAAATGATGAAATTGATATTAATATTCCTTTATGAAACACTGATTTATCATACTCAAATTCAATTATATGTTCTCCAACAGGAACTTCTATTCCGCGAATTATACCATTTGTTTCATATGTTTTGATCGGTTTACCATCAATCTTTGCTTTCCATCTTAATGGATAGTGAACTTCACTTATTGCAAGAAATCCTGCATTTTGAGAGGTGGTTTTCAGCTTAATATGATGAATTGATGATTCATATTCCAAGATTTTATCGCCTTTGGTGATTACTTCAGTAAGCGGTTCATTAATAAACGCAATTTGTGCAGGATCAAACGATTCATTTAATAGATTTTGCCATAAATCGTTTTCGTTAACAACTTCAACTTTATCGACGAACCAAGCACGCGGGATACTGTGTGAAATGCGATAAACCCATATCGTAATTTTACCTGAACCGGTTTGCATTTTGTCAATAAATACTTTCTCTAAATCGGGATGATTTACCACTTGTGGACTAAGTATATAACGGATATTCATCATTCGCATTAGCGGCAATGTACTTATATTATTTGTTTTAGATAAGAATCTATTGTAGATAGCCAATTTTGCCGGATGATAACCACCTACCGATTGAATTCCAAAGGCTTGTAATCTTGATTCACCAAATAGGGTACCAATGGGGTAAACTCGGTAAGCTGTTTCATCTTCAGTTAAGAACTTGGTTATTTTATCGTGTTGAAAGTATCTCTCAATAGCTTTTTTACTAACAAGTTGGGAAACTCTTCCAGAATTTGGTTCGGGTTGTACTATTTTATAATTGACTATTCCTAAATCAATAAGCGCTAATGCGCCAATTATTACAATGAATATAACTTTAGAAATATTATCTTTCATAAAAAGGAAAAAAGCAGCAAGCAACCCTATGGTAAATAATATCATTAACCAAGCATCTTTAATCCACATTTTCCATCTTAAATTATTTATCACTTCAACAAAACGTGAATCTTGTGTACGAGGCTGTGTGAAACCGTTTGAGACTATTTCTTTTAACCAACCGCTGCCAAAAAGTAGCATCAATATAATAAAACCTGCGCTACCTGCAATCCACCAAAACCATTTTGGTATGTCTTTCCAATTACGTTCAACAAGTTGTTCTAATCCGAAGCAAGCTAATATTACGGTATTGAACTGAACGATAATTAATATCATACTTGGTATCCGAAATTTGCTGAAGTATGGAATAAAATCGTAAAATAAATTATATACAATACCAAAATGTCGTCCAAATGAAATTAGCAGAGCAATTAGGGTTGTTCCTGCTAAAAACCATACAACAGCATTTCGTTTTTTTATTATAGCAAACACAGCTAATAATAAAAAAACTATACCCATATAATTCGGATAATCGGTAAAAGGCATTTTGCCCCAATATGTTTGACCTCCAAAACCATATGCAGATGGAATGAAAAATGTAAGAATTTCCTTGGGATGAAATGACCAACTTGTAGCATAATCATAGCTTGCTGAACCGGGTTGGCCAACTGACCTAATTGATTCAGAGGAATACTGTAAACTCGGTAAATAGACTAATGCAGCAATACCAAGTGCTAAAATAATAGCGACAACGAATAGAACGCTTCCTTTAATCGCTTTATTGCGAAGTTCTTTGTCTATAAGATACAATATTAATTTAAATAAGAATAAAGCTCCTATTAACATCCATGTGTAATAAGCAATTTGCACATGAGCTCGCTGAAGTTGCAGACCAAGAATGATTGCCAACATTCCGGCATCCAAAATCCTTTGTTTATCAAATAATTTGAGAGCTGCCCAAAACGCCCAAGGTATGTATGCTGCTGTCATCGCTTGGCTGCCATGACCAAATACTTCCATTGTTACCAAATATGGCATCAACATAAAGCCAGCTCCACTAATTATCGCAACAATTTGCGATATTTTAAGGTAGCGCAATAATATATACATTCCTAAACCGGCAAATAAAAAATGTAATAAATGTATAATGATCGTAGGAATATGCAGTAATTGGAAAACGTATTGTAAAAAATATAAGTTGCTTGTGTTTGTGAATGACTCGGCTGTCGGCATGCCGCTAAAAATCCAAGGTTGCCAAAGAGGATACTCGCCAATTTCCTTTTGTGTTTCACTTAAAATGATTGCAGCAGCTTTTGGATTTAGTGAATCAGGCGAGCTAAATATTTTTCCTTGGAAAATTACCGGATAAAAAATGATGCACAATAACACTAATAAAATGGGAACTGTAATTAATTGTTTTTTTGATAACATATTATTTCCGAACAGTTGGTTTTATTACCATGTTTTTAAGAAAATTTAGTGAGCGTAGAAAATCTTTGTCATCTTTATCAAATTTAAATAGTAATAACAGTACACCATAAACAGCAAAAATTATTATAATCGATAATATCAAAGTTATGACTGTATGATACACCATTAAATTCGGTTTAATGTATTGTAAAATTCCATAGGTAATAATTCCAGCCAGGATTGGTTTTAATACTTTTACATTAAATGGATTAATTTTTAGAAAAATTCGAGTCTCTATTATGCGTACCATAGCAATAAACGTCATTGATGATAAGGTTGCCCACGCTGCACCCATAATTCCATATTTTGGTATTAAAATTATATTCAGACAAATATTCAGAATTGTCGCTGATAAAGCATTAACTAAATTTAATTTTTGATAACCCGATACAACCAATGCCGTGCTGCTAACTCCGAATATTGCAAAAATTGATGTGCCAATCGATAAAATTATCAGTGCCTCTGATGATTGTATAAAATCTGCTCCAAAAAGAAGCATAATTTTTGTAGAAAAAAGAATAATTAAAATAAAAACAGGAATCACTAAAGTAAGTATCCATCTCGTTACTAATTTATAAATATGGTGCATGCCGGTAAAATTATCTTGAGCAAAATATTTTGAAAACATCGGAGCAAAAATTCCTGCAAATGCAATTAAAATTGATTGCTGTAACCCGGCTGTTCTTACTGCCGGGTGATATAATCCAACAGTCTCGGTATTAGTAAAATATCCCAACATCAATATGTCCATCCAATGTAAAAGCGAACCTAATATCATAGTAAACATTATTGGTAAAGAATAAGTAAGTATCTTTTTATTGAAATTGATATTCCCGATATTTAGAATATTGACGCCTGCAATTTTCTTAAGGAAATAATTCGCAACCGTAAAGCCGGCGATTCCAGTCAATAATGTTGGCAGAATTATTGCCAATTCACTTGAAAAAGCAAAATACATAAATATCATAGAAACTATTAATACTGTTGGATTTAGAATGTATTCCACAAAGACTTTATATTTAAGTAATTGGAATCCTTGTGTGGCAAATGTCGCTATCGTCATTAGAGCCGTAAACGGTATCGACACAGCATAAATTATTAACACAATTCTCAATAACGATGATGCTTCAAACACATTTTCTACCAACCATCTTGATAACATTATTTGAGCTAACATGATTATAATCGAGAAAACGAGTCCCATTTTCAATGCTGATTTAATATCATTTTTTATCGATTCTCGATCTTTTATAATATCGCGCCTACTGATATAACGCATTAATCCGACATCGGTACCTGCTTTACTGATTACACCGGCTATATTGGTTATGGAATTACCTAACGAATAAATACCAAGATATTGTACCCCGACCAAGCGAGCCAGTAATGCAGTAAATAAGTATCTAACAAACTGACCGTAACCCAATCCTACAAATGAGATTGTAGATTCCTTGGCAATTTTTTGAGCAGGGGTAAAGTTTTTATTACTCATATTAGATTGTAGGCGTGTATCCCAGTTTTTCAATTACATCTTCACCAATTTTACTGAAAAACGACTTTTGTTCCTTGCTAAAAGCAGTTTCCCATTCACCCGACACACCCTTACGAACGAATTTTGTATCATCGTTTTTACCACGTTTACGACCTGTAATTTTATCAAAACTATTTATTTCAATAATATTTTCTATTTTCTTCTGCTCAATTTTGAAACCTAAAAAGTTAAATATTTTTTCAAGAACTGTATTTGGATTATTTAACATATCTTCATATCGAATAATTATTGATTTTGTTAAATCACGATTTTTCAACCAATTTCTAATCCAGTTTAAGGTTTCTTTTTCAAATTCACCGGATTCCAATTTATACGTAATAAATTCATTTATTGAAAGCTTTTGTGCCTGGTCATGCGCCCAATGTTTTGGGAAATTCCTACTATGCCAATATTCGGAAATTAATTTATCGCGAGGATCGCGTACGCCAATGATATATTTTAGATTAGATTTCTTTAATACATTTAAATTTTTAGGTATCGCCCAAGTGTGACCACGAATAACCACTAACTTATTTCTGAATTCTTTAAAAATATCTGTTTCTAAATCCCAACGTGAATCATCCCATTCTTTCGCAATATATGTATTCCATTTGATCGGGGCAAACAAATCAAATCCATATAAACCTGAACACATATTTGATAACCACGTTGATCCACTTTTTGGTAGTGATGTAATAAAAATTATATTCTGCGGATATTGTTTCCTTTTTAGATAATAATTGATTTGATTAACAGGTCGTTTTATAATTGCGTTTTGTATCAAATATTTTACAGTGTTAAGCAATCCAAAACGTTTAAAATTTACTTTAATTCTTTGTAATCGATTTTTTATTAGTTGAATCATTTTATTTCTTTATGATTAAATAAATAAATTTTAATAATCGATACGGAATTGATATAATCCGAGACAATATAATTGTAATCTTCTGCAGAAAATTTGCATGCTTACCAAATAATATTTTAAACCCACGTAACTTCCTTTTAAGTTTCATATTTGACAATTCTCCACCAATAGAAGCAGAAATTTTATGCCAAATATTTGAATTTGGTACGTATGAAATATTTTTTCCTCTAGCTCGAATTCTTAACGACAAATCTACATCTTCACAGTACATTGGAAATGATGTGTCAAATCCGCCAAGTTCATAATAATCACCATAGCGCATACAAAAACAACAACCGGTTGCATAATCAGTATATTGGGATTTGGAATATCTACTACTATCGTTTTTCCTTATTCCACTATGATAAATTTGGCCTAACCATAAATTAACCTTTCCACCGGCATACCAAATTCTGTTTTGGTCTTTCGCATAGAATATTTTAGGCACTGTTTGACCTATCTCAGAATTATCAACTAATGGCTTAACAAGCGGTTCAATAAAGTTTTTATCAACAATTGTATCATTATTCAAAAATATTATATAATCAGGTTTCTGACTTTTTAGGAAATCAAATCCCGCATTGTTGCCAGCCGCATAACCAATATTATAATCTAACTGTAGAATTTCTACATTGGGATATTCTTTCTTAATTATATCTACTGAATTATCGTTTGATCCGTTATCCACAACCAATATTTTATAATTATCATATTGAACTTTCGTTAATGATTTTAAGCAATCCATCGTGAGATCCTTGCCATTCCAATTCAGAATAATTATATAAACTAAAGGATTCATTCCGATGCTAATTCCATTAAGTTATCTACAAATTTTTCCCATGAAAATAATTGCTTATGAACCTTAATATTTTTAGAAAATTCTTCAAATTTATTATCTTTAAAATAGTTGATAATCGCTTTTGCGAATTCATTTGAGTCAGGTTTTACGACATAACCGGTTTTTCCATTTGGCACAATTTCTGCCAATCCGCCAACATCGCTAACTATCACAGGTCTGTTAAAATTATAAGCAATTTGTGTTATTCCACTTTGTGTTGCAGTGCGATATGGTAATGCCACAACATCAGCTGCTGAAAAATATTCCAAAATTTCATTATCAGGAATGAATTTTAATCTTAAATCAACTGAATCTTGTATTTTTAAATTTTCAATAATATCATAATATTTTTCTGTTTTCTCGTAACATTCACCTACTACAATTACAATAAAATCATTGAGTTCCTGTTTGATTTTTGGAATACTATTTAATAAAATATCTAATCCTTTATATTCACGAATCAAGCCAAAATATAAGATCACATTCTTAGCTTTAATATCAAGATTTTGTCTCGCAATTTTCTTATCAATAGTATTTCCAAAAATATTATAAATAGGATGCGGTGTTAATCTAAATTTTGCATTCGGTATGATTTTTAATAAATCCGATTTAACGGATTCTGACATTACTACAAATCGATCAATTTTATATAAAAAAGTTTTTGTGAAATGTTGATAAAAAAAATGGTTTTCATGCGGAATTAGATTGTGACAAATTGCTATTATTTTGGCATCTATTTTTTTCTTTAATGATACAGCAATTTTTCGAAGTGCAGGTGCAAAAAACGGCATCCAATAATGAACAACAACAATGTTAGGTTGGAATTCGATAATTTTATTAGCAGTTTTACTCCATGTAAACGGATTGATTGAACTTAATATTCGTTCACTTTTATGAGACTCATCAACATTATCTTTGTATTGTGTTTTCCCGGGGAAAAGAATTTTTAGATACTGTGTAGAATAATTAATTATCTGTAAACTATGTGTTTTATTCAATTCATTAAATAGTGCTGAGTTAAAATCGGAAATTCCGCCGCGGAATGGCGGAAAAGGTCCTATAAGTGTTATACGCATCGATTTAAAATCGGATTCTGGAAAAAACTAACTACCAAGTATTTGCTTCACGCGGTCTTCGCGATCTTGAGTTGTTTGAGCAACCATCTCCCCGATTAATCCAATTGAGAAAAACCATAATCCTAATACGAATAACATAACGCCAAATAACATCATCGCAAAATGTTTTTGAAATGGATGACTATAAAATATCTTTAAAAAAACTACATATAATTCACTAATAAATGATAGTGCAAGGCAGGATAAACCAAACAAGCCAAATAAATGTAAAGGTTTTTGTGTGTAGCGATTCAAAAAGAGAATTGTAATTAGATCAAAAAATCCATGAAAAAGACGCGATCCGCCATATTTTGTTACACCATATTGTCTTTTATGATGTTGTACGGGAATTTCAGCAATCCGAAATCTTTTTTGCCCGGCTAAAGCAGGTATATACCGATGTCGTCCTCCATAAATATCTATTGATTTTACTACAGCTCGACGATATATTTTCAAGCCACAATTCATATCATGAACTTTTACACCAGTGATTAATCCTGTTACGAAATTAGCAATTTTTGATGGAAACCGTTTAGTCCAAGGGTCCTTTCGAGTTTTTTTCCAACCGGTAACCAAATCATATCCTTCCTCCAACTTGGAAATTAGATTGGGTATTTCTTTCGGATCATCTTGTAAATCTGCATCCATTGTAATAATATAATCTCCTGTAGCCACTTTGAATCCTTCCGCCAAGGCAGCCGATTTACCATAATTACGATGTAATTGAATTAATTTGAAATTTGATTCACTAGTAACAATTTCTGTAAGAAATCCTATCGAATCATCAGTTGAACCGTCATCTATGAATAATACTTCCCATTTATTATGTGATTTTAGTACATCTTTTAAAGCTGTAATTAATTCAGTAAGTGATTCTAGCTCATTATAGGTTGGGATTACAACTGATAAAGATTTATTCATATTAATTTAATGGCACTTGTTTAGGGATTCCCTTCGATAAATCAAGATTTGCTTCACCATAATCTCTTCCAAATATTTTGAATTCGACTTTTGTATCAATAGAATCTAACTTAAATATTACCTTATCCAATACCATTCCTAATTGTGTTACAGTTGATTCAAAATTTACTAAGTTTAAATCCCTTTCAAAACCTGATTCTTTATTTGATATATGATATCTTTTCGGAATTTCTCCCCATAATATTTGAGCAATGTCATAAGATTTCAAAATATTAAAAATTGGTATCACATTGCCAATATCAGAATCATATTGAAGGTTTTTCTGCATATCCCAAATTGTTATTTCACTTGGCAAAGCTTGAACAAAAAGTACTCTTCTGCTGAAAATGTCTCTAAATTGAATGAAGGAACTATCGTTTTGAGTTGTGAAAGAATAATTTAATTTCCATGGCAGTTTTCCTTGAGCAGTCATTACTCCCTTGCCTTTACAAGTAATGTATTGTTGTTTTAATTCATCATAGGACAAATCAACTATTTCATCAATTACAATTTCAGGTGCTTGACTACAACTGATAACAACGAGTATGTTTGCAATCAGTAAAATTGATAATCTAAAAATCACTTAATTTTTCAATGAGTTGTTGGTTTTTCGGGTCAAATGATAATGCTTTTTGATAAAATTCTTTCGCTTCGGTCTTCTTTTTCATCTTAATTAATATATCACCCATATGCTCTAATACTTCTGCATTTTCATTATCAATTTTCAACGATTTCTCAATATATTTATGAGCTTCTTTGGTATTCCCAGTTTTGAATAATATCCAGCCATAAGTATCAAGATAGGCTGCTTGATTCGGTGCTAATTCAATCGCGCGGCGGGAATATTTTTTGGATAATTCAATTTTATCACCCCTTTCAATTAAACTATAAGCGTAATTATTAAAAGCTTGTGCATCAGTGCTATCGGTTTGAATTAGTTGTTGATATATTCCATCTGAGATAGTCCAATTATTAAGATTATCGTTAACGATTGCCAACAAATGCAAAGTATTCCGTGAATTAGGAGCAATTTGCCGGGCATTATCAAGGAAAACTGCTGCCATTTTATAATTCTCCGCAAGATTATAACTCATACCAAGCAAATAATGAATAGAATATTCGTCAGGGAAATCGGCAGCGGCGGGAGACAATATTGTTATAGCTTTTTCGCTGTCATCCTGATCAAGCGCTATTAGTACACTATTTATAATGCCCTGCGGATTTTCCGGAAAAGCAATTATCATTTTATCGGCGTACAATTGAGCTTTTTTATATTCCTTGTTTTCACGATGTATTGTTGACAAAAAATGTAAACCGGTAGTGTTAGTGCTGTCTTCTTGCAATATTTCCTGAAAAATTTCTATTGCCTCATCATATTTTTCAAGCTCGTTATACAAAACTCCTAATTGAATTAAATTGTCTATAGATGAACCCTCAATGGCAATAATCGTTTTGACTAACTCGATAGCTTCTTTAGGATTATTTAATTGAACGTTTATATCAGCATAAGCACCTAAATAATTTACATTTAAGCTATCTGCTTTTAATAATTTTCGATATAATATATCGGCTTCATTAAACTTTCCCAAGCGATGTGATAAATCAGCTGCCAATTCTAAAGCTTGGATAGTATTATTATTTATCTCATAAACATTTTTGTAGTAATCAATTGCTTGATCATGCTTTTTTTGAATTTTTGCAAGATCACCGAGTGCGAATAAATAGTCTTCACTTTCGGGATTTAATTCTAATAATAATTTATATTGTTGCTCTGATTTTGAAAAATCCTGAAGTCGAAAATGCTGTTCGGCTATTACTTCCCGGACGTCAGTATCATTTGGATCAATTTCTATTGCGGTTTCCAAATATTCCATAGATCTTTCCGGTTTATTCAAATTCCAATAACATTCCGCCAATAAAACATAGATAGAACTTACATTCGTCTCTAATCGTTGAGCTTCTTGCAATTCAACAATAGCCATCGCAAAATCACCTTGATCTAAATATAATTGACCATCCATGATATGCTGTAAAGCTTCAGTATTGATTTGCCCCAATCCACTGAATTCTGAATTAGTTTCATTTACCATATTCCGAGAATTATCTTGCTGTACAGTCGGTAATTGACTACAATTAAATATAAATATTATATTTATAAATAATATCCAAAAAATGTATCCTGTGCTTTTATTGTATCTTTTCAATCTGAATTTTCCTATCTGTTAAATTAATATTTAAATACTAAATGTGTTACCACCATGTTTCTTAGCTGCGTACATAGCTTTATCGGCAGCCTCAATAAGTTTTTGTACTTGGTCAGAATCCTTAGGAAATTCTGCCATTCCTGCGCTCACAGTAATTTTTATTCTTTGATCGTTGAAAATAAAAATATTATTTGCAACATTGCTAACGATACGTTCTACAATTTGTTCAGCGCTGGTTTTTTGGGAATTAGAAACAGCAATAATAAATTCTTCTCCACCGTACCGTGCTACGACATCAATATTTCTTACACTTGAAGAAATTAAATCAGCTATTTTCCTTAAAGCAATATTGCCAATTGGATGGCCAAAAGTATCATTGATTCTTTTAAATTTATCAACATCCACGATAATTATCACTAAAGATTGATCAGTTCTCAAAGCACGATTTATTTCAACGTCTAAGCGATCTAAAAATGCTCGATAATTTAATAACCCTGTAAGATTATCATGGGTAGTATTTAAATACATCTTATGGTATTCTGATTGCCATTGCAGTAAAACATTTAGCATTTGTGCAATCTTTTCAAGATAAAAAAGATTTATCGCAGAATATTCCTTTTCCTCAAATCTTTCTAATGCAATACAACCTGAAACATCTTGATTGATAATAATTGGAACAGCAAGTACCGATGAGATACTCCGTTTAGTTTTTTCATCTTCATAAAATCTATATCGTTTACCAAAATCTTTATTAATATCTTTAGAATTAATAATTTGATTATCCTGTATCACATTTGTAAAAATCGAATTCTTGAGCGAAAATACTTCATCCCTACTGATATCAAGCGAATATCCATCAACAAAATCAATTCGTGCATGATCAATATCTTGATAGCTGACCATAATTGTCAATTTATCGTATTTAAATATAGATTGGCAAATTTCCACCGCTTTTTCATAAATAACTGATTTATTTTCTGAAATATTTGCAGTGTTAACTAATGAATTTATTTTTTCCTGTATGGTGTGATGTTTCTGAAGAGATTCAATATTATCAATCAATGATAATGACAGCGTGACTTGATCGGCAAATTGTCGGACAATTATTTGGTCGTTAGAATCAACTCTTCTAACATCATCAATAAAAGCAAATAAGCAGCCAATCGGGGATTTTTTATAACTGATTTTTGAACCTAACAGACAATTTGATTCATTAGTTTCAATATCCGCAAAAAGCTCTGTCCATTCATCTTGATATTCATTCGGTTTAACTAACAAAGTTTGATCTTCGCTAAAGATCTTATGGAAAATTTTATTTTTAATATTTATTAAATTGGAAAAATATTCAACCGAATTATCTTGTAAGACAAAACCATTGCTTTCAGGGTCAACTAGATATATTGCAAACTTAAATGACGGTTTAAATGTATTTAACTGTTCACCAATTAACTTTAAAGTTTTATTGAAGGGAATTCTGGGGTTTTCGTTTAATTTTGAGTTCGGTAAATCTAAGCTCAGTTTTATTTTTTTTACTTTTTCTTTATTGAACAATCCCCATAATAAAAATACTAAAACGGTAATAATTCCGGCTATTATTAAATTAATAAATACTATTCCAACTCCGATCTTAAAAAATAGCAAACAAAATAATACAATAGCTAAGATTAGCAGTATGAATATTAATCTTATATTTTTATTAATTAAACGCATTTTAGATGTGGAAATCCCTGTTATTCAAACTTACATAAACAACAGGGATAATCAAAGATAGATTGTAAAACTTACTGTGTTCTCACATAGTTTATTTTATCCTCAAGTTCAGGACTAATTTGCTGCAAATCTTTTTCAATTATAGAGCTGTCTTCCTCCACTTCGGCAATTGCCGATTCGGTATTTATCGGTGTCATAGGAGTGGGATTCACAGGAACGGACATTACATTATTTGTGGTTATTTGCGGCGGAATTGCGATAGGACTAGACGTTCCACTTGGCATTAATTCGTAGCCAACAAATACAATTGCCAAAACCACAAGTGACATCATACCGGCAGTTAGCGGTGTGAAACCGAAGATCAATGGCTTACGTCTTTTTTGTGCAACCGGAACTACGTCGCGTTGTTTAGCAACGCGCTGCTGCAATTTTACCATAAAATCATTGGGTGTTTTTACCCCAGGTAAATTCTTTAAATGTAATATTGTTGAACGAACTGCTTCTACTTGCTCTTTCGATTCGGGATGTTTCGCTAAATACTGTTCAAATTCTTTACGTTTAGCGATACTTAAACTATTTTCAATATAATCTGATATATAACCTTCTAACTGATAACGATCCATCGATAGGCTACGCTCCTATTTATACTCCTTAAGTGCTTCTTGCAATTGCAATCTCGCACGATTTATTCTAGATTTCACCGTTCCCAGAGGGACACTAACGATATTACTAATTTCCTCATAAGAAAGTTCCTGAATATCACGTAAAATTATTACAGTCCTAAAATGTAGCGGTAAAGATTGTATGGCTTCTTGTATTTTTTTTTCGGTGTATTCCCCCTGAATATACTCGCCTGTTTCTAATTCAACCGACGGTAATTCATAATCCTTATCATCCAATCCTAATGTACTCAAAGACGAAGTTTGTCTTCGTTTTCTTTTACGTAATTCGGTCTTTGCTAAGTTCCCTGCAATTGTATAAACCCAAGTAGAAAATTTGGCAACTTCTTTATAATAATGTTTATGTGTATATACTTTTACTAACGCATCCTGAACAATATCTTCCGCTTGTTCCATATCATTAACAAAACGATAGACAAAAGTCATCAATCTATCCCGGTAACGATTAACGAGTTCCGTGTAGGCATTTTCGTCGCCCTTTTGGAAACGGGCGATGAGTTCTTCATCAGTATAGCGGTATTTATTAATCATTATTGTCTAATAAATTAAAGAGGAATTTAGTCATTTCTGATTCATCAGAAACAGTTGTTGTTTTACTTCTAACATCAATTTCACCAAGTAATTTTAATGCTAACTCTACCTCTTTTCTTGAGTATCTTTTAACGTAATTGGGTAGATTTTTCACAATACTATTTGATAAGGGTACATATCCTCCTCGACCCGGGACTACCTCCGGTGATATCTTAGCAAATAACAATTCTTGAAAGAAAGCAGTCAGAGGATAAATTAATGTCAGCATCGTTTCATTTTGGGTGATAAGTGATAAACCAATTTTTAATGACTTCTCTAAATCCTTATTCCCTAAATATTTGAAAAATTCCCAACGTTGATGTTGCCTTTTCCATCCTGAAAATTGTAGAACTAAATCGTCGGTTAATTCCTGACCCTCATCCAATAATATGCTTATTTTATCAATCTCATTGGCTATATGTCCAACTGAGTCGCCGGCCATTTCTACAATCGTGTTTAATATTCCCGTATTCGCTTTTATATCTTTCTCTCTTAAGAAGTATTGAGCCCATTTTTTCATATCATTTTCGAATGGAGAACTAACATTTATTGCTGTAAAACGATTAGTTAATTCTCTTACCATCGCAACATTTTTACCGAATTCCTCTAAAACTATAACCAAACAATTTGATTGAATCGGCTTATCACAATATGACAAAAATTCTTTGCGGCTTTGTCCGCTAATTTTTTGGGGTTCCAACATAATGAACATTTTTTTACTGCTGAATAAATCGGTAGCTGTAATATTTTCAATTATTTCCGGACCTTTCATATCATCCGGTATTAATAATGTTTTATCTGATTTAGAATTTTGAAAAAATGTATCAGCTATTTTTTCCGATAAGAATCGTTGCAAAAACTTATCTGTTCCGTGTAATAAATAAACAGGTTCAACTCCACTGTTTTTCAAAGAATTCATTAGTTGTGTGATGGATGGATTCATTCAGATTTCGATTTATCTAATAAACTAACTAATACAACAGCCATAAATGCCAAAATAAAGCTGACAAATCGCTCGCTAATGGCAGACTGTAAAACACTAATATTTGCCCAAATAATTGTTGATATTGCACCCATCAAAATACCGGCAATAACCCCACGCCTTGTTGTTCCTTTCCACCATAATGTTAAAATTAGCGCAGGTCCGAATGATGAACCAAGTCCACTCCAGGCATAGCTTACAACACCAAAAATCGTTTTACCGGTTAATTGAGAAATAATTGCAATTAAATAAGCAAATACACCAAATCCAATCGTTACTACTCTGCTCAAACGAACCATTGATTTATCATCAATTTTACGCTTTAGGAATCGATTATAAAAATCAACTGTAATAGCCGACGTGGATACTAAAAGTTGGCTGTCAGCGGTGGACATCATAGCTGCTACTGCTCCGGAAATCATAATTCCCGCTATCCATCCAGGAAGTAAATGCATCGCTAAATACGGCATCGCTTGCTCGACATCTGGAAAAAATCCCTCCCCAAACATCGCCAAAGCGACTATCCCTATTAAGAAGGCTCCAGTTACTCCCGGAATTGCCCACGCTGTGGCAATTTTTCGTGCTGTTTTGATCTCATCAGCACTACGAATCGACATATATCGAATGATAAGATGCGGTTGACCAAAATAACCCAGTCCCCAACTAAGTCCTCCGACTATTAAGGAAACTGCCGCCCAACCTGTTAAGCCCATTGTAAGTGATGATTGATTACCGCTTGCATTAATTACACTTTGCGTAACTGAAATTCCCGCTTCTTTTAATTCAATAAATCCAACAATTGGCAAAAGAACAAGTGTGCAAATCATTATAATCCCTTGGATTAGATCAGTCCACGCTACAGCAAAAAACCCACCCATCAAAGTATACAAAACAATAATTAAAGCACCAATTGTGATTCCGGTTATTGGATTTAGTCCAAATATCGAATTAAGAATTTTTCCGGATGCGTGAAATTGTGCGGAAACATAAAAAGCAAAAAAGAAAACTATAATAAATGACGAAAACAATCTTATAATATTTGTTTTATCTTGATATTTTCTATGTAAATATTGAGGGATTGTAAGTGCATCATATTTAGCGGTTTCTTGGCGTAACCTATTTGCAATTATGAACCATGATAAAATGATACCACTAATTATTCCAATAACCGCCCAAATTTCACCCAATCCGATTGCAATTGCTGCTCCCGGTAAAGCCAATATCAACCATGCAGATTCACCAGATGCCCTCTCGGAAAATGCTACAACCCACGGTCCCAATTTGCGACCTGCTAATAAATAATCTTCCTGAGTTTTATTAAATCGAAAAGTAGCAATGCCAACACCAATCAGAATTGCAAGATATATAATAAATACTATACCGGTTATAGTCATGCTAGATTATCCAACTTAGTATTCCCACGAATATACAATAAACTCCAAACCAGTGAAATTTACCTGATCTAATTAACCCAAGTAACCACTTTAAGGAAATCCAACCTACTAGCAAGGAACTTAAAAATCCAACAATAAGAACAGACCACGGTAATGTTGGTTCACTTGATTCAATTAAATCTAATCCTGTCAATAATCCGGCTCCGGCAATTGCCGGAACTGCAAGTAAGAATGAAAATTTGGCAGCCTTATCCGGTGCTATACCGAGATGCATTCCTAAACTAATTGTAATGCCGGATCTAGAAATGCCCGGTGCAATCGCCATCGCTTGAGCGATACCAATTAGCAAACCACGACTAATTGATATGTCCTTCAGTTTTGTTTTAATAAATCTTGTGGTCAGCAAAATTATTCCTGTAATCATTAATGTTATTGCCACGACCCTGATATTTTCAAATGCTTCTGATATAATATCTTTGAATAATAATCCAATTATAACAGCCGGTAGTGTACCAATCGCTATGGCGATAATATACTTTTGAGTAGTTGCAGATTTAAGTGATTTAATTAATTGCATAATGTCAGACCAAAATACAATTAAAACACTGCCAAGTGTTCCCAAATGAACGACAACTTCAAATACATTTCCCGCTACGAATATGCCGAGCATTTTCTGTCCAATCACAAGATGACCGGAACTACTGATTGGCAAAAACTCAGTGAGTCCTTGTATTATTCCTAATAGTGCTGCTTCAAAAATTGTCATATTTACTGTTTAATTTGAATGAAATTTATATGGATTTTATGTGTTTTTGAAGATTAAAGGTTAATATATCTGGTGTTATTGGTACTTATTAGTGGTCATTAATTGTCATTAATTGAAAAAACGTGAGTTGTGAACACGTTAACCCATTAACTCCATTAATCCAATTCCCCAATGCTCCCTCTCACCTTTTCTCCCTCTTAAAATCCTGCAACTACCACTGATATTTTCAATCCCTAATTTCTAATCTCAGATTTCTGATTTCTGGCGCCACCCCATCATAGCAATCATTCTACCGGCTTTGTCACCGTCTCTTCGAAAGGAGTGATATTGAGCTGAGCAACTTGTACATTCTTTGATATCAATAATATTTTTATATTGAATATTCATATTTATTAATTTGTCAATAACAGCACTTTGCAAGTCTAAATGCGTTCTATCACTTTTGCCGATTTTTTTAAATTTACCATTAAATAATTTTCCAACCTCGGAACCAACTTCAAAACAACATTGTCTAATAGATGGACCAAGCAAAACTTCTATATCAATTGGTTTTGAATCCAACTCTTTCATTTGTTTTATACTGTTTTCAATAATACCGGCTATTACCCCACGCCACCCGGCATGTATTAAGCCGATATTATAATTTTGTTTATCAAAAAGATAAATAGGAATACAATCCGCTACCTGAATTGATAATATTAAATCTTTCTTATTTGTAACTATTCCATCAGTACCAATAATATTTCCAGCTTTAGTACAGCAAACCACATTGTTAGAATGGAGCTGCTCAGGAATAACAATATTTCTATAATCTAACTTTAATATTTTAGCGAATTCTACTCTATCATTTTCAGATGAAAAAGGATAATACTGATTTGTCAAACCGGCTATTATAAATTTTTCTGAAAATTTAGGTGAGTAATCAGACCACAAATTTATTAACATTATTAATATTGAATAAGTTGATTTGGATCAATATATTCATCAAATTTATATCCGTCAAATTGTAAAATGTTTAAGGTAGAATTAACATGATTACCACGTTCAGTAAAATTATATGTACCGAATAATCCGCTAAAATCATCTATATTTGATAATATTTGCAATAAAGATTTATTTGAAGCACTTGCCTCTGTTAATGATTTTGTTAATAGGTTATAGCAATCAATTGCTTGATAAAAATAACCGGTATGTTTATTATCAAAATTATTGTTCAGTAAATCTATTTGATGGTTATTATAATTTGATATCACAACTAATCCCGCAAAATGAGGTCCAATATTTTCTTTCCTTAATATTTCCAAATCTGCCCAATTATCGTTTCCAACGACTATAGCATCTAAATTATATGCTGGATATTGTGCTCCAACATAATCTAAATGATCGGGGTGAATTGGCATATAAATTGCGTCAATTGAATTAAGAATAACTTTTGATGAATCGTCCGCAGTCATTCCTTCTTCTTCGAATATCTGTTCAGCAAATATGGAATCAATTGTTGTATTCAGTAAATCCAAGGAAGCAGTAGTATCAGCCGATTTCCAATAATCAGTAGTGTCGGACAATTCCCAAGCTGTCGCTCTAATTGACTTAAATTGTCGGTCTAAATTCATCGGTATTCCGGAATACCATTCAATTATTTTTGGCACTTTATTATAAGATTTTAATTTATTTGTAAATGCGTCAACTAAACTCTTGCCAAATTTATCTGCTGGTGCAAGAACTGCGATATTCTTCACTTCAAGCATTTCGGCGATAATTTGTCCTGCTAATTCCCCGCGTATTTTTAAATCAGAATTCATCATGAATATATTATCGGAAATTTCCGATAAACCGTTAATAGCAGTCGTTGGTATAATCAATGGTATTCCGCTAGTTTCAGCGATGCTTCCTGCAATTATAGAATTATCTGTAGAAATCGGTCCGATTGCAGCCACAACGTTTGGGTTATTAGTTATAGCTAGAAATGCTTCTAATGTTTTTAACTGATCTCCCATATTGTCATAAACTATAAAAGATAATCCTATATCATTCGAATAATTGTTTGCTTCGGCATACTTTAGTCCATCAAGAAATTCCCTTCCAATTTTTGCATCTTTACCAGTGAGAGGTAAAACAACACCAACTATTGCATAACCTGTTAAATTGTCAGACAATTTATCCTTTAGTTTTGAATAATAATCATGATTTATTTCTGATAATTCTTTAAAATCTATTTGAGATAGTGTAGTTGCAGCTTTTGATTGTTGACCGGCAAATAATTCAGTATGTACCTTAGATAACAATAATATCTGGATCAAATCTTGGTCAATTTCGATGGATAATAATTCTTCAGGAATATTTGGAGATATTCCAAATTGCAACGATAGAAAAATACGTTTTACTATATTAGTTTGATAATGCTTATCATCATTAGTCCTAAATGCTTTAAGGTAAGTACGAAATGCTGCTTCATACAATCCTTCAGCGATAAAAATATCACCAAAAACAATTAAAATATTGGGTATATATACACTATTTGGATGTTCACTCAATAACGACTTACCAATTTCTCTACATGCAAAATAATCATTCAAACGGTATTTAACCCGCATCGAAAAAAAAGCGAGTTCCTCACTAAAATAACCTTTTTCGACAGGAGATATCTTTTCAAGGATTAGTTCTGCATCTTTATAATTACCTTTATTGTATTGCTCTACTGCACTTTTAAATGTAGAATTAGAACGCGAATAGGTTTTATCACTTACTTGTCCAAATATTGGAAAAGTTATCAGGAAAATTAGAAAATATTTCAGCAAATTATTCAACGGTAACGCTTTTGGCCAAGTTGCGCGGTTGGTCAATATTACATCCTCTTAAAACAGCCAAATGGTAAGCTAACAATTGTAATGGTATTGAAACTAGGATTGGAAATATATAGGCATGAGTACTCGGAATAACAATCAAATAATCAGACAATTTTTCTATTTCTTTTGAATGCTTATCCGTAATAACTATTGTAATACCTTTTCTAGCCTTAACTTGTTCAATATTTGATAAAATCTTCTCATATGTTTTGTCTTGAGGAGCTATAAATACTACCGGCATATTCTCGTCAATGAGTGCAATCGGTCCATGTTTCATTTCTGCTGCAGGGTAGCCTTCTGCATGGATATAAGAAATTTCCTTTAATTTTAATGCACCCTCAAGAGCAACCGGATAATTTAATCCACGACCTAGATAGAGATAGTTGTTTACATTTTGAGTATCTTTGGCAACTACTTTCAATTGCTCATCATCTGCCAAGACTTCTTTGATGTATTGTCCTAACTTATTCATTGATCTGGTTATTTCTTGTCCCTGTGATTTTGACAATCTACCCTTACGTCTCCCCAACATTAATGCAAACATTGACAATATTGTAACTTGAGCAGTAAATGCCTTAGTTGAAGCAACACCTATTTCAGGACCGGCATGAGTATAAACTCCACAATCGGTTTCACGGGAGATGGAACTACCAACAACGTTACAAATACCCATCGTCAAGGCACCTTTATCGCGGGCTTTACGAATAGCAGCAAGTGTATCCGCAGTTTCACCGGATTGACTAATGGCAATAACCACTGTATCAGGTCCAACAATCGTTTCACGATACCGAAATTCAGATGCATATTCTACATGAACGGGAATACCGGCAAATTCCTCAAGCAGATATTTTCCAATCATTCCTGCATGCCATGATGTTCCACAAGCCGTGATATAATATCGACGAGCTGACTCAATCCTTGGTAGAAAGTCCTGTATCCCACCCAAGAATGCAGTACCTTCTTCAACTCTTAAACGACCCCTCATTGTGTCTATCACTGTCCGTTCCTGCTCATGTATTTCTTTAAGCATGTAATGTGGATAATTACCTTTTTCTATTTGTTCAACAGACCAATCCACCTTAGTTATTTTCTTCGATACTAATTTATTATTAAAAATCTTTTTAATAGTTAACTCGCCACCAGAAATAATAGCCATTTCACCTTCATCAAGATAAACAACCTTTCGCGTATAATCAATGATAGGTGCTGCATCGCTTGCGACAAAATATTCATTTTCTCCAATCCCAATAACCAAAGGACTACCAAATTTTGCAGCAATTAACTTATCAGGTTCATCCTTGCTAATTAGTACTATACCGTATGCGCCAACTACTTTCTGAAGTGCCGCCCTCACCGCTTCTTCCAATGATAATCCGTTATGATTATAAATTGAGGAGATCAATTGAACAACTACCTCAGTATCTGTCTCACTTTTAAATTTTACACCTTCATTTATTAATATTTCTCGTAAAGTTGAATGATTTTCGATTATTCCATTATGAATCAAAGCAATAGATTCGGTTACATCCATTTGAGGATGAGCATTAATATCATTAGGGATGCCGTGTGTTGCCCATCTAGTGTGGGCAATACCGATGTTACCTTTAATAACAGAACCATCAATGGCATCTTCCAATACTTTTACTTTTCCTGAACGTTTTAAATAATTTAGATTATTGTTATTATCAATCACCGCTATCCCGGCGGAATCGTAACCGCGATATTCTAAACGTTTCAATCCTTTTATTAAGATTGGGACGGAATTTTTATTACCCCAATATCCAACTATACCACACATATATTTCCTTTATAAATTATTCCCATTCGATAGTTCCGGGCGGTTTTGATGTTATATCATATACAACGCGATTAATACCGCTTACAGAATTTACTATCTTATTTGAAATTTTTGACAATATTTTGTCCGGTATCCGAGACCAGTCTGCGGTCATACCATCCAAACTCGTAACTGCTCGCAAACCTATGAGATTTTCATACGTTCTGTTGTCTCCCATCACTCCCACTGTTTTAACCGGTATTAGCACCGCAAAAGCCTGCCAGATATCATCATAAATACCTTCTTCCTGTAAAATACTAATAAAGATATCATCAGCTTCCTGTAACATCTTTACTCGTTTTTGAGTAATTGAACCAAGAATTCTTACCGCTAGTCCGGGTCCGGGAAATGGATGACGTTTTAAAAGTTTATCAGACAATCCTAATTCTATACCGATTTTTCTCACTTCATCCTTGAACAATTCTCTTAAAGGTTCAATTAGTTTTAATTCCATATTTTTAGGAAGCCCACCAACATTATGATGACTTTTAATTACTTGTGCTGCATTTGTGATCCCAAGTCCACCACTTTCAATCACATCTGTATATAAAGTTCCTTGAGCTAAATAATCTGTATGACCAATTCTTTTAGCTATTTTTTCAAAGGATCTTATAAATTGTTCACCTATAATTTTTCTTTTCTTCTCAGGATTTTTAACGCCTTTGAGACGTTTTAAGAATATTTCCGATTCATCAAATAATTGTATATTTACACCAAGGTGTTCTTTGAGTGATTTTATACAATTTTGGGCTTCATTTTTCCTTAGCATCCCATGATCTATGATTACTGATATCGCTCTGTTGCCAATAGCTTTATTTAATAGTGCTGCAACAACCGATGAATCTACACCGCCACTAACAGCTGTTAACACTTTCCCCGATTTGCCTACGGTTTGTTGTATTTCAGCGATTTTTTCACTGATAACATTATCGGGTGTCCAAGTTGGATTACATTTTGCTATTTTGAATAAAAAATTTGATAATATTTCTTTCCCTTTCTCTGTGTGATCCACTTCCGGATGAAATTGTGTTGCATATCGTTTTTCAGATTTACTCTCTAAACTTGCCACAATTCCATTAGATGATTCAGCGGTTATTTCCCAATTTTTTGGTAATTCAGATACTTTATCGGCATGGCTCATCCATACTTTAGTTGTACTAGGAATAGTATCGAATAAATCAGATTTAATGCCAATTCTTATTTCATCAAATCCATATTCCTTAATATCAGAAGTGTCGATTTTTCCGCCATAATGCTGCACTAGCAAATGTAAACCATAACAGATACCGAGAATAGGTATGTCTAAATCGAAAATTGATTCATCATGTTTTGGGGCAGATTTAGAATATACACTAGAAGGACCACCTGACAAAATGAGTGCTTTTGGATTATGTCTGCGAATTTTATCACTTCTAGTATTCGAAGGTAATATTTCAGAAAAAATATTTTGCTCACGTATCCGACGTGCAATTAACCGAGTATATTGCGAACCAAAATCAAGTATTACAACCCCCTGATTATGGTGTGAATCCACTAAAATTCCCAACTTTTAAGTGTCTTTAAAAACGATTCATTAGTTAGCTGATAATGTATTGGTGTTATACTCACAAAATCGTTTTGAATAGCATATCCGTCAGTATCGTTGTTAGTATCATTAACATTTTCACCCTTCATCCAATAGTAAAACTTTCCACGTGGGTCTTCGCGTTTTTCAAATTGATCCTTAAAAACTAATTTCCCTTGTTTCGTAATACGATATCCTTTGATGGATTCTTCTGGAATATTAGGTACGTTCACGTTTAGTAAAACTCCCATGGGCAATCCATTTTCAAGTACCTTTTTGACTACAATTTTCGCAACTTTTTGCGATGCAGTCATATCGCCACCCCTTATGGAATTTAAACTAATCGCTATTGAGGGAATGCCAAGTATTGTTCCTTCTGTTGCAGCCGATACTGTTCCTGAGTAAATAATATTACTTCCGACATTTGCACCTGAATTAATTCCCGAGACTACAATATCAGGAGGTGTTTTCATTAATGATCGACCCGCAATTTTTACACAATCTGCCGGTGTACCTTTAACTGCAAATCCTTCAAATCCATTCTTTCTATGAATTTGTTCCACTCTTATCGGATCTGTTATGGTAATTGCATGTCCTACGGCGCTTTTTTCTGTGTCGGGTGCTACTACTGTTACATCACCGATTTCTTGCATTGCCTCCCACAGAGCATAAATACCGGGTGCAAAAATTCCATCATCGTTCGTGACAAGTATATTTGGGCGTTTGTTCATAATAATGTATTTAATACAGTTGTTAAAGTATCTTTTAATTCGGAACGTGGTACTATTAGATCAATAAATCCTTTTTCTAATAAAAATTCTGATCGTTGGAATCCTTCAGGTAAATCTTGACTAATCGTTTGTTTAATAACTCTTGGTCCGGCAAATCCAATTAAAGCTTTTGGTTCTGCGAGATTAATGTCACCTAACATCCCGTAACTTGCTGTCACACCACCGGTTGTAGGATTAGTTAATAACGGTATATACAATCCACCATTGTCCATAAATTTAGCAAGATTGGCACTTGTTTTCGCTAATTGCATCAGCGATAATACTCCTTCCTGCATACGTGCACCACCGGAAGCACATACAATTATCAGAGGTACTTTCTTTTTATCAGCAAGCTTAATTGCGCGAGAAACTTTTTCTCCTACAACAGAGCCCATGCTTCCACCGATAAATTCAAAATTCATCACACCTAGTATTATGGGCATCTTACTAATATTACCTTCAAAACAACGGATTGCTTCTAAATCATTTGTTTTATTTTTCGCTATTTTTAACTGATCGGTATATTTCCTTTCCGATTTGAACTTTAATTTATCTACGGAAGTGATATTACCAAAAACCTCCTTTTCTGTTCCATCATCTAATATCAATTTAATATATTCGGTTGAATTTATCCTGAAATGGTGTTTACAATGACGACAAACCGAATGATTTTTCTTCAACTCCGGTTTATATAATATTTCCGAACAAGATGGACATTTTACCCATAAGTCATCCGGAATAGATTTCTTTTGTGAATCTTTAAATTTTTCGTCTTTTCTGTGAAACCATGCCATTTGTATTTGAATATTTTCTATTGTCTATTTACTATTGAATATTGATATTTTATAATTTTTATTGACCGGGAATATACAAATTTATTTAGAAGTTTTAAGTCCCAAGTTAAAAGAGTTAAGTTGTAAAAATGGATACGCTGCGCTGTCATTGATGATTATTAAGTAGTCATTAGTCGTCATTCACAGAACCATTCTTAAACTAATTAACACCTGAATACATTAACATCTTCTCATAAATCTTCTTTCAGATTTCAGATTTCCGATTTTAAAAGGCGATACATAATCCGGTACCAATTTGTATGGGTTTTCAACTACCCATTTGTTATAATTTTGATAGGCTAACTCTCCTATCCACTTAGCTGAAGGTTTTACGGGCATAACATTTTGCATTTTTTCAACTTCACCAAACAATTTTTCACAGTTCCAGTAAATAATTTTGGTATTGGGCAAATCAATTCCTAAATCATTAACACTTTCGCACGTTAACACGTGAATACGTGAATATTTACTGCTACTGCCTCCTGAACCCTGACCAATGATCCCTGACACCTGATTCCAGACAAAATACTTATCCCCATGCGAACGCATTACTACCGCAACATTTCCAACTTCAATCCCACTTCCATGTAATAGAGATTGCATTGTTGGAACCGGCACAATCGGTTTTTTGTAACCACAAGCTAATCCTTTTGCATAACTTAAACCAATTCTTAATCCGGTGAAAGAACCCGGACCAATTGACACAGCAATTGCATCTATTTCAGATAATCTCAATCCGGTCAGTTTTACTAATTCATCGTAAAACAATGGTAATTTCTCTGCATGTTGCCTTGGAATTTTTTCTTCAATAATATTTTCACACGCTCCATTATGAATATAGGCAATGCTACATATATCGGTTGATGTTTCTATCGCAATTAATTTCATGGAAATCAGCTTATAATTATTTCTCGGTGATTAGGCTTGCCGGATATTCGTTTAAATTTAATTATAATTGCACCTTTTGGTAAGATTTCGTTAATAATATCCGCCCATTCTATTAAAGTAATACCTTTGTCAGGCGCTAAATATTCTTCCCCACCTATATTTATAAATTGTTGTGCATTTTTTAGTCTGTAACAATCAATATGATATAACCAAGATTTTTTACCCTCATATTCACTAATAAGTTTAAATGTAGGAGACCCCACCGTTTCCTTAATACCCATCGCTTTAGCGAAACCTTGCGCAAAAACTGTTTTCCCTGTACCTAAATCACCAATCAAGGCAGTCACATTACCTATCGCAACTTCATTTGCGATTTTTGCAGCTAATTTTTTTGTTTCCTCCAGAGATTTAGTTATAAATGTACCCAACATTATTTACCTTTTAATGTGGCAACCGGAATTAACATTTCTTCCATTGAAATGCCACCATGTTGGAAACTATCCTTGAAAACAGTTTGGTATTGATGAAGCTGCGTTGGATAAAGAAAATATGCATCGCCTTTAGCGATTAAATAACTCGACTGCGAACCAATATCAGGAAGCCGATACAAACTTGGTTTTTTAATAACTAAGGCGTTTTTATCTTTGCTATTAAGATTCCTACCATATTTATAACGAACACCTGATGATGCCTCTTTGTCAGCAGCAACCATCACTCCCTTTTGCACCCTAACACTACCATGATCACTTGTAATAATTACATGATAATCACTCTCGGCGAGTTGAATTAAGCTTTCAAAAAACCATGAATTTTCAAACCAATTTCGTACTGCTTGGCGATAGCCGGTTTCATCCGGTACCATTTCTTTTATAATATTGGATTCAGATCTTTTGTGTGCCAGTAAATCAATAAAATTAATCACAACGGCTATCAAATCGTGATTCATGTAGTCGCTTAAGCGATTATTAAACCTCTGCCCTTCTTCGGCTTTCCAAATTTTGTGATAATGAGAACTAATATTTGTTAAGCCATTGCGTTTTAATAAATCCTGGAGAAATTCGGCTTCAAATTTATTTTGGTGTGCTTCGTGATTCGCAATCAATTTTTTCTGTTCAGGATATTTTGTGAACATTTCATCGGGGTATAAACCGCTAAATATAGCGTTCCTTGCAAATGGTGTGGCAGTTGGTAAAATGGAAACGGCATAATCCATTTGAATATCGAAATACTGAGAAATTTGTGGCAATATTGCCATTAAATGATCATATCGCAAACAATCAACAACAAATAAACAGACCTTTTCTTTGTTTTCAAGTTTTGGGAGACAAAATCTCGGTAAAATATCAGGAGAAAGTGGTGGACGATCATCATTTTTCAACCATCCAGTATACTCATTATCAATAAAATGAATAAATTCACGATTACAAGATTGAATCTGTTCATCCAATATTCCCGTTAATTCAGACTTACGTTTTGCATCAAATTTTAACTGCCAACCGACTAATTTATTATACAGATTCCACCAATCATCGATTGTCATGGATTCTTGAATTCTCGATTCGATTTCTCTAAATTCCTTTAAATAATCACTCGTCGTTTTCTCATCAATAATACGAGATTTTTCAAGGACACGTTTACATGCGCTAAAAATCTGTGAAGGATTTACCGGTTTGATTAGATATTCAGCAACTTGCTCAGAGATGGCTTCATCCATGAGCCATTCTTCTTCACTTTTTGTGATCATTATAACAGGTAATTCAGGTTTAATTTCCTTTATTCGGCGCACTGTTTCAATACCATCTATACCGGGCATAAAATGATCCATAAGAACCAAATCATAAGAATGTGTTTTCACTGCTGTTATAGCATCCCATCCGTTGGATATTGGTGTAACTTTATACCCCTTATCCTCTAAAGATATTATATGCGGTTTTAGATGATCTATTTCATCATCAACCCAAATTATATTTCCGCGTGTTTTGTTCAATTTATAAATTTATTCATATTTATTGCAGCGGAATTTAGTCTGATTAAAGTTGAATTGCCACCCTCCTACGCCAAGGCTACGGCGGACAGGCAGAGGACACGGAGAAATTGATTATTGACTATTTACTATTATCGATTGACTATCAATTAAAGATGCTACTGCTACTGCTCCCCAACCTCTGACCCCTGATCCCTCTTTATAATGAAACTTTCCCATTTTGTTATCGTGAAATAACACATAAAATGAACCCGAATTATCAAATATTTTCTTAAATTACCACATTGTAAAAAGAAAATCCTATCAAGATGAAGTTTAATAAATATCTAATATCTATTTTTACGGTAATATTATTTACGATGTCCTCTAGCTTTGCGCAAGGTGTTTCCAATAATGAACGCAATGATTATCTCATAGCATTAGGTTTATTCGAAGATGGACTTTACCAATCAACTGAGCTGCGTTTGCAAGACTTTTTGTATAAATATCCAACGAGTGAATGGCGTGAATCTGCCTACTATTTATTAGGGAAAAGTCAGTTTTATCTCAAAAAATATCCGGAAGTTCGTAATATTTTAAAGGAATTCATGGTGCAGTTTCCTTTCAGCACCTTGGTTGATGATGCTGTTTTTCTAGTTGGGGAAAGTTATTACGAGGAGAACAATTTTGTTAACGCAGCTGGACAATTCACAAAGATTGCCGATGATTTTCCAAAAAGTGAGTTGGTAAATAAGGCAAATTATTGGGCAGGTGAAAGTTATTTTGAAATCCCCGATTACGATAATGCTGCTTATTACTACTCGCAAGTGATTAATTCGAACGAAGATGACCTGAAAGATTATGCCTATTATTCGATCGGTTGGTCAAATTTATTGAATAAGAATTACTCTAAAGCAATATCTGCATTTCAGTCACTAATAGATTTATTTCCGGAAAGCGAATTGATATCAGATGCTAAATTTAAAATAGGTGAATGTTATTGGAGAAACAAGGAATATCAAGCTACAATTGATATTCTCTCTTCAATAGATATGTCAGAAGAGAGTGAACAGTATCAATCCTCAGGTCATTATTTTCTTGGCGATTCATATTACGAAACTCATCGCTTAAATCAAGCGATAAACGAATTCCAAACAGTAATTTCAAATTTTCCGCAGAGTGACTTTGTTAACGAAGCACGAATTGGACTCGGTTGGATATATTTAAAAGAGAAACGATTTGCTGATGCAGTAATTATTTATGATAACTTAGTTCAAAACACTGGTCCCGGCGAGTTACAGAATCAGTCTAAATATCTTTTAGGAATATCTCTTAAAAATTCCGGTCATCCCGAACGTGGTGATATAACTTTAGAAGAATTAGCAACAGTGGCGTCTGAGAGCCAATTTGCCGATAATGCATTGTATGAACTTGGTCTTGGCTATTTTGATAGAGAAAATTATCAAGTTGCCTATCAAAAATTTGCGTCAGTAACTAAGTCTTATTCCAATAGTGATGTATTTGATCAAGCACTTAAAATGTCCGGCGAATGTTTATTAGAGTTAGAACGCTATAGTGATGCCGAGGCAGTTTACGCAAAAATGATAACTAATTCTTCCAATCCGGAGCTTGCTGTGGAAAGTAAATATCGACTTGGGTGGAGCCAGTATAAATCGGGTAACAGAGATGCCGCTAAAGTAACATTCCAAAATTTTATTGATGCAAATCCTAAACACAAATTAGTTGATTTAGCACTATATTGGCTCGGAGAGTGTCAATATGAGGATAAGGAATACAAAAATTCGGAAAATACATTTACACAATTATTACGAAATTACAGCGGTTCATCCAAACGAATGGATGCAATTTACGCACGAGCCTATTCCAAGTACGCGCAAAAAGATTATGAAGCAGCCCGTAAAGATTTTACAGCATTACTCAATCAATATCCAAATAGCCCGCATAAATTTGATGCAACATATCAGTCAGGAAATTGTTATTTCATCTTAAAGGATTTCAAAAACGCACTATCTTCATATAAATCAGCTCAGCAAATTCTTAGACGTGATCAGCCGAATGAGGCAATGAAAATAAGAACATCCTTTCAAATCGCTCGTACTTTATCAAACCTGGATCGTCGTAACAATGCGATTAAAGAATTTGAATCAATTTACGAGAATTATCCGTCAAACGAATTTGCTGATGATGCAATATTTGAGGTAGCATCGCTAAATTTGCGACAATTGAATAAACCTGAAAATGCTATTACTTTATATCGACAATTGATAAACAATTATCCAAATAGTAACCATCTTGATAATGCATATATTGATATGGGGAATGCCTACTATAATTTGCAAAATTATGAAGATGCCATAAAAAATTATAATTATATCATTTCATATTTTCCAAATAGTCCTGTGATTGGCGATGCTGTAACAGGTGTTCAAGATTCCTATTTGATTCTTGGTAAAATTGATGAAGCCAATTCAGTGGTTGAAAATTATGTAAACCAAAATCCACAAAGTAAATTTTCTGTTGAATTGCTACTGAAAAATGCTGATTCATACTTAGTAAAGGAACAACCTGACAAAGCTATTAATCAATTTAATATTATAGTAAATAATTATTCTAATGATCCTCTTGCAGCAAATGCTTTTCTCGGACTTGGCGACGCTTACCTTATGAAAGGTAATACAAGTAATGCAATTTCTTATTATGAAAAAATTAATGTGAACTATCCAAAAAGTCAGATTGCTCCATATACTCTTGTTAAACTTGGTGAAATATATTCATTACAAAATGAATATAGTAAAGCAGAAGCAACTTTTCGAAAAGCAATTAGAAATTATCCTAATTCACAGGAAACTGCCGCCGCATATTTGGGTATAGGAAAAGCTCAAGAAAAATTGGATAAGATGGATTCTGCAAAATCGAATTATCAATATATAATTGAAAATTTCTCTAAAACTATTGAATCTGATGAAGCACGCAATAAAATAGGTAGAATAATCACCACGAAAGGCGATGTACTAAACGCTATTAAATACTTTAAGACAGTTATCGCTCGGCGAACGGATGCAATTGCAGCGGAAGCACAGTATCTAATTGGCTGGTCTCATTTATCACAAGACAATTATTCTTTTGCTCTTGAAGAATTATTAAAAGTCAGATATCTATACTCCCGACACGAATATTGGGTTTATTCCGCGACGCTTGATGCAGCACTTTGCCAAGAAAAACTAAATAAAAATGATGAAGCTATAAAGCTTTATAATATTGTACTTGAAAATAATTCGGATAATCAATTTGCCGAAGAAGCAACAGCCGGACTTAGCAGGTTAACAAATTAATTATGAATTTTTATTTAAGAAAAAAACTTTTGAATATTTTTGTAGGTACATTATTTATTTTTATACTGATTAATTCGGTAAGCTTTGCTCAAAAGAAAAAACCTTCAAGAACTACCGCTGTTCCACAAGACACAACATTAATGGTACAAGAAAAACCTAAACCGGTGCAAGCAACTGATCCCGGCTTACCTATTATTGAATTAAAGGAGCATACAATTATCGGTGAAAGAATCATCACTAATGTACCTGCTTCCAAAAAGACGACTGATAAAACTAATGTACCAATTATCACAGCAAATCCAACCGGAGAGGGAAAAGGTAATCGACTTGTATCGGGAGCTGGCGGAATAAAGATGGATCAAAATATCTTCTATCCTACAACTACTATAAGCAATGAATTTTATTTATCTTATGGCAGATATAATGATATAAATACTGGATTAAAACTGAGAAAACAATTTCTTGATGATGAATTATTTGTCGATATGGATTACTGTTGGAATAGCGGTCATATTAAAAATTCAGATTATAATTATTTCAGAAATACTTTAACGAATGTTCATCGTTTTAATCGGTATATACAAAATAAAACTCAATTTACTTTAACGGATAATACATATAAATTTTATGGAGCCTTGGTAAATCCTAAAGAGCAACGGTCTCGAATGAATTTAGATGTTTCAAGTACAACAGGAATTACCGGTTGGGAATTAGCTAATATCAGATGGGATGTCGGAGTTCGATATATGGACCCCGATGATTCTCAACTATTTAATTGGGGATTATGGACAGATCTAAATATAAGCAAAACGATTGGCACATCGTTTTTCACGGGTAATATTAAACTAAATTCTGACCGGATCGAAATTCCTTTAAATCCAAATCAATTGGATAGCTTGCATGCTTGGGTAAAGCAAAATACTGATCTAGTACCAATAAATTATTTAGAGAAAGTTCGCGATGATATAACCAACAACTCATTATTAAGCAATTCATTATTTGGAAATGTACGATCAACTATCGAACATGTTTTCGCTCGTAATTTAAAAGTAAAAGGTGGAATAAATATTTTCTCCCATAAGAGCAGTAATGAACATGGTTTATTATTTGGAAATAATGAGGACCCGCAAGAAGACGATTTAACAACTATATATCCAATACTTGCTATGGAGTTTAATTTAGGTCCTATGGGGAGTTTATTTGGCATTTTTGAACCCAAGTTGGAGAATATTTCCCTAGTACAGATTTTAAATACTAATCCATACGTGAATATGTCAGCTCCGCTCTCTTATAGCGATTTAGTATCAGATATAAAACTCGGATGGAAACGATCCGGAACTTATGATCTATCATTTGAAACATTCTATAATTACAAAGATATCAATAATTATGGTATTTTTATTCCACAAGATTGGGGCACGGGAGATGAAAATATAGGACACTGGGATATAGTCTATGGCAATGATATAATATTGCACGAAATCCGAGCAATACTAAACTGGCGAATTAATGATTATATTTCTGTCTGGTCATCTACGGGATATAAAAATTATAATATTACTAAAAGTAACAATGCTGACCAAATTCCATATTTTCCAAAACTGGATTTTAATTTTACGATTAGAGCATTGCCTGGTTTTGGCATCGAATTAATGTTAAACGGACAATTTATAAGTGAACAATTCACATCACAATTCAAAGCTACAGATAATAATGATGATGTGATTGAATCATATTTCATTGGTAATTTTTCAGTCAGTAAAAAAATTGGAAAATATGTTGAAATTTATGGTCAACTAAACAATTTCCTGGATATAAATTATGAAATTTGGAAAGGATATAGTTCACCTCGTTTAAGTGGCTGGGGTGGAATAAAAGTTTTTTGGTAAAATTTAAATAATTAAATATTTCTTGGAGGAAGAATGAGTCTACTAAAAATATTTGCTCAAGGTGGATGGTTAATGATACCTATTTTATTATTTTCTATTGCCGCAGTTGTATTAATTGTAAATAAATATATTGATTTAAACCGATTTAAAACAAAAACCAACCATATTATGTATGAACTAAAAGCATTGATTGCAAGTGGTAAAAAAGATGAAGCAATTAATCTTTGTATAGGTTCAAAAGGAGCTGTTCCAATCGTTCTTAAAGAAGGACTATTGCATGCTCATCATGATAAAGACGGAATTGAATCATATATGGAAGCTATAGGCACGGAACAGGTACATCTAATGGAAAAAAATATGAATTTACTCGCTACAATCGCCGGTGTGGCACCATTAACAGGATTCTTAGGTACTGTTACCGGAATGATGAGCGCATTCATGGAGATCGAAAGATTAGGCGGAAACGTAAATGCTACGGTGCTCGCAGGAGGAATTTGGGAGGCTTTGATGACAACAGCAACAGGGTTAGGTGTTGGTATAGTTGCTTTTATTTATTACAATTACTTCAC